>JBOGTO010000579.1:0-19240 GCA_050695155.1 Ktedonobacteraceae bacterium
GATTCTTCGCTGCGCTCAGAATGACATGCCCAATCTTGTTCGGTAATATTCATCAGGAACGTTGGATATGAGCATGGTGGCTTGAACTGAAAGCCACACGTTTTCGAAGACCTTAGTCCTACCTCTAAAAGTTACAGCGTATTGCTGTCGGTTTACATGCCTGATCGTAACGTGCGCGCGAATTCCGCAACGGAGCTAAAGCGGTCGTGAGGGTTTTTGGATAGAGCGCGTAATATTGCCGCGTCAGCCGAGAAGGAGAGACCTGTATGGAAAGTGCTGGGAGGTTGAGGTTGCATACTCAAGTGCATATGCTTTAACAGGTGTTCCTGGTTGCCATGAAAGGGTGGTCGCCCCGTGAGCAATTCGTAAATAATAGCCGCCAACCCATATTGATCCGAGGCAGGCAGCGACTCGCCGCTCCATTGCTCCGGCGCAAGGTAATGCAATGTTTGCGGCGTGCGCAATATATGTTTGTTGTCTCCCGTGAGCGCGAAATCGGCCAGCAGCACATGCAGGCGGCCCATATCGTCGCCGACTTCACTATCGAGCAGGAAGTTGGTCAGCTTAAAATTTTGATAGAGTACACCGGAATTGTGCGCGAATTGCAGCGCTTCCGCCAATTGTATGGCGACGGGCAATACATCTTGCAGGGAAAATAGCCCGGTCGTGTTATGTTCATAAAGCCAGCCAGCCAGGGAACCCTCTTTGCAATAGGGCATGGTCTTATAGTAAAAAGGCGTGCCACTGATATAGGACTTCCCCGCGTTCAGCACGCGCAGAATATGCGGGTGTTTCAGGTTGGCGAGCATGTCAACCTCTTGCTGGTAGAGGTTGGTATTGATGTAGGCGTCTTCAAGGAAACCATCTGGCAGCACATTGCCCTGTATTGACTTAAAGGCGATGGATGTTTCGCGGAGGCGGTCATATACAATGTAGGCATCGCCAAGCTGGCTGCCACCGAGCGGATTCATGATCTGGTAGCGGCCTAGATTTTGCCCCTCCAAACTTTTCTTCTCAACCTCTTTAATTTCTACAATGGTCTCTAGCTCATTATTGCCTGGCAGCGTTTGCGGGGCGGGCATTCCAGGCATTGGTAAAGGTGTGGCAGGAATCGCAGGTACCGGAGATGTGGCGGGTTTAGAAACTGTGGGTAATGGAGTATTTACCGGCGGCGCGAGCAATGGTATTGTACGTACTGGTGGTAGCGGCTCTGTTCTAATGCGCCGCAAACTGCCGCTACGCGCTTCGTTCGGCTTATGCGAAGACGGCGCGGGCGGAGGAAGCTGCAAAGGCCCTGTGGTTCCTCGCGCAGTCGAATCAGGAACAGGGTTGGCGAATTGCGGCCTGGGCGCAACTGATCCTGGTGCGAAGCGCGTCTCTGGTCGCACGATGCGTTCAGGCTGAATATGCCGGGGTGTTTGAGGATGTGGCAGTAGCCCTGATGTAATCGGCCCAGGCGGGGAAGAGTTTGTTTTACCGGTGACAATGGCGTGAATACGAATAAACGGCACATCCCGGCGATACTTCTGCAATACCCGCTGCTGTAAACGCAGGAGGAACAGAGAATCGGCGGCATCCTCTGAACTGAGTATAACTACAATGGGAATGAGCGAACCTTGCAAGAATGCGGTAAAAGCATCTAACGCGCTGCCTGCTACGAATGGCCGATAACCAGATGCCGAGACCAGTCTCGCAATATACTGGGCGCGCTCGCTCACGCTATCGACAATCACCACCTGTTGCCCATCGCGTGAAGGCGCGGCAACGCGGTCGCTACGAGCAAGCGGTGCATCGACTGTTTGCTCTAACGCATTACGTAGAGCGTTCAGCGTTCTGCTCGGCTGATCGAAAGAAACCGATATGTCGCGTGTTTCAACGTTCATCTGATAGCCTTACCAGTGTGAAAAATTTCGACAATCATAAGCGCTTCAAATACAAACTCAACTAACATTACACTATTTTCGCTCTATATTTCAAGTAAATAGGACGTTTATGGTATGCTATGCTCATATAAACGACTTCCGCAATGGAGAATATCACATGCGGCGCAAGCAAATCTGGAAATATCTTATAGCCATCTTCGGCGCGTTCTGGTTGGTCTTCGCCGTATTCCTGTTCGAGGGCGATTTTCCATTCTACATCATCAGTATCGCCCTGACTACGGTGCTGGCGCTTTCTGCTCTCATTGTGGCTCTGGCATGGGCGTATACCCACGATTTCTGATAGTAGAAGAGAAGACCACAATCACCCTGACATTGCTCTAGCATAATGTTTCTCATTTCACGTTTCCCTGTTATAATTGCCAACCAGGGAGAGCATTATGCATCATTTTTCCTGCTGGCGACTCAAAGCAAAGTTCATGGAGAGAAGAGAGATTCAGACTTCCAAAAGAGAGCCGGTCTGGTGGCAGAGTTGGGAGTTCTATCTGATTGTGCTGCTGGCCGTCGGATTACGATTCTATCGTATCGATACCGCGCAGTATATGACCGATCAGAATACGTTTTACCAGATGGCGCATGATGCGCTGGCGCATGGACTATGGCCGATCAGCGCCAATCGCGCGTCCACCGGGCCTCTGATCCCGCCATTGTTTGTATATGTGATGATGATTCCATCTGCTATCACACCCAATCCCCTGGCTGGCAATATCTTGATTGCTCTGTGCAACGTCGCCGCAGTACTCCTGACCTATATTTTTGTACGACGCTACTATGGGCGGCTGGCAGGAGCGATCTCCGCGCTGCTCTACGCTACAGCCGTCAATGTAATCATCTTTAGCCGCGACATCTGGCAGCCGGACTTGCTGCCACTCTTTGTGATCTTGCTGCTGTTCATGTTATTTCGCGGCGTGGTGGAAGGGAAGCGTTACTGGTTCTTGCCTGCAACACTCTTGATTGGAGCGATGTATCAATTTCATAGCACCGCCATCTATCTGCTCGCACCTCTAGTAGTAGCGGTGGTTCTGGCCTACAAAACGATTCGCTGGCGTGAGCTGCCTCTGGCGGCTCTCGGGTTGCTGCTGCTTTATGCGCCATATATCTACCTGGAGAGACACAATCAGTATGCAGATATTCGCCAGTTGTTCCAGTTGGCCGGGCAGCCATCACGATTCTCCAGCGAAGCGCCGGTATTATATCGTGTGTTTGTGCAATCCTTCGTACTCAATCCCCTGCACCAGCAAGCAGATACGCATCTTATTCCGAGCAATGAACACTCTGTTCTGCTCTCAACGCCACTACGCTTTATCGCACAGTTTGCTCAGCCGGAGAGTTGGCTGATGGACTTGTTGCTGGTGGGAGGCATAGCGACGGTAATTGCGCTGATCTTGTGGTCGGGTCGTTTTCGTGAGCAAGGGGGAATGCCGGGCTGGTGGAAGGAACTGCTGGCCTCTCCACAACGCAAAGGACTCATCCTGCTGCTGGCGTGGCAGGGGATGGTCCTGTTTATGATGCATCAACCGGTAAGCGTCTTTATCTATATTCACTATCTGATCTATCTCCTGCCCGGCCCCTTTATCTTGATCGGACTCCTGCTAGCCACTGTTGTGAAGCTGGCTAAGTGGCGATGGCCTTCGCGGGAGCGGATGGTGCGCTATGGACTCTATGTAGGAGTGGGTCTGATTGTAGGAGTGCAAACGGTAATGAGCGCTGGCTGGCTGGTTGATCATGCACTCGGTAATTTCTCTAGCAATTATGCCGAGCCAGAATATTTTGACCTGGCAACGGCACAGCGTATAGCAAACGAAGCGGATCAGGTGGCACAACGGCAGCATCTTTCGCGTGCCTACATCGATATTCATGGAGAGGATGAAAGCGCGGTGCGCTACCTGGCGCAGTTTGTACACATACAGCTGGCAGTGTTCGATTCCCAGCAATGTATGATGCTGCCAGATGCGAAGAGCGGGCCGGTCGTGTACGTGACCGATTCCAACAGGGAAGATATCGATGTGCTGCTGAAACGCTACACGACAACCCGGCTGGTTGAGGAGATCCAGCATCCAGGAGGATTACCTTTCAAGCTGTATGTGCTGAGCGCGAAACCGGAGCCGCAGCCAGCTTTACAACTGAGCGATGGCGTGCAACTCCTTTCTCCACAGGCGGATGTGCTATCCAGTCCGGGCGGAGCTTCACAATGGCTGGCGACACGCTGGACGGTACAGAATATGCAGGAACCGCAGCCACGTACAACCTATCACTATGTCTTCAACTCCCAGTTAGAGGGGGAGACTACGGGTGGGCAACAGCAACTCTGCGAACCGTCGAGAACGTGGTCAGGTGATCAACTCATTCCTTTCTTCAAACTTGTTGGGAATGCTCCCAGGCATTTGATAACGCAGGTCCAGGTGTTCTCCTCGGGGCCTCAGCACTACGATCGGGGTTCGCTGAAGCTGGTCACTTTCTTCTCTACAGATACTGCGCGGATCACTTTACAGACGGCGAATGGCGGAAAGAGCATCACTTTACCCACATCTGTCGTAAATGTACCAGTATCAGGGTAAATTTGGGATTAAATAGGCTCAATCAGATTTTTGTACGTTTGATCTTGCGTAATTATATTCCCTTGCCATGTTACAATATGGGCTAACATAGAGTAAATAACGTAAGGAATCGATTGTTGTGATTGATATATGTATGTTGGGGACGTGCGGCATGATGCCTATGCCGGGGCGCTGGTTGTCGTGCGCCCTGGTGCGCAGCGGCGCATCGCTGACGCTGTTGGATTGTGGCGAGGGGACGCAAGTTCCCTGGAAGGCGTTGGGTTGGGGCTTTCGCCAGTTGGGAGCCATCTGCTTTACGCATATGCACGCCGATCATGTGCTTGGATTGCCCGGTGTGCTGTTCATGGTCGCGCACGCGGGTCGTACCGAACCACTGCATATCTATGGCCCGCAGGGGATGGGCTATACTATTGAGGGTCTGCGGCGTGTCGTGCCTGAACTGCCTTTCCCCATCCAGTTGCATGAATTGCACAGTGGCGAGCAATTCGATCTGCCCGGCAATTTGCGCGGCACATGCGCGGCGGCTTCGCATGGTGTGCCATGCCTGGCCTATCGTATCGAATTGTCACGCAACCGCGAGTTTCAGCTTGAGCGAGCGCAGGCGGCGGGTTTGCCAGTGCAACTCTGGTCGCGCCTGCAACGCGGGGATAACGTCGAATACAACGGGCAAACCTTCGCGCCGGACAGTGTGCTTGGTCCGGCCCGGCGCGGCATCTCGTTCGCCTTTATCACCGACACGCGCCCCACGCGCCAGCTCGCACAACTGGCAAACGACGTTGACCTGCTGATATGCGAAAGCATGTATGACGACCCTGCCGATTTGCCCTTAGCCAGGGCCAACGCGCACATGCTGGCCGAAGAATCTGCCGGTATCGCGGCGGCGGCTGGCGCGCATAGCCTGCTGCTTACACACTTCAGCCCCAAAATCACTGACCCATCGCGCGCAGAAAAAGCGGCGCAAGGTGTCTTCGCAAACACCCGCGCCGCCCGCGATGGTATGGTTATAACATTGGATTATGCAACTGATTGAACCGGGGCGTGTCACGCCCCGGTTCAATCAGTTGCATAATCCAATGTTACGATGCTGCCTGCCAGTCGTCTGGCCCGGCTGGTTCAGGCGATTGTATCTCCTGTTCGCCTTCTTTCGCCTCGATGGCATCCATCAGGCGCAACTGGGGAACATTCTTCAGGTGCAGGTCGAAGAAATTGACGATTTTCTTTACATACGCCATGCGGTCCTCGAAGTATGCGCCACAGTGATCGGCATTGGGCAATAGCCAGATTTCCTTTGGTTCCCGCGCCGCTGCATACAGCAAAGGCGCGTCACGCGGGTCAACGATAGAGTCTTTCCCGCCATGAATGATCAGGATGGGACGGGGCGCGATTTTGGCGATGTCGCGCAGCGGTTCCACCTGGTTGAAATGATAGCCAGCGAGCCACCACAGTAGATTATCCGCCATCCATGAGACAGTAATCGAAGGCAGGTGAAACACGCGGCGGAACTGGTAATCAACCACGCCCCTGTGTGTTGCGAACGAGCTGTCCGCTATCAGCGCCTCGACATCTTTGCTGCGAGCCGTTGCCATGATGGCGACAGCCGCGCCCATCGAATACGCTATCGCGCCCAGGCGCGTCTCAGGCGAGCGTTCCTTCGCATAGGCAACCGCTCCCAGAAAATCGTTGATCTCGCTGTAGCCAAGCGTGATGGGCGTACCCACATCCATACCATGTCCGTGATACTCGAATGCCAGCACATTATGCCCGGCCCTCCATAAAAATGCCGCGATACCTAATACGTCTGCTTTCAGAGAACGATAGCCAGGAGAGACGATAACGGTCGTTGTCGCGCCGGGGCTGGCAATATACCAGCCACTTACTTTATGTTCGCCGTCCGTAGAGGAGAACAGAATCTCTTCGGCGGGCAAATCTAACTCGTAGGGGCTAAATTTGTAAGCATCAACAAAAGTGCGTTTCTGAGGTCGCGTAATCGATTCAACAATATACAATGATACGGCGAAAATGGCTCCCATTAGCCCGACTCCACCACCCAACCCACCAAACAGGAGCCGCTTCAATGAGAAATGATGGATTTTTGAGTGATGCCTCTGCAACATTAAAGCCGCCATCCTTTCCAGGGTTTGAATGGCACAACAGTAAGTATAGATGCTACTTACATTAACGCGACAGACGGGGGATTTATGCCTGCCTGTATATATAATACGTATGGAAATATAGCCAGGTTTTATCATTTTAGCCACGAAGCGGAGAAGATGCGAGAAACATTCCCAACGGTTATATAAAACATAAAAACAATTCATTGGAATAATAACAAGAAAAGGATTACAATAGAGATAGAAGTTCACTATTGTTCAAAGCTTATCAAGCTGTTTCACGTACATCGTACATCTAAGGAATATCATGCCGACGCACAAGTTACCTGTTACCGAGTCCCCGTTAGCGAACCCGGATATATCTCAATCACAGACCTCGTTACAACCGCAACAGAGCAAACCGTATAGCCAACGCGATGCTACCAGCTCCATATCTGCGCGCGAGCCTGAGCGTGCTGTGTCATCAACTATACGAGAGCAGAAACCCGTAAAGAAACCGGAAAAGAAACCTTCTGCCAACAACATTATTGGCTGGGTGTTGCTGGGAGGTGTCATCCTTAGCGCCGCCGTGATTACGCTTGGCTTGCTCCTGTTGCCGACTCAGCCAGGCGGTCTATCTGTGCAGCGCTTGCTCAACTTTCCAGAAACGCTTGCTCAAGTAGGGCAGGGACTGCTTATCTTCCGTCCACAGGCCGTCATTGCGCTTGGACTGCTCCTGCTTATCGCAACGCCTGTGATGCGTGTTGCCGTTTCTATCATCACCTTTGCCTTTGAGCGAGATCGTCAATATGTGATTATCACAATTATCGTGCTGGGTATTTTGTTGTTCAGCATGTTCTTTCTGGGCAGTCATGCCACGAGCCAGCAGCAAACTGGCATCCAGAATCTCCACTTTTCCTTTACGGTGGTGTCGCTCATTTTCGTTGGTGCGATTGCGGCGGGATTGCTTGGCGCGCTGGTTGGACTCGGTGGAGGCGTGCTGATTGTGCCTTTGCTAACGCTGGTGTTCCGGTTGCCCATTACGTTTGCTATTGGTGCCAGCATCATCTCCGTCATTGCCACCTCGAGTGGCGCGGCGGCGGCTTATGTGCGAGATCACTTAACCAATATGCGTGTAGGTATGTTCCTGGAGCTTGCCACCACCATCGGGGCTATTAGCGGCGCGTTTCTGGCTGGCTTGCTCGCGCCTGGTATCCTTTCAGTGATCTTTGGTGCCATCCTGCTCATTTCCGCCGCGCCGCTGCTGTTTAAGATTGGCGAAGAGTTGCCGCAGGGCGTGAAAAATGATCGTTGGGCCGACCGACTGCGCCTGGCAAGCTCGTATCCAGATCAGCATCTTGGCCGCGAAGTATCGTACCAGGTGACACACACTCCTCTGGGATTAGCCATGATGTACGTTGCTGGTCTCATTTCAGGGCTACTTGGCATCGGCAGTGGCACGTTCAAGGTCTTAGCGCTCGATTCGCTTATGCGATTGCCCCTCAAGGTCTCTACCACGACCAGCAATTTCATGATCGGCGTCACGGCGGCGGCCAGCGCGGGCATCTACTTTTCGCGCGGCGATATTCCCCCGCTGTTGGCCGCGCCCGTCGCGCTGGGTATTCTTATTGGCGCGCTGGCAGGCGCGCGTTTGTTGACGCATTTGAGCAATAAAACCTTGCGCTACATCTTCCTGCCCGTGATCGCGGTCAGCGCGCTCGAGATGATGCTACACGGATTGGGCATTGGCCCGTTCTAATTGTTTCATGGGGCGTCGTTTCTTCGATAGCAGGCCACCGGCGCTGCTACGACTCAATATAGAACCGGCGCTCCCAATGCTCAAGATACTGCCCACGCTGCCAATGCTCAAAACGCTGCCCGAACTTCCGATACTCAAGATACTGCCCACGCTGCCAATGCTGAGTATGCTCCCCGCGCTCAAGATGCCCAGGATACTGAAGACGCTCAATACGCTGAGCGCGCTGCCAAAGCTGAGCAGACTCTTGCGGCTGGCGACGCTATTATTCGCACGCATAAGTTCCCCCTGAGACTTTTTCTTTACAAATCCTTAAATTGTCGCAAACCCCTTCTCGTTCCATGCATCCATACCCCCTACTACATTGAACAACTGTGTGAAGCCATGCTTTTGCAAGAGCGAGCTGGCAATTGTGCTGCGCTGCCCGCTGGCGCAGGTCACGGCTAATGGTTGATCGGCGTAACGCTGCAAATCGTCGTCGCCAACCTGCAATTGCTCTTCTATAAAGTAGTATGGCACATGCAGCGCGCCCTCGATGTGGCCCTCATCCCACTCGCCCTGATCGCGTACATCCAGCACAGGCACACCGGGCAGCATTTCGCGCAGTTGTGCAACGGTAATCTCGCTCAATTGCTGTGTGGGTAAGCCCGCATCCTGCCATGCATTCATGCCGCCTTGCAGGTAGCCAATCACCTGCTCATAGCCCACGACGGCTAACTCTGTGATCGCATCGTGCAGATCGCGTTCGTCACTGACCACCAGCAACAGGCGGTTCTCAGGCGATGCCACGAAGCCTACGCGCGTAGGAAAGGCGGAGCCGCGCAGCGCGACGTGCAACGCGCCAGGGATATGCCCCTCAGCAAATTCGTGCGGCAAACGCGCATCGATGACCAGCGCCCCGCTTTGCATCTCCCGTTGAAATGCCAGCGCGTCGAGCGGAGCAGGAAGTTGCGGCGCTCCATCATGCTCGTAATCCTGGCGATTGCGTTCCACGATGTTGTACATATTGGGCGGGCGCTGCGGCAAATTCTCATTCATATCATGCACAAATTCCGCGCGGGAACGTGGCGCAACGGCTGCATTGTACTTGCGCTCGAAGCCTATCGTCGAGCTGGTTTTAGCGTTCATGCCGCGCCCGCATAACGAGCCTGCCACATGCGCCGGGTAGACTTCCACTCCATCATCCAGCTTCAACAGGCGCTCAAAGATGCTATCGTACAAAATGCTGGCCCCTTCTTCCCCCGGCACTGCCAGGTCGGGGCGCGCTACATCGCCGATGAAGAGCGAATCGCCCGTCAGTACCAGCCAGGGTGCTTCGCTGCGGCTGGTGTCCGCCACTTCCAGCGCGATATGTTCCGGGCGATGCCCCGGCGTATGCATCACACGCATCTTCACTACCCCGAAGCGCAGCACATCGCCATCTTTGAGGTTCTTATGCGGGTATTCAGCCTGCGCCTTCTCATGTACGTAGATGTCCGCTCCCGTGCGTTGCGCGAGCAGGGCATGACCGGAGATATGATCGGCGTGATTGTGCGTCTCGATCACTGCCGTGATTTTCATATCCTTCGCATCGGCCAGCGCCAGAATATCCTCTACCATGTCCAGGCGCGGATCAACTACCGCGCATACCCCGGCAGTCGTACAGCCCACAATATAACTCGCGCACCCCAGGTCCTCTTTGACAATCTGCTTGAAGTACATCTTTGTAACTCCTCTATGCTCATCTGAAATTGGACACCATATATCGTACTATCAGTGTATGTGAGAAGCATACAATTGTCCAGTAGGAGCGTGGCAGTTGAGGCATGTACAAGTCGAGTGAGAGAGGCAAGGCGACCGCAAGGGTCGCCTCTACTAGGACGACGAAGCGGCTTGCCACGCCTCTTTTTAGTAGAGGCGACCCTTGCGGTCGCCTTGTCGCCCTTACAGTAGGAGTTCGCTTATGATAACCCATATCGTCCTTTTGCAGCCGAAAACCACCACGACGGAGCAGCGGCTCGCAACATTCTTAGACCACGTTCGGGATTTGCAAAAGATCATCCCAGGCATTCTTGCCATTTCAGCAGGCAAAAACCACAGCCCTTACCACAGCGCATACACGCACGGCATCATTATGCGCTTTGTAGACGAAGCGCACTTACAGGCGCACCACCCGCATCCAGCCCACGTCGCCGTCGTAGAAGAGCTTGACCGCCTCTGTGAAAGTTCCATCGACTTTGATCTGCCTGAGACCTTTCCCTTACGGTAAAATCAAATGCAAATCGCCGAACTCGTGCCAGAGGTAATGCTGGCGCAGCGCTTCCTGATAAGTGATGTTCAGGTGTTCGATGCTGCTTAGAGCTTCCAGCATGGCGATATGGGTGGCGCGTGGCTCGTGCAGGCCGGTGAGCATGGCGTTGACGGCGCGAATGCCGCGTTGTGGCGTCACCATAAGGTCCGTCCAGCCCTCCCCGGCTCTCGTTACTCCCGCGCAGTCAGTGACGCTTTCCAACGCTCGTACAACCGTTGTGCCGACCGCTATGACCCGTTTGCCTGTCTCGTGCGCCAGATTGACCAGCAGAGCAGTTTCGGGCGGCACGCGGTAGAACTCGTCGTAGGGCGGTTCGTACTCTTCCAGGCTGGCAACCCCCGTATGCAAGATGAGAGGCGCAATCGTGACTCCATGAGCGACGAGACGGGTAATCAATTCGGGGGTAAAGGCGCGGCCAGCCGAGGGCATTTCCGCGCTGCCCGTTTCGGTGGCGTAGACCGTCTGATAGTAACTGATGGGCCAGCTTTCCCGCACATACTGGTAGCGAATGGGAAAACCATAACGCGCCAGGTAATCCTGCCAGTTACAGGGCAGTTGCAGCGAAGCCAGCCACAGCCGGTAATGCCCCTTTTTATGCTTGCCAGTAGATGGCATCGCTTCAGAAATGCTCGTCTTGCGGATATATGGCGTTTGCAGCGTCGCTGTTGCTCCGCCGGGCAGTTGCAGCGTTTCGCCGGCGCGGGCATTGTACAAAGGGGTGGTGCCTTTTTCGCCGGGCAAGCGTATCTCGACTACCCAGCGGCCGTCCGGCTGGTGGGTTGAAAGATGCAATTCACAGGCAGAGCCATCAGAGCGTGTAGCCTGTAATGCCGCGTTCATGGTGCCACTGGTATTGATGACCAGCAAATCGCCTGCCTCGAGGTAGTCTGGCAGATTGCGAAATTGGGTATGTACGACGCGATCATCTTTCTGGTAGGAGACCATCAGGCGCACCTCGTCACGCGCCAGGCCGCGCGCTTCCGGTGGTTCGCCTGCCTCGAGTTCTGCCGGTAAAACAAAGGGTAAGGGAGAATAGTGTATATCGTGGGATAGCAGCAGTGTTTTCACAGTAGTTCAGAGTCCTTTGTTATGGCAAGGCGCGCGCCATATAGCGTCCGCTCTGCCGGTCGCCGGTCAGCAGTTCGATCAATCCAGGCACGCTCGTTTCCGGCAGTGGGCGATCGCTAATATCTTCTCCGGGAAAGGCTTCTTGATGCATCTGTGTGCGCATATCGCCAGGATCAACCCAGTAGACGCGCCACGCGCTATTTTCAGCCGCCAGAATATGCGAAAGTTGTTCGAGCGCCGCCTTGCTTGATCCATAGCCGCCCCAACCCTCGTAATCCTCGACCCCCGCGTCGCTGGTAACATTGATGATACACGCTCCCGGCTTCAAAGCGTGTCGCATAGCCTGAATGAGCGCCAGTGGCGCAATTACATTGGTGCGATACACCTGTTCCAGCATATCCAGGTCATACTCCAGCAGCAGTGGCTGAGGGCTTGGACCAAGCAAACTGGCATTGTTGACCAGCGCATCTAGCCCACCCAACGCCTGCGCCGCCTGTGCCAGTTCGTGCCGGTGCGCCGCGCTGGTAACGTCTCCCGCTATAGCTACAACCTTAGTGTGCTGAGAGAGTTCTATACGAGCCGCCTCAAGCGCGTCTGCGCCACGCGCATCAAGAATAAGTTGCCAGCCATCCGCCGCAAGCTGGCGCGCCAGCGCCAACCCCAGTCCACGCGAAGCCCCGGTAATCAAAGCAGTACGAGTTGTCTGTGAGGTCATATGTTGTTCCCCTTTTATGTATACAGAGAATCCTATGTGTTTTGTTGTCACTATAGCATAAAGAAGCGAGTAGGCACTTGTGCCAAAAGGCCAGTTTTATGCTGCACAAAGGTACAGTCCGCACTTGATGAATTGTAACCAGCTTACGTACTTATGTTTTGGTGCAAAGCAAATAATAGTGGAGGTCATAGCAACTATGATCGGCTCAGGACAGCAGCGTATTGGAAAATATGAGCTGTATAAACGCATGGCTACGAACAAGATGGGGGAATTGTGGGTAGGCCGTGATTCCCAATCCAAAAGTTACGCCGTTATCAAAGTCTTTTACACAACGCTTCACGCGGACTCAGACGCGATGCTACAGTTTCGCCAGCAGGCAGAACAGGTAGCGGCCCTGCATCATCCCAACATCGCTCGCATTTATGATCTGTCTATCGTCCCCGCCAGGAATCCCGAAGGCCAGTTCGCCTCGATGATATGCCTTGTTATGGAATACATCGAGGGGCAAAGTCTGGCCGAATATATGCAGAACACGCCGAATAGGGGCAAATTACGCCCTGGAAGCGAAACTGTACAGATTTTTACCCCTGTGGGCCAGGCCATCGACTACGCTCACCAGCATGGCATCATTCATGGCAACCTCAAACCCTCTAACATCTTGCTCAGGAAAGACAACGAGGCAGGGGGCCAACCCGGCGAGCCGGTCTTAACCGATTTTGGCTTTCTCAAATTATTGGAGACCAGGGGAGGAACCGCAAGTCCATTCTATCTTTCACCAGAACAGGTGCGCGGGCAATCTGCCACCGAACGCAGCGACACCTACTCGCTCGGCGTGATGCTCTATGAATTTTGTACTGGAGTGCTGCCGTTTCGGGGCAGCAGGCCCATCGCCATCATGATGCAGCATCTGAATACCCCGCCTACGCCGCCCGCGCTTATGAATACTACGCTTCCCTCGGCGCTGACTAACGTCATCCTGCGCAGCCTGGCGAAAGAACCTGGGAGGCGTTTTGCCAATGCCTCTTCCATGTCGGTTGCGCTGGCGCAGTCGCTCAACGTTCCCATCCCTGAAAGCTTGAGCAAGTCTGTTAATATCCAGTCCATCATGCATGAAATGGAGGACATCTCCACGCTTTTGTCCCAGGCGGAGGCGGATATGTCGCCATTTTCAGCATCAACCTCATCACAAAAAAATGGCGCGAATGGTCAAACGCTTTCAAGCAGGAGTGGCCCTGCCAGGTCGCGCACTCGCCGCAAAAGTGCGCTCAATCCCTGGCTGCTTGCCAGCATACTCGTCCTCTTACTCGCTGGTTTTGCTACCATTGGCACTCTGCTGCTGGCTCCCCAGAACAACGGGGCCGCGTCGTCGAACCAGATCGCCGGACATGCATATTTCGTCAATAGCGGCCAGTTCAATGTGAATGGCCCCCAGGGGATCAATGATGAGTTGCAGCTTAACCTTTCGGGCATCTCCGAACCGCCAGCCGACAAAACCTACTACGCCTGGCTGCTGGCCGATAGAAGTGTGAGTGAATCGCTTCCCATCTCGCTCGGCCCCCTGCGCGTCGATCATGGCAGCGTCCAGTTGCTCTACCGGGGGGACGCGCAGCATACCAACCTGCTGCAAGTGGCGAGCCGTTTTCTCATCACCCTTGAAGATACACAGAATCCAACCACCAACCCTTTAATCGATACCAGCACCTGGCGCTATTACGCCGAAATTCCAGAGATACCCAGCCCCATCGATAAACTGCATTTCAGTATGCTCGATCACCTGCGTCACCTGCTCGTCGAATCGCCGGAACTGAGCATTCGCGGCCTGCATGGCGGACTGGCCTTCTGGTTCGTCAAAAACGCTTTTGCCGTCGTTGATGCAGCCAACAGCGCGCGGGAAGCATGGCATAACAGCGATCCCACAACCATCCATAACCAGGTCATCCAACTACTGGATTACATCGATGGTTCATCATTTGTTACCGCAGACGTGCCTCACGGAACGCCCTTGCTCGCCGATGCGCAGGCGTCGCAGATTGCCCTGCTCGGCCTGGCCCCGAACGCACCCGTCCCTCCGGGGTATGTGTATAATAACGAAGTACCTCCCGGCTACGTCTATCTCATCAGCGAACATATGGGCGGCGCTATCGAATCGCCTCAAACAACGCCCGACCAGAAAGCGCTCGCCATCAAAATCAACAAGGCTCTTGACGTAGAGGTAAGCGTATTAAGCCAGGCGCGCCAGGACGCGAAGCAACTGCTCGCCATGAGTAGAACGCAACTATTGCAACCCGCCGCCCTCGCTATTCTGAACGACCTGGCGACCCAGGCCCAGAACGCCTACACCGGCCAGATCAATCCCACCATCGGCCAATCCGCCGGAGGCGCGCTCTGGACCTACAACAACCTCCAACGCCTCGTCGCCTTTGACATCCGCCCGTATCCGCCCTCTTGACGGATTGTGCCAATCAGATACAGCAATCGAACGAAACACCGCCCGCGCCTCCTGTAGGGACAATGGGCGGTGTGAAGCGGGTGCGGGGGCCTTGTGCTTGTCCTCTCCGGGATGCGATTCCGCCGAATTTCCATGATCTCCATTGGTCAACACCTATGGGGTACGAGGGCGGCGCAAGCGCCCCTACATATCTACCTGGTGTCCCTACTGGTTTGTCACCCTTCGATGAGCCATTTTTCCTGTCATTCTGAGCGCAGCGAAGAATGACAGGAGACGGCTCATCGAAGGGTGACAGAGTACTACGGCGTGGGTGGTTGAGTGGGGACAGAATGCCCGTTTCGCACTCGTATGGTACAATGGTACTCATACTGAGAAGAATAAGGTATCTGAAGAGGGTGTGTGCTTTTATGCACAAGCGCAGCGGATATGGCTTCCTGCTTGTCCTGTTACTGGTGTTGGCAGCATGTGGGGGTGGTAGTAGCAGTTCGGGTCCATCAACGCCTGACGCGCACCAACTGATTACAAAAGCGCAGGCGGCTATCCAGAAGGTCACAGCGTATCATTTTAACCTCAAGGCTGTGAATATCGGCGCGAATGCCGTTTTACCGATTAACAGCGCGGATGGCGATATTAAGGTTCCTGACAGGCTCAAGGCGACGGCGAACGCACTGTTCGCGGGTAACAATGTGCAGGTGCAGCTTATTGCCATCGGCAACCAGCAATATATCAACGTGTTTGGCGGCTGGCAAACGGCGACGGGCCTGCTTGACCCGCGCACGCTATCAGACCCGCAAACGGGCGTCGCAGCCATTCTGGGCCATATCCAGAATCCGAGTACTCCCACCGATTCAAGCGTTGGCGGTCGTAGCTGCTGGAATATCAAGGGTAAGCTCGATCCAAAGTACCTGGCTGGTATTACTGGAGGAGGCGCGCCGGCAGGCCAGCTTGATGATGTCAGTACGTGCATTGGCAAAAGCGACAACCTACCCTATCAGATTATCATCAATGGCGTAGCGACACAGGGCGATACGGCAAAGACCGTGCGCACCTTCACGCTCTCCAAATTCGGCGAGCCGCTCAATATCCAGGCACCCGCTGTTACCGCGTCAACGTCCGCTTTAACGCCAACTTTGTAAGAGGATAGAGCAATGCAGCGCGTTCGACCTGTCCAATGGCGCAACAATAGCGCGTTTCTGGCGATGCTGGCGGCTTGCAGCGTCGTATTTCTTACCGCGCTCGATCAGACCGTCGTTGTTACGGCGCTGCCCAAAATCATCGTTGATCTCTCCATCACCATCCAGCAGCTTGACCGCGCCGCCTGGATCGTTAGTGGCTACCTGCTCGGCTTCATTATCGCCATGCCTTTGATGGGGCGCATCTCCGACATTTACGGCAGGCGCGCTGTTTTTCTGATCTGCCTGGGCATCTTCGCCCTGGGATCGCTCTTTTGTGGGCTGGCTCCCATACTGGGCAATGCGCTGGACATTAGCTTTTTGCAGCACATCGGCATCAATGTCTCCGCGCCCGGCGATTTCAGCGACCCTAACGCGCTCTCGCCTGGCCTGGTCTGGCTGGTGGCGGCGCGTTTCGTGCAGGCCATCGGCGGCGGCGCGATGATCCCCGTCGCTATGGCCGTCGCGGGCGATTTCTACGGCGAGAAGCAGCGCGGGCTGGCATTAGGCTTGATCGGCATGGTGACGGAAACGGGTGGTGTGCTGGGTCCTTTATGGGGAGCCGTGATTACGCAGACGCTCGGCTGGCAGGCTATATTCTACATCAATGTACCCATCGTCGCGCTGCTCGCCCTGCTCATCTGGCGGTTCATCCCCTCGCCCAAAGCACAAGCTTCCATATCGCCCACGTCCGAAAAAAGAGCGCGCGGAGTGCGCATCGATTTCATTGGCACGCTGCTATTGGGCGCGTCGCTGCTCTGCCTGAGCCTGGGCCTTTCACAGGAGGCCATCACTGCCGCGCCCGGCGCAACCTCCACTACCTCGCAAACTGTAGAGAATAATCCCTGGCTGATTGGCGCGTCGCTGCTCCTGCTGGCAGGCTTCATCGCCCTGGAACTCTTCCTTGAACGCGGGCGATCAACCGGGCCAGCAAATAAGGTAGACGATACGAAGAGTCGCCCAAAGCGCCGCATTTTGCCCGTCATCGAGCTTTCGGTATTCCGGCGCGCGGCCTTTTCCGCTACGTCTCTCGTTAGCCTGCTGGTAGGCGGCGCGTTAATCATTGCGATGGTCGATATTCCATTCTTCATCGATACCGTGATGAATGGGACAGCCCTGGATAGCGGCCTTGCCCTGTTGCGCCTGACGGCCATGATCCCCGTTGGAGCCATTGTAGGTGGCCTGCTCTGCCCGCGCATCACCTGCCGCGTGACGGCGGTGTTTGGCTTGCTGCTTACCGCGTTTGGCTTCCTGTTGATGCATCTCTGGCCGCTCGATGCCAACTGGCTACAGATTACCGCCAGCACCATCATTGGTGGCCTGGGCTTCGGGCTGGTGATTGCGCCCATCGGCACGACCGCTATCAATGCTGTCAACAGCCAGCAACTGGGTATGGCCTCCTCGGTTGTCACTGTGTTGCGCATGGTTGGCATGATCGTTGGCCTGGCAGCGCTGACATCCTGGGGACTCGGACGCTTCCACGAAATCATTACCGCCTTCAAACCGCCTGTTGGCGTTACTCCTTTCAGCGCACCCTACCAGGCAGCCCTGAGCAAATACGCCACCTTCGCGGGTCACGAAGTCTACACCTCGATCTTCCTGGCGGCAGGCATCATCTGTCTTATAGCCATCGTGCCTGCCCTCCTGCTGGAAGGTAAAAAACCATCTCCGTATGCTATCCCTGGCACCGTTTAGATATATGTCGTACCATGTACCTGTGATCTTTATACCAGATAAGGATGAGCATGAGTCGAGACAAAAATTCGCCGCAGGATGATGAGAACCGGCAAGAACCAGAGGATGTTATCCGCTTTCCAGCGCGTCCCAGGTCCCAGCCGCCGCGCCAGCGTCCATCACGCGATGACATACTCAGGCGACTCAGGCGGCCTCCCTCGTCACGCGAACGTGAGCGCGATAGCGGGTATCCGCAAACCGATCCTACCACTACGCGCCCCCGTCAGACGCGCGACTTTCGTGAGGAGGAGGAGCAGGAGAGAGCGCAACGCCAGACGCCGCCTGCGCGCGAACCGCATACCACTCGTCCCATGCGCGACGATGCATACCGGGACAGGGAGCCGCGCCAGCAACGCCCGCGCGAGCGCGACTACAGGGACGAACGCTACATGCCGACCCAGCGCCGGCGCGAAATCGATACCGAAGCAGGCCGGTATGATGATTACGAGGCGTATCGCCGGCGCGTTCGACGCTCAGGGACGCGCTCTTTACCACCATATGCGCCGCCACCAAAACGGCGCGCGCGACGCAGCATATGGTCAACGCTGCTGATCGGCTTTATTGGCGGTATTATCATGATCGGGCTGGTAGTCGGCATCGGCTGGTTCTTCCTGATACACACGCTTCAAGTAAGTTTTCCGGGACTTGGCATTGGCACATCAAAGTTTACTGCTCCCCAACAGACGGTGCCACTGAATATCACGGCCAATACCACCCAATTACAGGTCGTCAACAACCTGGGCAGCATCACTATCAGCGACGATAATACCTTAACAACGGGCGGCACGCTCACTTATGTGAAGAAAACGCAGGCCAGCAGCAGCAGCGCCGCTACCAGCAATTTTAACAGGATTCAAGTAAATGCTCAACCGGGCAATAGCGCCGCCTGCCCTCAGGCGAGTTGCGTACTGGTGACTGCGAGCGTGCCGCCTAATATCGCTGGCACGGTTGATATGACTCTCGTACTCCCCGCGCAAAGTCCCACGCCTCAGTTTGTACTCAACGGTAAAACGCAGACGGGCAATATCGTGGTGCAAAACTTCAGCGGCCTGCTCACCCTGACCGACGATACCGGCAATATCGATGTGAAAGGCGGCTTGCTGGATGCCGGGTCATGTTTGCAGGCGCGTATTGGCAACGTCACCTTTGCCGGCACGCTCGAAACAGGTACCGCGCCGGCAATCAACCCCTGTCAGGGCAACCCTATTACATCACCCAATTCAACGCAGCCCTGGTATAGTATGAAAGTTGGCACAGGCAATATTGATGTCACGCTCAATGCAGTATCGGCCAACATCGTACTCGACGCCACCGTCTTAGACTCAGGTAAACTCATCAGCAACGATTACCCCCTCTCTGTTCCTCCCTCAAACACGCCCGGCTACAATGGCCCGCTCCTGCCCGGCTCACACCCGACCGCCCAGTTGTTCCTCGCGGTCGATAATGGCAACATTACATTGCATAAGGG
>JBOGTO010000580.1:0-12993 GCA_050695155.1 Ktedonobacteraceae bacterium
CTCCACATCTAGTCTTTTATTTACCTCGCCGGGACGCGCTGCACTCACACTCTCGCCAAATTCAGCCAGCACCGGCAGGTGATCGCTGGCCTCTTCGCCTGGCACACCATCTTCCTCCGTTACCACATAGCACGACGAGAGACGCCCGGCCAGTTCGGGACTGGCAAAAATGTAGTCAATACGCCCGGCAGGCACTTTGGCCGGACAGGTAAAACCCCAGGCACGCGCATTCACACGGCGGAAACTATCCACATAGCCCGCTTCGCGCAACAACCGGATTGTGCCGCGCGCGACATAGAGCGAACCCGCTCCGTCAAACATCGCGCGGAGTAACGCATTACGCGCGATCAGGCGCAGCAGAGGTTCAAGGAAACGTAAAGAGGGTGGCACTACAAAATCCAGGTGAGGATGTCCCACGCTTTCATGTGGCTTTGTGCGGCGCAATTCGTCCATGTCCACCAGGTAGCGCAGCAAGCGACTGGCTTTGAGCGTATCACCGGGAGCCAGCGAGTTGAAATCGCCCATTAACAGGTGCGGCGTTCCCCGTTTCGCCTCCATGATACGCAGAATCTCGCGTGCCTCCGCTCGCCTGATGCTATCGCCACCTCTCCCGCTATGCGAGAACGATGCAATCAGGTGCGTCACAAAAAGCGTCAATATGCGCCCGTCTTCCTCTTGCACTTCCACCTCCAATAGTGGCTTGGAAATCAGACCCGGACGAGCATGTACCTGCATATGCGTAATCGGCAAGCGACTGAGCAGCGCAACCTGCCAGTCAAGCGAGTGATCGCCACGCCCGCTCATGCAATAGTCCATGCCCAACCGCTCGGCCAGTTCCTGCACCACACGCGGATTGGTCGCCTCAACCAGTCCCACCACATCGGGCCGCGCGGCCCGGATCACCTGCTCGATCTGATCTATACGACGAGTCCCACCAACCAGAATATTATATGTAAGTATGCGTGTCATATGTGTGTTAGTCTTTCTATGCGCAGAGTCTCCCTATTATCACTATATCAGACGCAAACCACACCCCGAAAGGCGCGAATGACCAGCGTCTAACGTCTTTGACGATTGAAGACGTAATTATACAGGTCTGCTACGACTTGAGCGACCCCAGAAAATCCAGCACGATCTGGTTGAACTCGGCTGGCTTCTCCATAAAAGGATGATGCGCTGTCTCTGTCATGATCACTTTTTTCGCTCCCGGAATCTCTGCTGCCAGTTGATCCAGCGGATTTGGCCCGTCCAACTCTCCTAGAATAACAAGCGTCGGTACTCCAATCTTCGACAGACGCCCAATCGCTGGCGACTCTAATGCCACTGGCGGCGTCTCAGCCTGCGCCTCATCATCTGGGCGCTCCCAGTTGCGAGTTGTCATCTCGCGTACCCGCTCGCGCACATCGGGAGCCGCCTGCCCCGGAAGCCGACCCGGCCCATCCGTCCACAATTCTAGCGAGATCTCAACTGCTCGCGCAATGTCGTGCTTCTCAAATGCTTCTTCCAGGCTCGTATACATGCGCACCACATCTGGATGTTTTTTCATAACTTCTTCTGATGGCCGAAATCCGCTTACACCTGCCGTGACGGGGATCAGCGCATCTACCATCTCAGGATGCTCCAGCGCAAAATCGATAGCCAGCGCGCCTCCTCCAGAGACTCCCATCAGATAGGCGCTCTCGATGCCCAGGAATTTCATCAATTCGTAGAGGTCCTGACGATCAGAATACGACTTCCCTTTCGTAATCAGCCCTGAATCGCCAAAGCCTCGCTGATCGTAGCGGATGACCCTGTATCGTTGCGCGAAGACTGCGAACTGATCGTCCCATGATCTTCTATCCAGAAGGTGTCCATGTGCGAGAACAAATGGATGCCCTGCGCCTGCCACCTCATAATACAGGGTTGTACCGTTTACCTCTGCAAAACCCGTCTGTACATGTTTTGTGTTTGACATATACTGCTCCTCTCTTTTAATTCATGTGTCTCTCGATAGGATAGCATATTTTTAGCATGGGAAAGCCCTGGGGGACAAGGAGTGAATATTGCGAAGCGTTGTGTTTCGTGATAGCGTATATCCTATGATAGTATTGAACCTATACGCTACTACTCTGTCAAGCTTTATTGAACTGGTTTAGCTGTCATTCTGAGCGCAGCGAAGAATCTCCCGACGCCTTGAGATTCTTCGCTGCGCTCAGAATGACAGCCCGGGTGGCTTCATCAAACTTGCCAGATTACTACTATGGAGACGCAATGGAACATCGCACACTGGGCAAAACGGGTTTACAGGTCCCTGTAATTGGCATGGGAACCTGGAAAACTTTCGACGTAAAAGGCGAGGCAGCCAGCAAAAATGCGCGCGCCATTGTCGATACCGCTATAGCCGACGGAGCAAACTTTTTCGATTCCTCCCCCATGTATGGCGAAGCCGAGCGCGTACTGGGCGCAACGCTACAAGGTCGGCGCGCACAAGTCCTGCTCGCGACCAAAGTATGGACTCCGTCAGGCAGCGAAGGACGCGCGCAAGTTCAACGCGCCTTTCAATATTTCGGCGGCTACATCGACCTCTACCAAATTCACAACCTGGTCAACTGGCGCGAGCACCTGGCAATGCTGGAGCAATTGCGCGATGCGGGGCAGGTACGCGCCATCGGAGCCACGCACTACAGCAGTTCCGCTTTCGCTGAACTCGCCCAGGTCATGCAAACGGGCCGCATCACCGCCATCCAGATACCCTACAACCCGCTCGAACGCGAAGTCGAGCGTACTATTCTGCCGCTTGCCGCCGACCTGGGATTGGGTGTCGTCGTCATGCGTCCATTCGCTCAGGCAGCCTTGATGCATCGCCAACCCTCCGCTGCTGAATTAGCACCCTTACGCCCATTTGGCGTCACCACCTGGGGGCAGGCGCTGCTCAAATGGATATTGAGCGATACGCGCTGTCACATCGCCATCCCCGCCACATCACACCGCGAACGTATGGCGAAAAACGCCGCCGCAGGCAACCCGCCCTGGTTCGGCGTGGAAGAACGCGCGCTGGTAGCGCGGCTGGCGCAACACGCCGGGTAAATCACTGTTTTTGTTAGATAACCCGGCCAGAGGCATATTGTACAATAAGGGAGGCGAGCATTTGTTTATGCTCGCCTCTACGCCATACTCAGGAGGAAGCATGACACGCAAGGGCTATTTGTTATTTATCGCCATGTCGGTGTTCTGGGGCATCCCGTACCTGCTCATCAAGGTTGCGGTGCGCGAACTCGACCCGACCGTCGTGGTGTTCGCGCGTGTCGGCATTGCGACCCTTGCCCTCCTGCCTGTGGCAATCCAACGTAAGGTATTACAAAAGATTGGCAGAAAATGGCCTATCATTTCCGCGCTCGCATTAGTACAGATTGTAACTCCGTTCCTGCTCATCAGCTTTGGGGAGCAACACATTGCATCGTCGCTCGCCAGCTTGCTCATCGCCGCCGAACCGCTGCTTGTCGCGCTGTTCGCGCTGCGCTTCGACCCCGGCGAGCGTGTCAGCGGCCTGCGCCTGGTCGGTCTATTGGTTGGCATGGGTGGCGTCATTGTCTTGCTAGGTTTGGACGTTGGCGGAGATAAGCAACGGCTGCTCGGCGCAGCGATGGTTCTGATCGCTACTGTATGCTACGCTATCGGCGCTCTGCTCATGAAACGACCAACCATCGCTTCCATCCCCAGCCTGGGCGTGGTAATCGTCGAATGCGCTACCACCACCATCCTGCTGTTGCCGCTGGCTCTGACCCGGCTCCCCGGCAGGATGCCCTCATTTCCCGTACTGGGCAGCCTGTTAGTACTCGGCCTCATCTGCACGGCGCTGGCCTATCTGACCTTCTTCGCGCTCGTCGCCGAGGTTGGAGCCAGTCGCGGTACCGTCTTCACCTACGTCAACCCGGTCGTCTCCGTCTTCCTGGGCGTCATCTTGCTCAGCGAACCGCTTAACGCAGCCATCATCGCTGGCTTCTTGCTCATCATTGCTGGTTCCTGGTTGTCCACCGGTGGGAGGATTCCGCCGCGACTGAGCCACCTACGGCGGGCGCGTTTACAGCAGCAAGGCTCAGAATAAGCATCATGCGAGAGGGCTGGACAGTCAGTGCCTGGCAAACACAGCAAATCTGCTCTTATTATGGCAGGTGGAATGTGCCAATAATACTCGTTGCCCCCAACACATGACCATGTATCGCATGGATAACATCACCGAACGTGAGACCTGGCCCTCCAATCTGCCCTATATTCGTGGCATAGAGCAAAAACAGGTAGTGATGGGTCTCTCCGGTTGGTGGTGGACACGGCCCACCATATCCAATGAAGCCATAGCTGTTGGTTCCTTCGGTGAAGGCGTGATTGCCTTCCAGCTCACGCGCACCGCCAGGGATATTATAGACGATCCAGTGATGGAAACCGCCGTCAACCGGAGCATCATAGTCCGACATGAGCAGCGTGAAGCTCTGCGTTCCTGCTGGCGCATTCGTCCAGTTCAACTCAGGAGCGATATTGGAGCCGGTACAGCCGAATTGATTGATCTCTTGCTTTGCCGAAAGCGGCCCTCCATCGTGAAAGTCGGGACTGGTGATGGTAAAAGGATGCAGTGCATTCCCCGAAGCCAGCGCTACATGCGACGTTCGAGAGAGCGAAAATACGAGAGACAGGGTTAGGAGGCCGCATACAAGTACGATACTACCTACCAGCGCCGGAATCTTCCCCGGCAGGGGCTTCGCAAAACGATGAGTGATGCGCATACCACTCTCCTTTCTTCTGCTTGCTAAATACTATTCGCGCTACATAGCCGCAGTTTCCTGCAACCATCTATTATTTACGCTCCCGGTTACGAATGTCAATTTTTGGAGAACAGGGAGAACATGCGTGTGTTGACAATTATGCTACAATGAAGCCGATGCACCCATAGCTCAGCGGATAGAGCATCTGGTCTTCTAGTAAGCTGGTGTAGCTCAATGGATAGAGCGGTGGCCTTCGAAGCCAAAGGTTGCAGGTTCGAGTCCTGTCACCAGCATTAAAGCTCATAATCTTCTACCTACCGATTTTCAGCGTGACACCCAGGGGAAAAAGCGTGACACCCGCTTCTGATACTCTTCATAAGTAGGATGTCCCGCGAGCAGGTGATGTTCCATCAGAGGGATGCTGGCTCCCAGGAAAAGCAGCAAAATAGCAAGCGGACCTATAATGACCCACCAGAAGTTTGGGTAGGCCAGCGGAACAAAGAGGTACAAGCCCCACCAGAAAAGGACTTCGCCAAAGTAGTTCGGGTGGCGCGAAACCGACCACAATCCCGGTGGGATCACTCGCTGCTCCGCTTCCGGCTGGCGACGAAAGCGCCGCATCTGCCAATCCGCCGTTCCCTCGATAAGCACAGCGGTCAACATCACCAGCGCCGCCACAACGTCCAGCCAGGACAGTTGAATGTTGCGGTCGCTCAGGTTCGGCCACAGTGCCAGGCATCCCAGAAAGACCAGCACAGTAGGCATCAGGTGAATCCCCAGAAAGCTCACAGGCCAGTAAAAAACACCCGTCTGCTTGCGCATATCCCGATAACGCCAATCTTCATGTCCCAGACCGCGCCACTGCACAGCCCAGTTCGTCGTCAGGCGCATCGCCCACAGACAGAGGAGTACAAAAATGAGGACATGGCGCGCATTGGCGAAGCCATTCGAGCCGGGCTGCAACAGCCAGAAAAGCGCGATAGGCACCGGCGCTACACTCCAATAGGGGTCATACATGCTGGAATTACTGGTAATCACGCTGAAGATCAAGATCACGATGGTTGCCGCCAGGTCGGCCAATGCCACAACGACAACCGGCGGCTGGGCGCGCAACCAGATACCCACGCCTACAGCCGCCGCGCCCGCCAGCGCATATGCGGCGATCACGAGTAGGAATGCTTTGGTCATCTTCATGCAAGAAGCATAGCACATGCATTCTGGCACCTTCAAGTAATGGTAACGCCTGATATGTTTTTTATTACATAAGCACCAATGAAGAGAGACCTGAAAACATGCCGGGGAGAAAGTGCGAATTAGCGGATTTCTAAGGGAACTATCTGAGATCGCGCGTCGTCTCTAATACATGTGACCATTTTGTCGTACAGAAGCGTATTCACTCCACGGGAATAGTTGAAACAGTGAAGTTGCGAGGAGTGCTACGAGAGGTTAAAACAATCATGGTTCGTCTTCATCGAATGACAATAGTAGTAGCAAGCGCTGGAATGCTCCTGCTGCTGGCGGGCTGTGGGCAAAACTCCACCGGGAGCGAGGGCAATGCTTCACCGCCTGGTTTGACCGGAACGCCCGGAACCGCGCAGTTGGTGAAAACAGGCATCGTTCCCACCAAAGTTCCCCTGCATCCCTCACCGACGCCAACCGCTCCCACGCAGCTCAATGGCAACGTGACATTGCAAATCACCGCCGTACCTCAAAATGCCGGTGAATCGATTGCGTTGACCCTCAATAATTCGACCAATCAAACAATCCTTTTCTCCGATCATCTCACTGAATGCACAGTGGTACTCTTGCAAGTGCAGCCACAATCTGCTGCCAGTAGCGGGACGTGGCAGGCGGTCGCACCTTGCAAACTCATGATCGTGACGCGCCTGCACGAGCTTAAAGCAGGAAAAAGCCTCTCCGTCACGCTTACTCCGCCGGGCAGTCAATGGACACCCGGTCTCTATCGCGCGCTGTTGAGCTATGTTCCCTCTGGGGCAGATCACAAACTTCAGACGGTCTTCTCTCCCAGTTTCCAGATAGGTTCGTAGACAATGGTGCCAACCGTCGTAAACGCGGGCTGGCAGCATGTTCCTCTAACGCTCATGCTGCCGAACGCTTATGCGTCTCCATGTGTGTCGAAGACGCGGGTTCCCCAGTTATCAAAGGGGTCCTGGTTGGCGGGGGAGGGGATATACTCCGTTGCCAGCCAGATATCGGTGCCGTTCGGGTCCAGCGCTGCCGCCGAGTAGTCACCCCAGCGCGGGCGACCGACCACAGGCAGCGTATCGGAGAACGACAGGTGCGGCCCAAACCCCGACGCGGAAATGTGAATGACTCCGAAATGGCTCGACGTGGATGGTCTCACGACATACGCGGCGCTGGGATTGATGGTGGCGCTTGTGATAGTGAACGTAATCGCCGTTGTGCCTTCGGTTGTGCGCAAGATGGCCGGGTAGATCAGGTAATTCCCCTGCGAGGCGATATAGCCCTGAGTGGAAACCTTGCCTGCCACCGCATCGACGTTGAACCAGGCCACCCCATCACGCGCGGCTGGATCATTATTAATGCTGATCGCGGTAGTGAGCGCCGCCCACAAGTGTCCATTGATGAACTGCACTTGTAGCATACGGGAATCATCAGGATTGAGGAAGGCTTCGCTGGTAATGCCGTTCTTGTCAGTGACACCCGTGCCGGTGCTGACCGCGTTCACCGGGAAGCCGTAGGTCTCACTGCGAATAATCGTACCCGTCAGCGTCACACTGCCAGGATGGCCGTTGCTTACGCCACTATCATGAGTAACGGTCCAGAACCCCAACTGCTGGCTGATGGGATTGGGCGTGATATCCGCGTCAGCGAACGGGAACGAGTTCAACAGGTACTCGGTATTGGTGGACGTAGTGCTTATAGCTGGTTCCAGTGTGAGGATCGGAATGCCTGCCAGGCTGAGCGGACCAAAGCTGACAAAAGCCGGCGAGGGAACCGTGGCAACTAACTGAGATTTCGAGATCACCCACAGCGCCGCGCCGAAGTAGGCTGTTCCTGCCACATTGAACTCATCTGTGCTGGCATAGAGGGCATTGTTGTCGAAGCCTACATGCGGCTGATCGCCAAAGTCGGCACCACCAAACGAACTATCAATCTGGTACACGGCAAAACCCGATGAGTTGAAAACGGCAATATCAATAGCCGTATTGCCTTTATCGGGGCCAGTCTGGAGGGTGCCAATCACGGTAAAGAAAAAGGTGTGAGTGGAGAAATCGAAGAAGCAGCGCGGATCGCTGAAAGCCCCCGGCTCCCAGAAATTGGCGAAGCTGACATCCTTGTTCCCCAGCAACGGAGCGCCGGGCAATGGGCTGTTATTGACAGACGTTTCCCGCAGCGCCGAGTTTATAGCCTGGAAGACGACTTTGGTTCCCGGCACGCCAGGATCAAAACCCACGCATAAGCCCTGGTCTGGTGGTGTCACTTCGCCAACGCCGCTGCCACCATTGACGGCAGCCTGGTTAATATCACTCAGGCCGTTGAAGTTGTGCAGCAGGGTACCCTCGGTCTTATCCAGAGCCGTGCTACTGATGCGAGAGCCTGCGAGCATCGCAGCGCCGTTGACGGAGCGGGTAGGAATGTGGTTGTCGATCATACGTTTGCCCCCGGCGTTTGTCGGACTCGTGAGCAAGGGCCGCGACGTTGACAGGCGAGTCGCCGCGCCGGGAGTTCCATGAAATTGAGTAGACGCAGCGCTGGCAGAAGCAGCATAGGTTGTCCGAGCCGTGACAGCCGCTACCAGCATAGCTCCCACAATGCCCAGCAATGCGATCATGGAAAGAAGGATGCGGGTTTTCGAGCGGTACATGAGATGCATAGAATATTCTCCTTGCAAACAAATACACAGTTGAGTACACTCGACAATGGAAACCGGAGAAAATTGGCACCGTTGAACTGGAGGCATCAGGTGATTCTGACACTCCATTGAACAATACGTTACAAGGTTACATGCATTCATACATAAAAACACATATGATGTTCGCCCTCTTTTCCTTGACTTTTCCCTGTCAAACCAGCTATACTCTACTACAGTGAAGTCAACTTAGTACTAGAAAGTTTTTTAATGCAAGTCATACCCACCAATGGCGCGGTGGACTGCTACTAGACTACTCAGACAAATTTTGTTCATAATATCCGAACAACCGGGTAGCCTTTAGTGCAAGGTAGTGTTCGCACTGGCGAGACTATCTTGTTAGTTGCACCTCATTAGCAGTCATCTCCTTGCGCCTCCTCACACACCAACAACCCATCCTTTTTGCTTTCTTTAGATTCTGGCATGTATTCCAGGGCCGCATTGCGCTTTTCTCGCTATTGGCCGCATTCGCATTAGTGGCCGCGTGTCCCTCTACTGCCATGTTCTGAAGAATCATCCGTGAAATTCATTCTCAACTGCATGGCATCGCCATGTGCTATTCAGGCGACTTGTGTCTTTATAACGGCACAGCGCCATAGAAAGAGCAGAGGTTTTATGTGTAAACCCACGATACGTTTGGCATCGGTCCTTGTTCTCTCCTTCTCCCGCCAGTCATTCTGCGCCATTGGAGAAGGCAACTCACCATTTACTGATAACAGCATAAAAATAAAGAAGAGGAAAACCGATGCGAACGTCACGCAAGAAGCTTCTGCGTTTGGACGAAAAGACCCATGACTGGCACGACCAGCATTTCTACGATGATGAAGACGACGACTATCGCTCACATAAGCGTCGTAAGCCGCGCTATAACGCCTCCTCGCAAGAGGTGTTTAAGTGCAAACACTGCCGCCGCTTTGTCTGCCCACCCATCAGTGGAGGGCATCATCGCAATCACTGCCCCTATTGTCTCTACTCGCGGCACGTCGATGACCGCAAACCAGGAGACAGGATGAGTACCTGTGGCTGCTCAATGGAGCCTGTCGGCCACTTCCAGCGCCCAAACGGGGAGTACGTGATCGTACACCACTGTCACGGCTGCGATTTCGAGCGGTTCAACCGTATCGCCGCCGATGACGACTTTGATCTCGTGCTATCCCTGCCCGCGCAAGCTCCACGCACCAGCCGCGCAGTCAAGGCGATGCAAGTGGAGACATGGCTGGCGGAACACCCGGAAGAGTGGAATGTAGAGGAGGCGGGTTAAAGCTTCAATAATCCGTAGGGGCGTGGGTGGATGATGATGGGGGTGGGGGCCTTTATGGCCGCCCGCGTGCCTGTTTCCCTTTGTTCAAATCATGGGAACATCGTTCCATCCCCCATGGGCGGGCGGCCATAAAGGCCCCCACCCCCATCATCATCCACCCACGCCCCTACAGATAAGTTACCGGAGCCAGCTTGCTGCACAATTCCCTACATTGCATCTTTTCTCTTTCCTGCGAAGCCTGCAACGCTAAAGCAAATAAACGTATCGATGAATGGAGAACGATGATTTCGTTTGCATCGAGAGGCACTCCCTCGCCATCTTCAAAACTTCCCATGATTTGATATAGTTTGCTTTGAAGATTTATGATGGTCTCTCTGGCAAACTCAATTTTGGAGAGTGGTTTCTGCTCTATCACCAGCGCTTGCTCCAAAAGCATAAGAGATTTCTTCAAAAACAACAACTCATCCAGAGTGAACATAAGGCAGGGAAGCTTCACTGGTCCGATCCGTTGTCGGGACTGTTTCATAGATCATCCTCTCTTCTACATCAGATAGTTGTCGTAATGGCACGCTTAGAAAAACTTCCTTCATCAGTAATCTAAAGGAAAGATTACCACAAATATCCGTAATTGGGCAATAGAAATCCTAACTAATTTATGTATACTTTTTAAGTGTAAAGAAAATCGTATAGTTCTCAGAGTTGGGGGTTTTGTGTATAGTAAAGAAAAAACAAAGGGAAATGATATGCTTCGGCTGCGGGTAAAAGAAGTCGCCAAACAAAAGGGATTTTCTATGAATAAGCTCTCTCAACGATCCGAGGTATCTTATCATATTATCCGTGATATTTACCGCGATCCTTTTAAAAGCATAAATACTGATACGCTCAATAGATTAGCAAAAACTTTAGGCGTACCTGTAACGGAGATCATCGAAGATATTCCAGAGGAGAAATAAAAGAAAAAAGGTCTATCGAATGCTGCGGTTAAAGGTCAAAGAGGTCGCTCAGGCCAAGAAAATATCCATGCATCGTCTCTCATTAAAATCTGAGGTCAGTTATCATGTTATTCGAGAGATATTTAATAATCCCTACAAAATAATTAGCACGGACACAATAAACAGGATTGCAGAGGCTTTAGAAGTACCCACGACCGATTTGATTGAAGATACTCCAAGATAAGAAAAATAGAGGTGTCCGACTGCCTCCTGAGCTTCCTGATTTGACATTCCCACCCGCCAGGTGATACCATTTTGATGAGCCAATGGACTAACTCCCATTAGCTCATCGTGTAATTGTTACCATTTTCCCCGATCACCCGGAAGCCGCGTGATCCAGTATGCGCGACCTCTGCTGTCCCGCGTTGTAGCTGGCTTGCTTATTTGAAGCCAATGTGAGTGTGTAGTTATAATGAATCGTGAATATCATCGTTGGTATAGTCGTTCTCTTGATCGTGACATGGAGTTGCTGGTTTTCGGTCATACGGGGGCCAGGGTACTCGTTTTCCCTACATCTATGGGGCGTTTCTTCCAGTGGGAAGATACGGGTATGATTGAAACACTTGGTGGACGCCTGGAACAGGGCGGCATCCAGTTGTATTGTGTCGATAGCGTGGATGGTGAAAGCTGGTATGCCAAACAGAAGCACCCGGCGGCGCGCGCGCTGCGGCATATGCAGTATGATAGCTATCTCTTGAATGAAGTGGTACCTTTCAGCAGGCAGCGCAACACCAATCCTTTTTTGATAGCGGCTGGCGCAAGCTTTGGCGCGTATCATGCCATCAACTTTGCTTTCCGCTACCCGCACCTGGTTGATCGCGTCATCGGACTGAGCGGCCTCTATAACATTACTCGTTTTACCGAGGGTTTCTCCGATGACAATGTCTATTTCAACAATCCCTGCGCCTTCATCACCAACGAGCATGACGAGGCGCGTTTAGCGGCTCTGCGCCACATGGACATCATTATGGCAATTGGGCGCGATGATCCATCCTGCGACAGTAATGAAGAGATGTCCGGCGTGCTGTGGGGCAAAGAAATCTGGCACGCGCTGCGCATCTGGGACGGTTGGGCGCATGACTGGCCCTGGTGGAAACAGATGATCGACAAGTATATCGACGGTCATGATTGACCGGGGAGGAAAACCATGACGCTACGGGTTGGCCTGTTTGTCGGGCGGGAATGGTCGTTCCCACCCGCCTTCATCGACGAAGTGAACCGCCGCGACGAGGGCGTGGTGGCGGAATATGCCAAAATAGGCAGCACCTCGATGGAAGAGCCATGCCCCTACTCGCTGATTATCGACCGTATTTCGCAGGAAGTCCCTTACTACCGCATGTATATGAAGTACGCTGTTCTCCAGGGCGTGACGGTCATCAACAACCCGTTCATGTGGACCTCCGACGACAAGTTCTTCGAGGCAGCCCTGGCGACAAAGCTGGGAGTTGCCAGCCCCAAAACGGTTGCCCTACCCAATAAAGACTATGTGCCGGGCATCGTCCATAACGAAAGCCTGCGCAACCTGGTCTACCCGCTCGACTGGCAGGCTATCATCGATTACGTCGGCCTGCCCTGTATTTTGAAGGACACGCTCGGCGGTGGTTGGAAGGAAGGCGATATTTTAGTCTGCCATTCGCTGGATGAATTGATCTTCCACTACAACAGCTTTGGCCTGCGCACGGGCATCGTGCAGGAATTTATCAAATGGGACGAATATGTGCGCTGCCTGTGTCTGGGACAGGACGAGATCATGCCCATCAAATACGATCCACGCGAGCGCAAATATCACGTCGAACACGACTTTCTCACACCAGAACTCGGCAGGCGTGTTGTTGAAGATTCGCGCAAGCTGGTACGCGCCCTGGGCTACGACATGAACTCGGTCGAGTGGGCTATTCGCGACGGCGTCCCTTACGCCATCGACTTCATGAATCCCGCCCCCGACATGGACATCTACTCGCTCACACCCTTTTATTTCGAGTGGGTCGTCAAGCACATGGCAGATATGGCAATCCGCCTCGCCAAACAACCGCGCCCCCAGTTCAAAGAGCTACGCTGGGACGCATTCATGACAGTCAACCGCGATCGCGCCGAGCGTGATACACTATC
>JBOGTO010000581.1:0-7926 GCA_050695155.1 Ktedonobacteraceae bacterium
AGCGACCGCGAGGCGGCGCTGGCTTTTTGCAGCCATACATGGGACTGGGGAGATTATATCGCCGATGTCTGGGATGAATGGCTGCACGATGAGCATGGGGCCTTGTTTGTTGCCACGATGGATGGACAACCGGTAGGTGTCGCCAATATGCGCATGTTGAATGCGAGCGAGGCATGGTTAGAGGGTATGCGCGTCGACCCTGCTCACCGGCAACATGGCATTGCCCACGCGCTCTTCGAGGCACAAATTGCCGAGGCACTGCGCCGCCATGCGCTCACCGCGCGTCTGATTACCGAGTCTACCAACACTGCCTCGATTCGCCTGATCGAACGCAACCATTTGCGCCGCGTCAACGCCTTCGCGCCATATCACGCTACCCCGCTCACGGAGAACTCAAAGAGCCAGTATGGTATGGAAACGCCCACGCTGGCAACTCCTGCGGATAGCAACGAGATTATCGATTACCTGAATGTCTCCAATATTTTCCCCGCCGTAGGTGGTTTGTACAATGCAGGTTTCACAGCCTATTCCATTACCGCCGCGCTGATCGAGCAGAAGATTGCCGCGCAACAGATTTACCTGCTGCGGCGCTGGAATCGCCTGGACGGCCTGGCAATGGTGGAAGCACGCGAGAGGCGCGGCGAAAAGTTGCTCTCGATTGGCTATATTGATGGCACCACCGAGTCGATTAGCCTGCTGGCCTACGAACTGCGCAAAAAGCTTCCCGAAGCTGGTCTTGAAAGCGTCCGCGCTGAGATACCCGACCTGATGATGGTACGCGACGCCTTCACCGGCGCTGAGTACGAATCGGACGGGTCGGTGTTCTACATCTACGAACGCGGATTGGTTTAGGGATTCAATACCGCGTCCAGGTTCTCCAATGTATGGTAGCGCAGCAGCCAGCAGCCGTAGTTCATGCCGCCGCCGACCGCTGGCAGGGCCATCCATTGGCCGTCATGCAGGCGACCCTGGCGCAGTAGCTCAACCAGCGCTGTTGCGATACTGGCGTTGGAGAGGTTGCCATAGTAGCGGAAGTTATCGACAAGCTTGCCCATTGTCGATTGCGGCCACCCATAGTCGTTGATCAATAATTCGCCCATGCGGCGCGTGATGCGCGAGTTAGCCTGGTGGGGGATGATATACGACAGGTCAGCATGTGCTAAATCCGCGTGGCGACATAGCGCATCGACGGATTCGGCCATAGCACGCGGAGCTTCGCGGTAGACATCCTTGCCGTTCATCTTCGTGTACCCAACATGGTACATGGAGAGGATTTTATTGAGTTCCGCGCCCTTGCCCGACTCGTAAAGCTGGCGCATCTTCAGATCGACCTCGGCCATCTCAATCACATCTTTGCGCAAGGGCGTCTGGTAGTAGAGCGATGGCCCCTGGTTAGCATCGGAGCCATTGATGACATAGGTATCCTCGTCGCCCAGTTCCAGCAGGTAGGCCGACGCGCCCTCGCCAAAAAGCGAACTGGTCTTCCAGTCCAGCACATTCATAATGTTGGGCAGCAATCCCTCGGCTGTTACCATCAAGACCAGCTTCGCGGAACTGGCGGCCAGTATTTCGGCGCAGGTCTGGAAAGCCTCGGTCTGGCAGGCGCACGCGCCCTTGAGCATGGTGGCCCGAATGGGTCCCAGTCCCAGGCGCATCTGCACCTGGCCGGCTACAGTCGGGAAGGCTTCGTTATCAGAAGAGGAGGCTCCGATAATGGTATCTATCTCAGATGCATCACGTCCCGCGCTCGCCAGGGCGCGCTGCGCCGCAATCACCGCCATATCTACCAACGATTCGTCCTTTGCGTCTGGTCCGTCGATGAGGCCGGGAGCGTCCGCGCCCGCCATCCTGCGGCACAGGTCCATCGTGCTGGCGCGCACATGGCGCGTACTGAGACCCGTGACACGTTCCAGGTCATCGGCGCTGCGCGGGTCGCCCAGACGAGTCGAAATATACGCAAAAAACTCGTTGGTGATAGTTCCCGATGGCGCGTAAGTCCCCAACCCGATCAGACGCACCTTAGCCTTCGTGTAGATTTGTGGAACGATATACGTGTAATGCGGCCATTGTCCTGTGTTGCCCTGTGCCATGAAATGTGAACCTCCCTGCCGAGGAAAATGTTATTGTGAGTAGTATATACTATGGTATGGGTGGCACACAAGGTTTGGCACTACTGCTCTCTACCCTCCACACAAATAACCTGCTCGAAGTATACCAGTTCGTCACATGCCTCGTATCCTTCGTCAAGCACCTCCACGTCCAGCACACGCAAACAATTGCAGACCTGCTTGATCTTTCCATGCCATTCCAGTTCAGGATAGGTTGGAAGCTCTTCTGGACGCATCAAATAGACAATAATCATTCCTTGTTTTAATTCTGACAAAGTAAGTTCAAGCATAGACTCCCACTTTCATTAAGTTCTCTCCTGGCGCGTTAATAGCCTTTTGAAAGTAACCGTTCTAAGGATACTGCTATAGTATAACCATCTGGAAGTTCTTGTGTCAATGGTGAGAGCCTGATAGAGTAAAAACAGTTCAATTTGAGGGAAAACATGGTACGTTTGAAAGTCCGCGAAGTAGCAGAGTCAAAAGGCATTAACATGGCTAAATTGTCCAGAATAGCTGATGTTAGTTACAACACAACACAGGCACTCTTTCACGACCCGTATCACGATGTCTCTATCTACATACTTTCCCGAATTGCAAAAGCGCTGAAAGTCAGCATATGCGATCTGATCGAAGAGATGCCAGACGAAGGATAAGGAGTCATAGTGTTATGCGTATTACCTTTCAGCCGAGCGGGGGACGCGGAGAATATGAGCTTTCAGACTATGCTCCTAACGGTTTGATGCCGAGCGATTTGTTAGGACTCTCAATACAATTGCGTATTGGAGAATTTGACTTTCATACCGGAATAAAACTGACAAAAGACCAGGGAAAATATCGGTTACGAGTGTACCCGAAAGGAGCGCATCCACAAGTACAGATACAATTAGCCAATATATTATTGATGCCTCATTCTATCCGCGAAGAACCTCAAATGGGAGGTGGAGAGCTAGTTCTCCAAAATAACAGCTATATTATCAAAAACATTCAATTCGGAAACGTGGTATATTCTCCTGAAACTTCTTTTCAATATATGGAGCTAAATAATACGCTGTATCAATTAATTTATAGCATAACGTAAATAGAGATGAAAAAGAGAGCGACCACCAGGGTCGCCCTCTCTCGTTTCGTTTTCGCTTGACAGGCGCGCGTTATCGCGCGTCTACAGGCGATTACCAGCGGTCGCGTCCGCCGCCGCGTGAGTCGCGGCCACCGCGCGAGTCGCGTCCGCCACTGCGTCCGCCGCCGTAGCCACCGCTGCTGCTGTAGCCGCCGCCGCGCGAGTCGCTGCGTCCGCCGGAGCGGGGCGCGCGATGCGACTGGAAGCAGTCACTGCAATAGACGGGACGGTCTTCGCGGGGGATGAATGGCACGGAGGTCGGTCGGCCACAATCGGCGCAGGTGGTCTCGTAGTACTCGCCGCTGTTCTGGCGCGGGCGAGGCGCAGACATGCCGCCGCCGCCATTGCGACGGGCTGCGCGGCACGATGGGCAACGGCTGGGGTCGTTGGTCAGGTTGCGGCTCGCGTAGAACTCTTGCTCGCCTGCGGTGAACGTGAAATCCTGTCCGCAGTCGCGGCAGGTGAGGATACGGTCGGAGTATCCCTCGTTGGACATCATGGGTAGGTGTTCCCTTCTTTGATTTTCGCTCCGCCTCAACAAATGGTTGCGTTGTGATGAGTTGACGTGTCAGGAGATAGGAATGCGCTTAACAGCGCGCACACTGTGTATCTCAGGGTGGTCAAGGAAGTCGTCGGACTTCTCCTGCACGGCAGTTTTACCAGTTTCCGGGTGACGGAGCGAAACCAGGGCCTCGATATTTCCTACCTGATGCTCATGCTTAACCACAAAATCAATTGTACCATATACTTTTCCAAAATAGAACAACAAATATGCCCAATTTTCGTCTTGAATGCCGCTCTCCCAAAATGGTAGGATAGAGCAGGTTTTATGCAGAGGGAGGCGTAATTTGGATACAGCCATTGCAAGCGAACGGCCTTTTCAGCCTGTGGCACAGCGACCGCGTCATGTGCATATCATCACAGATCGTTTTTCGATGGCAAATACTTATCTCATCAATGAGGAGCGTATAATCGTCGTCGATCCCGGCTCCGTCCTCAATGCGCAATTGCTGCTTTCCTACCTGCAACGATTCCTGCATCGCAAACCTGAAGATATCGATTTAATTGTGCTGACCCACCTGCATCCCGATCATACCGCCGGAGCGGATGCGCTGCGCAAGGCCACGCGCGCCCCCGTCGCGGCGTACAATGCCGCGCAACAAATCGCGCGCGAAGTGGCCGCAGGCGGCGTGATGGGCGTATCGCATTTCGTGGGGCAGATGTTTAGCCAGGCGCGCCTGCCGGGTGTGCTGCATCATCTTGACCTCTTCGCGCCCGCCTATGAACGCCAGGCGCAACTGGTTGACATCTGGTTGGAGGATGTGAGCGGCCTGCCCAACCACCTCGATTGGCGCGTGATTGCCAGCCCCGGCCATACGCCAGAAAGTCTGTGCCTGTACAATCCTTTCAGCTATGAACTGTTATGCGGAGACACCCTGATTACGCTGGATGGCGGGACAGCGCTGGTGCGCGGCGGCACTAATCGCCGCCAGTTGCAGCAAACCATGCAAACGCTCGAAAGCCTGAAGGTCTATTACCTCTATCCTGGGCATGGACGCCCGATTCTGTCAATGCACGCACTCGCGCATGTCGAATGGTAGGGAGCCTCCCGACTCCACCCCCGGATGCCCACGAGGGGCATCCCTACATTTCCAGACGCCCCCGTGACCCTCCCGCATCGCCGTTTAGAGGGTTAAGGGGAGGGGCTGCTACATATGTAGGGATGCCCCTTGCGGGCATCCGGGGTGGTGAATGGGGGGCATCCGGGGCGGTGAATGTGGGGGGCATCCGGGGCGGTGTGGTTGGGCGGCTTATTTCGGCTTGCTGGGCAGGCGCAGGAAGGGTACCGGCCCGCTAATGGGGCGCGCGATTGGTGGCACGGATAGCTGTGGCAGGGGAGTTGTGTGAGCATCCGGCACCAACATGTATTCCAGGCGCGTCGCGCCCAGGTCGATTGTATCGCCCTGCTGTAAAAGATGCGCGGCGCGTAAAAACTCCCCGTTGACCTGCGTACCCACGCCAGAAACGTAATCGCCATCGGGCTGGCGCGTAAAGCGAGTATATTCGGTGCTGATGGATGGATCATCCAGCAACACATCACAGTCAGGTGAACGTCCCACCATCAATGTCGGGCGATCAAGCAGAAAACTTCTTCCCGCCAGGCTCCCGCTATGAATGAGGCACATACTGCTCCGTAGCGGCGGCAACGGCTGCGGCGTGACGGGATCGCTCCTCAGCGCGAGCATCCAGGCTGGCATACCATCCGAAGCGCGGTCGTCTATGCCTGGTGTGGATTGCGGCGCGGATGCGAACGGGTCGCGCTCGCTGGAACCGGCGCTATCCGCGAAAAGGGGTTCATTGAGCGGCCTCGTGGGCGGCGAGGCAGAACTGGCCGCTTTGCGGTGAAAGACCTGCTCGCCACCTTGATCTGGCTTGATATTGTCCACAAGGTTGTCCAGCGAAATGGAGGGGCGGCGCGCAAAAAGTGGATCATCCTCGTCCCTCAAAGAGGTGGGACGCGGCGCGATTTCAAAGAGAAAACGATGCGAACCGATTTCCAGCAGGTCGCCGCTATTGATGGGGAGCGAGCCGCGCATCCGCCGCCCGTTCAAGATGATACCGTTCAGGCTATCGCAGTCCGTTACATAGGTCTGACTTTCCTGCCACGCAATTTCCGCGTGATAACGCGAAGAGGTTTCGTCGTCCAGCCAGATTTCGTTATCCTCTTCACGCCCGATACTGATGATGGCGCGTTTCAAGGCCAGCCGCTGACCCTGGAAACGCCCGGCGCGGTGTTCCAGCCAGCCCCAGGGAACATCATTGCTATACACAAACGGAGCAGGCACGCCCGGCTGGCGGCGCGGTGGCCTCGCGGTGGCGATGGACGCGGCGTTGCCCTGCGTTGTGCGTTTACTGCGTGGTCGCGGCATACGCGCCGAGGTATGCGACTCGCGTGGCGACGTATAGAGACAGTAGCATGTCGTCGCCCCTAATGGCACGACACAACCCCATAAGGCCACGTAAATAAGAGCAACGGTCGCTTCGATCATGCCGATGGAGGCCGGGGAGACGCTGAGACGCGCGTTATACCAGATGATAGCAGGAAGCAAGAGCAGAGCGGACAGCACGCAGCTAACGATGACGAAGGCAAGTTGCCTTGTCGTGCCGCGCTTGCGCCACGTCGTATAAAGCGCATTGGCGGCAATGGCGCACATACAGCAGGCCAATCCGCCATAGCAGCCAGCGAGATACCAGTCAGGAAAATTTATGGCGCTCGTCTCCGTATTCCCCTCTCATCATGAACTCTTGCCAGATATTATACCATCGGTCCGACACCCTGCTGGCGTGCCGCGCTAATCAGGATCGTATCCACAATTTGCTTTGCATTCGCGCTGTACTCCTGGTCGGTAGAGATATTGGCCGAATCGCCCGCCACCTGGTTGTTCACCTGCACACCGTCCCAGTATTGGAATTGCTTATTATCCGGTGTTACCGCGACACCCAGGAAGGCATGGCCGGGGATAATCACAATTTCAGCGTGCAGACCAATTTTTTCGACGGCGGAGGCCAGCAACACAGTCAACTCGATACACATACCGCTGTGCTGTTGCAAAACCTCGGACGGCAGTTTGATATTTTCCAGCGCAACATTGCTATCCCCCGGCCCATTGTAGGGGACATTTTCCGTGCTGTAGCGCATGTGGTAATCCAGCCGCAGCGCGTCGAAAATAGCGTCAACCTGGTCGCGCACAGCCTGCGGCGTAGCGTGATTGCCATAGCCAAGCATGGCAACAGGCGCGGGCGCGGGTTCGCTCGCCAGGTGAGTCGCGGCCTTCGCCAGCAGCGCAATAACTGCCGGATCATCGGGCGTGACCCACGCGCCAATCTTGAGCCTGTTCGCCGCTACCCACTGCATCAACTGGTGCGCGTGCAGCAGCAGCGGGCTATCATTGTAATAATAGAGATTAGTGTGCGTATCCGTCACACGCACACTGAGCGAGGTATTGACATCGCTCGTCAACTTGCGCACCGCCTGGTCAAGCAATGCTGGCGTAAAGCTGATTAATTGCGAGGCGCTGGTAGCTGTGACGGTATGGGTCTCCACCTGGGTGAAATTCACTATGCCTACGCTGATTATCAGCGTAAGCGGGCTGCTACTACTGTACGTTATGGTAGAGAGGGGTGTTTGTGTGGAAAGATCAAAGGGATAAAACGCGCTAAATACCTCTGCCGGCGCTTGAACGCAAATATGTACGGGCTTCTGACCCCCGCAGCGCTCTGAACTTACGCCCTGTTGATAGCGCGAATAAGCCTGGAGACCGCCCGCGATGTAGCCGCCTGAGACTCCGACCAGCGCCGTCAATGTGAGAAGCAGTATGGCAAGTTTTTTACCCATGTATCGAATCACCTCTTTGCCCTGGCATGACAACGATGTGAGGACATGCACGGTAGCGATTATATCATCTTGTTTCAAAAACGAGCAACGCAATGGGACTTGTGGGGCATGGCGACCGCCAGGGTCGCCACTACTATACGACGTTTCTGGTACGTGTTTCCGTGTATAGTAGTGGCGACTGTATGGTTTACCCACCTCGTGACCGTGGCGAGTTCCTGACATCGTAGCCCTAAGGCGAGTCAAAGCCACCCAGGCGAAGGCGGCGTTGTTGCGCGTTACGCAAGCGACTCTCCGCCCGCGCCTGG
>JBOGTO010000582.1:0-6193 GCA_050695155.1 Ktedonobacteraceae bacterium
ACGTTGTTCGCCAGCAGCTTGTTGTTGAAGTTGAAGTACAGCGCCTCAAAGCTGTAGGTCTTGGGGTCAGCCACCACCGCGTAGTTGCTCAACGACTTGTAGACCAGGGCTTTGGACACGTCCAGGAAGTAGGCCGAGTCGATATTGCCCGCCTGCAAGTCGGTGGTCACGGTGTTGAGGTCTGGCACGATGCGGAAAATGACCTTGTCCAGGTAAGGCAGCCCCTGGGAGGCCTGGTAGTAGTTGGGATTGCGCACCACCGTGTAGTGGTCGGTGGGTTTGCTTTCACTCATCATGAACGGGCCGCTCGTCACCGAGGGGTTCAGGTTGTCGGGCGATTTGAGAATAGAGCCGGGGTCCATGCTGGCGAAGTGATGGGCCGGCATGGGGCCGTAGAAGCCATCCGCCCAGTTGGCGATAAAGGACACCAGCGGGTCTTTCAGGTGGAAGGTGATGGTCAGGTTGTCGCTCGACACATCGGCGCTGGCAATGTCCTGGTTGTTGATGAGATTGTAGGTGGCGAATTTGGGGTTGCTCCACAACTTCCAGGTGAAGTCCATGTCCCGCGCATCCAGGGTCTGGCCGTCAGACCACTTGAGGCCGGAGCGGAAGTGCAGCGTCCAGGTCTTCAGGTCGGCGCTGATGCCGCCATTGGCCGCTGTCGGCACTTCGGTCAGCAAGCCCGGTTGCAGCTGACCTTGCGGGGTGCCATATATCAGCGGCGCGTACAGCGCGAAGTCCACCATCGCCGAGAAGGTTTCGCTCGACGCATTGGGGATCAAGGAATCCGGTTCTTCATACAGGTCGTCGATCCAGGTGCCACCTTTGACGGCTGTGCCTCCGCCTGTCGTTGGGGTGGTACCGGTTGTCGGGGTTCCGCCTCCGCAGGCGCTCAATAGCATGAGCAGCACCGCCAGAGCCGAAAAGGACATCACGAGAAAGCGCGATCGGGGTTTCTTGAGCATCGTGTCCTCCTAGAACAATAAAAAATACGTTCAGGGAACCCGGTCCTCCGCCCACAAAGCGGGAACCGACTCTGGATTCCCAATGGCAGCCCACCATGCTGCCGGGCCTTCGACGCCGCAAGGGCTTATCTTCTTCATACACTACGTGGGATAAAACGGCGTTACATAATATACGCCAGATTTCATCAACTTCTCACACAGGTTAAAATTGCGATTTTTCAGACTGATTTCCAAAGAAGTACTGAAAAAAGGATAGCAGGGAGATGCAAGTATGCTTGCTACAAAATACATCTTGAGATCACACGCTCTAAAGAGGAGAAATGATAAGCGTCCCCGACAGGAATCGAACCTGCGCACCTGGCTTCGGAGGCCAATGCTCTATCCACTGAGCTACGGGGACTTCATCAGAAATAATACCATACTGGTCAACTGCTCTGCAAACCCGCGTCCCAGGCCGCATTCCGTTATTGCATATCAAATACAGGCATGTTATACTCCTGATAGTGAAGAGGGAAAGTGGGTAAATGTCCTTTGGGGAAGCGTAAACGGAGTGCGTCGCTGCCTCAGCAGCAGCAACAGTATGACAATGTCCTCAAGTCTTTGATTGAAGGACGAGAACAAGAGATGCTGCCAAACTTCCTGGAAGGAGCAACATTTCTCCAAGTAGTGAACATCGAGGTGTTAAGGACCCCATTACGGGTTGATAAGGTTTACAAAGTCTGGTACCGGAACGAGAAGCATATTCTGCATTTGGAATTTGAATCAGGCTCAGATAGTAAGATTGGCTATCGGCTCTTATCCTATCATACCTATTATCTAGAGCAATTTGAAATACCGGTCATCACTGTCATAGTGTACCCGTTCCCGGTCAAAGAGGCCGAGTCGCCTTTTCGAGAAATAAGCGGGGACGAAGAAATCTTGAAATTCAATTTCCGCACGATGTGTTTGTGGAAATTGCGGGCAAGTGCGTATGTGCGAGAACATATCATCGGTATGTATGCGTTATTGCCAACTATGCAGGGTGCAAGTCAGGACCTGCTCTTGCGGAGTATTGAAGAGATGATCACATACTATGCTGGCGACGACAAACAACTTGCACAACAATTGAAATGGCTGGGTGTACTGTTACGGAGATCAGAGCTAGTGTCTGTAAAAGACAAAGCTGTAGTACAGGAGCGATTGAACATGTGGAACAACTTACTCGATGAAGACCCCTATCTCCAAAGCAGAATTGCGCAAGCCGCCGAACAGGCTGCGGAAAAAGCCGCGGAAAAAGCTACGAAACAAGGTTTACAGCAAGGTTTACAGCAAGGTTTACAGCAGGGTTTACAGCAGGGTTTACAGCAGGGTTTGGAAAAGGGGCGAGCCGAAGGCGAAGCTGAAGGCGCGTTAAACGCATCACGACAGCTTGTTCTGGAACTGGTAGATGTGCGTTTTCCTGCACTGAAGGGTTTTGCGGAACAGTGCGTTTTGAAAATGAAGAAACTCGAAAGCCTGAGGCGAATGATAGGGCAGATTGCGGTTGCTCCTGATGAAGAGGCCGCCCGGCGAGTACTCGACCCCCATAGTGCCTGACAGGAAAGCAATAGAGAACGCTATATGCTTCCTTCTCGCACTATTATTAACAATAGCGACCCGATTCACCGATTTTTCTATTGACAACAATCTCTATAACCTGCTATGCTTGCGCCGGTGAGAACATGTCGGAGGGACCCGGGCAATGCAGCAGAGAAGCCAGTTTAGCCAGTTTCACAAAACCACTTCCGCGCCCCTGTCCTTGCCCATCTTTCAACAAGAAACGCAGCCACTGCCCATTGTTCCCCCTGATGACGCACTCGTTCCTTTCATCGAAGAAAAACCTTCACCGCTTCTCCCGCTCAAACCTTCGTCGAAAAAGCGACTCACGCGCGCGGTGGCAGGTGGAATTACGCTGTTGCTGGCAGGGTCTATATATGTCATCTGGTTTGTGACACCATCAGCTTCTTCACCCTCTTCGCCGGTGGGCATCTCACAGCAATCTTTCAACACTTCCGGCCAGAATAGCGGCTCCGCAACTGCAACCAGTGGTGGCCTGCACATTTATGTAACCGGCTCGGTCAGGCATCCCGGAGTGTACACGCTGCCAGCAGGGGCGCGCGTCTACCAGTTGTTGCAGGCGGCAGGCGGAGCATTGCCCCAGGCTGATCTCGTCTCGCTCAATCTCGCGGCTCCCCTGACCGACGGCCAGGAAGTCTATGTGCTGGCGGTTGGCGAAGCGCCGCCAACGTACCAGGGAGGTGTACCGGGACCAAATAGCAGCGGCACCGCTACTAGTGGACAGGCTGGACAGATCATCAACATCAATAGCGCCAGCATCGACGAGATGCGCCAGGTACTGCACGTCAGCAGCGCTACCGCGCAGAAAATTATCGACTACCGCACACAACATGGCCCCTATACCTCCATCGACCAACTGCTACAGGTGGTAAGCCGCTCGATCTACGACAAAATAAAAACCAGCGTGACTGTTTAGGCACAGCGCATGATAAACAGCAGGAAGAGCGGTATTGAACTGCGCGGCTTCGTGCTGATTCTGGTTACGCTGGCATGGCTGGCCGGTATACTGCTGGATGCCTGGGCGCTATTACCTCCGGTGGCACTGCTCATAGGAGCCGTGCTGAGCCTGCTCAGTGGTATCCTCTTCTGGCGCAGGGGCAACATTGGGCTTATCTCAGTGGTGATCTGTTTGCTTCTGCTCGGAGCATGGCGTTATGCGCAGGTCTCGCCAGTTGGAGATCACAACGCTATCAGCGCGTTTATCGGCGACAAGAAACTCGATATGACGGGCAGCGTAACCGATGAGCCAAAACTGCAAACGCATAGCCGCCTGTTGATTGTCTCAGTGAGTATGGTAAGCCTCGACAATGGAACCACCTGGCAAAGCACGCGCGGGCTAATAGATGTACAGATGCCCGGCAACGCCATTGATGATCCTTACGGCCCGCAGTATGGAGACAGCGTCGAACTGTTGGGCAATCTCCAGAAGCCCTTTCCAACAAGCGGGCCAAATATCTTCGCCAGCATGAGTTTCCCGCGCATCACTGTGAATCAATCAGGAGGCAACCCGTTGATTGTCGCGCTTTATCGCCTGCGCATTTTTCTAGCAACCATCATCACGCGCGAGTTGCCCCAGCCCATGGCCGCGCTACTCATCGCCATCGTGCTGAGCCTGCGCACACCCGCGCTCAAGCCCTTAATTCCGATGTTCAACGTGACTGGCACAGCACACCTGATCGCGCCTTCAGGATTCAAAGTGACTATTCTCGCGGGACTGGTCGGAGATAATACATCCAGGCTTTTCATGCCACGCCGGAATCAATTCCAACGCTTACTTCCAGCCGAGAAGCAGCGCAGGAACTGGCGGCAACTCCTGGCAACAGGACTGGTCATTGTAAGCATCCTCGCTTATACCTTTTTGAGCGGTGGCAGTCCCGCCGCTCTACGCGCTGGCATTATGGGCATAGTGCTAGCGCTCGCGCCGCGTTTTGGGCGCGTCTACAATGTGTACAACGCGCTGGCATTGGCCGCGCTGCTCATGAGCGCATTTGATCCGTTTGTGTTGTGGGATGCCGGATTTCAACTTTCCTTTTTTGGCACACTGGGCATCATTGTACTGACACCGCTCCTAATGAGGCCATTCCAGCGGCTTGAGCATATCCGGGCAGCTTATTTCTTGATCGAGATCATCATGGTCACGCTGGCAGCCGAGAGCGCCACCTGGCCGGTATTCGCTGTGATCTTTCATCAGGTATCGCTGATTGCATCTTTCGCCAATCTCCTGACAGTCCCGCTCCTGGCCGCGTTGATTGTACTTGGTTTGCTTGTATGCGGAGTCGGAGCTATCTGGCTGCCAGCGGGTATGGTGTGTGCCTGGGCGATCTGGCCCCTGCTCTGGTATGTGATACAGGTCGTGACGTTGGGCGCGGCGTGGCCCAACGCATCCATCCCAATAAACCATGTGGCGGCTAGCATAGCCTGGACGTATTACGCGCTACTCATTTTAGTTACCAGTATGTTATTGCGGCGCTGGCCGACACAGCAACAGCAGTCAGGCCATTTGAAAACCAGCCCGCCTCTTCTATCGAAGCGTACCTGGCGAATGCTGCAATGTAGCGCGGCCCTGATTGTCATACTGGCAACTGGCACCAGCGCGGTTGCGGCGCGCACAAGTGATGCGCTGACCGTTACCTTTTTGAGTGTAAGTCCTGCCGGTCAATCACCGCAAGGCGAGGCTATTCTGATCCATACGCCCGATGGCAAGACTGCTTTAATCGATGGCGGATTGGATGCGACCGCGCTGGCATCCGAGCTGGATACGCGCCTGCCATTCTGGCAACATACGCTCGATATGGTGATACTGACTTCGCCCAGACAAGATGAACTGGTGGGACTGGAAGACATCGTCTCGCGCTACCAGGCGGGAGAAGCCGTTGACGCGGGTATGCTGCATCCCAATTCAGGCTATGCCCTTTACCGGCGTACTATAAGCGAACGCCATATACCGTATGCGCAGCTTCGCCAGGGCGCGACGATCACACTGGGAACGCAGCTTGCGATGCAGGTGTTCTGGCCCGCATCGCCACTGCATAAAGGCAGCGAGGAAAATCAGGACAACGGGCTGATCGTGCGCTTGCTCGCGCCCGGCTTGCGAATGCTGCTGCTGGGCGCAACCTCGCTGAGTAAGTATGCGCTGACGGGACTGCTCACGACAGTAGACCATCGCTATCTGACAGCAGACGTAGTACAAATGATTGGTGACGCAGGCAAGGCATTTCCGTCAGAGCTACGCGCGGTCTTGCAGGCGATACATCCATCCCTTGTAATCATATCGCCAGCCGCGTTAAGCGCGAAGCAGCGCAAAGCGGCGGACGCGAGTAGTGTGCTGACCACGCTCTCGGCCATTAGCGGAACGTGGCAAATAGCCCAAACGACGCAAGCAGGTACTATTGCTTTGAGCAGCAACGCAAACGGATGGACGATGCAAACGGATGCATGATATGCTATGATACACAACGTTCGGATAGAAACACCTGTATGTAGTCCAATCGCATAACCCGAAAGAATCTGGTCATGACCGTCTGTATACGCTGCGGCAAAGAAATACCGGAACATAGAACGAGCTGTCCATCATGCGGAACATCTCTCTTCGAGACGCCAGCCAGCAGCGAAGCCAGTACTGGCACCGATTC
>JBOGTO010000583.1:0-11688 GCA_050695155.1 Ktedonobacteraceae bacterium
CCTGCGTCCTTCGTTGGCGTCAACGAATCGTGCCATTCACGGGTTACGGAGGGCGACGCAAGCGTCGCCCGCGTCCTTCGTTGGCGTCAACGAATCGTGCCATTCACGGGTTACGGAGGGCGACGCAAGCGTCCCCTCCCATCCCAGCACCTCCCCCGCCCCTACGGATCGTTAGTGCAATACGCCAATGCGCTCGACCATTTGGGTGTGGTCTTCTACGAAATCGCTGGCGGTTTGATCGCGGCCAATGGGGGAAACGCGCCAGAACAGGCGATGCATACGGCTCCATTCGGCCAGTAGTTGGGCGGCGCGCCAACTATGCGTTTTCTTGCGATGCCACTGGATGATGGTGCGCAGCGCCTCCTGCTCTTCGGCGTCGTTGATGCGTAGCAATTCCACCAGATCGCTATTGCAGTTGTTGGGAAAGACGCCCTCCATATCCAGCACGTAGGCCACGCCGGCAGACATGCCCGCGCCGAAATTCTGGCCGGTCTCGCCCAACACAACCACGATGCCGCCCGTCATATACTCGCAGGCGTGCGCGCCCACGCCCTCTACGACTGCCAGCGCGCCGCTATTGCGCACCGCGAAACGCTCGCCCGCGCGTCCCGCCGCGAAGAATTGGCCGCCGGTTGCGCCATAGAGCGCGGTATTGCCCAGGATGACGTTTTGATGGGCCGCGAAACTGGCATCCGCCGGAGGAGCGATAATGATCTGGCCGCCCGTCATGCTTTTTCCTACGTAGTCGTTGGCTTCGCCGCTCAGGATCAGGCGCATACCGGACACACAAAAAGCCCCGAAGCTCTGACCTGCCGCTCCAGAAAACGAGCAGGTTACGCTGACGCCTGGTAAACCGGCGTTGCCATAGCGACGCGCGATCTCACCCGCCAGGCTTGCGCCAACCGCGCGATCGCTGTTCTGGATGGGGTGCTGCGTGAGTACGCTGCTCCCTCCGTTGAGCGCTTGTTCTGCTTCAACCAGCAACTCTCTTGCCAGGGATGAGGTATGCACATCGGTACTGAGCGCGGCTTCCGACGATTTGCCGGGGGCTGCTACCAGTATGCCGGAAAGATCAATAGGAGACGATGCAGGCGCTTGCAGCAGATCGGTTCGTCCAATCAAATCGTCGAGGTGTTCGATACCCAGGTGTGCCAGCCACTGGCGTACCTCTTCGGCGACCAGCGTGAGGTAGTTGATGAGGTGCTGTGATTGGCCGTTGAATTTGGCGCGCAAGTCTTCGCGCTGCGTGGCGATGCCGGTCGGACAGGTGTTGAGGTGGCACTGCCGCGCCATATCACAGCCCAGGGAGACGAGAGCCGCTGTGCCAAAGCCGAACTCTTCCGCGCCCAGCATGGTCGCCACAATCACATCACGTCCCGTTTTGAAGCCGCCATCGACGCGCACTTTGACGCGCCCGCGTAGCCCATTGCGCATGAGTACCTGTTGCGCCTCGGCCAGCCCAATTTCCCAGGCCATGCCAGCGTGCTTGATGGATTGCAGGGGTGATGCGCCCGTGCCGCCATCGTAGCCACTGATAAGCACGTAATCAGCATGTGCCTTCGCCACGCCCGCCGCGATAGTTCCTACACCCAGCGTAGAGACCAGCTTGACACCCACACGCGCCTGTGGATTTACCTGGTGTAGATCGTAGACCAACTGGGCGAGGTCCTCGATGCTGTAAATGTCGTGATGCGGGGGTGGCGAGATCAGCGAGACGTTGGGCGCGGTATGGCGCAGCTTCGCAATGAACGGCGTTACTTTAGATGGCGGAAGCTGACCGCCCTCGCCGGGCTTGGAACCCTGTGCCATCTTGATTTCCAGTTCCTCGGCGCGCACCAGGTATTCCGTCGTGACGCCGAAACGCGCCGAGGCCACCTGCTTGATCTTGCTGCTTACCGGGACGCCATTCACTGTTTCGTGATACCAGTCGGGGTCTTCACCGCCCTCGCCCGTGTTGTTGCGTCCGCCGATGCTGTTCATGGCAACCGCAATAGTCTTATGCGTCTCTGGACTCAACGCGCCCAGCGACATGGCGGAGACGACGAAACGCGCGCGAATGGCCTCCACCGGCTCGACCTGTTCAACAGGGATAGGCATACGCGGAACGAAGGTCAGCGTATCGCGCAGCGCGGTAGTTGGGCGCTGGTAGACCAGGCGCGTGAATTGCTCGTAATCCTCTTCTCTGCCACTCTGTGCTGCTTTTTGCAGGGCGCGAATGATAAGAGGGTTGTAGGCGTGATATTCGGCATCGCGGCGGAAACGAATGCGCCCAATATCCGCCAGTTTACGCCGCCGCCCGACAACTTCTCCCTCGACGCGATACGTTTCTGCGAGTTTTGGCCGGTGTGAGGTGCGCTCGATGATTTGTGCGGCGATCATTGGCAAGGTAACGTTGCCGAAATGGGCGGGAGAACCGGCGAAACAGCGTTCAACCAGTTCGGGTGAGAGACCTACGACCTCGAATTGTCCCGCGCCAATGATGTTACGAAGAGTGGAGATGCCCATACGCGCCATTACTTTGCGCAATCCGTGTTCAATAATGCGTATATATATCTCTATAGCCTCTTCGTGTGTGAGATGCTCAAGCTTCCGCTCGCCTGCCAGCGCGCGCGCGCTGGCAAAGGCCATGAACGGCGCAATTGCTTCCGCGCCATAGCCAGCTAGCAGCGCAACCTGGTGGACATCCCACGCTGAACCAGTCTCGCAGATGAGGGATGTATGAGCGCGCAGTCCGCTGCGTATGAGGGCGCGATGCACAGAGGCGACCGCCAGCAACATTGGAATGGGCAGCGCCGTCTCGCTGGCTTCCCGGTCGCTCAAAATCAACAGCGAGATGCCTTCCTCGACAGCTTCGATTGCCTGCGCATCGAGTGAGTCCAGCGCCTGTTCGAGCGCAGCAGGACCAGCTGCGCTATCAAAGGTGGCGTCGAGTGTGCGCGAGAGAAAACCGCTCTGTTTGAGATTTCGTACTGTTTCCAGTTGTGTTTCGGTAAGAATGGGAGTTTCCAGGTGCAGCAGGCGAGCATGTAGCGGGGTTTCGGTCAGCAGGCTCTGGCGGCGGCCAAGATAGCAGTCGAGCGACATGATGATCTGCTCGCGTAATGGGTCGATGGGCGGGTTTGTCACCTGGGCGAAACGCTGGCGAAAGTAGTCTGAAAAGGCGCGCGGCTGGCGTGAGAAGGCGGCTGGCGGTGTATCATCGCCCATGCTCCAGACCGGCTCCTTATGCTCTGCCAGCATAGGGCGCAGGATCAGTTCGATATCCTCGTGGGTAAAGCCGTAAAGCTTCTGGCGCTGAAAGAGCGTTTCGGCGTCAACATGCGTGTCAACCGGTGAGGACGGTAGTTCTTGCAGGCGTTCGAGATGGGTCGTTAGCCAGTGTTTATAGGGGTGACGCCGCGCCAGGGCGGATTTGATTTCGGAATTGCGCAATACCACGCCGTATTTCAAATCTACGGCGATCATCTCGCCCGGCCCCAGTCGTCCTTTCTCAACTACTTCATGCGCTTCGCAGGGTACAACGCCTGCTTCCGAGGCCAGGATGAGCAGGCCATGCGAAGTGAGCGTGTAACGAGCGGGGCGCAGGCCGTTGCGATCAAGCGCCGCGCCCACAACCGCGCCATCGCTGAAGATGAGGGCAGCAGGACCGTCCCACGGCTCGATCTGCCCGGCGTGATACTCGCACCACGCGCGCTGCTCGGCGTCCAGCGCGGCGTTTTGTTCCCAGGCCGGAGGAATGAGCATCTGCATACTGTGCAGCAGGTCGCGCCCGGACAGCGTGAGCAGTTCCAGCATATTGTCAAGCTGGCCGGAGTCGCTGCTATCCTCCTGGATGGCGGGCAGCAGATCGCGCAGTTTGCTGCCCCACAGTGGGGAGAACAAGGTGCCTTCGCGCGCCTGCATCCAGTTGCGATTGCCCAAAAGTGTATTGATCTCGCCGTTGTGCGCGAGCAGGCGCATAGGCTGCGCCAAAGGCCACGCTGGCAGGGTATTCGTACTGTAACGCTGGTGGAAGATGGCGAACGCGCTGCTATAACACGGGTCCGCCAGGTCAAGGTAGAAACGTGCCAGTTCGTCAGGAGCCAGCAGCCCTTTGTAAATGATGGTCGAGTGTGAGAACGAGACGATATAGCAGTCGTTGATATGCGCGTTACGCAAGCGTTGTTCAATGAGACGGCGCGCGTGGTATAGCGTTCTCTCGTACTGCTTGATGGTGAGATGCAGTGGACGCGCCAGCAATATTTGCATGACACACGGCGCGGTAGCGCGGGCGCGGCTGCCGGGAACGCTGTAGTCGATGGGCGGCTCTCTCCATCCGAGCAGGATCAGCCCGGACTCGATACAGGTTTGCTCGATGATGTGGCGGCTTTGCTCGTAAGCGTGTGTGCCAGGTGGCGAGGGCAAGAAAATCATGCCAATGGCAAGATCATCGGGATCAGGCGGGATAACGTTCCGCGCCTCAAGTTCAGCACAGAAAAGCGTGGTGGGAATCTGGGTTAGCAGGCCCGCGCCATCGCTGGTTTCGGCGTCCGCGTCCTGCGCCCCGCGATGCGTCAGGTTGATGAGAGCTTGCAATGCGACTTGAATCAGGTGGTGGCTGGCCTCGCCTGAGACCTGCGCGACAAAACCTGTGCCACAGGCGTCATGTTCCCAGCGCGGGTCGTACAATGGATAAGACGGGTCATAGCTAGAGTTAGCGTACATGAAATAATCCTCCCGATAAAAACGATCTGAGTTTCAAGTCAGGAGGCACCTGCTCTGGAGCCGCTTGGTATCCAGCGATCAAACAGCGTTCGCCGGATGTCATTTATTTGTTTCTAACGACCTCGCATGGGTATTGCGAATCGTGGCCGGGTAAAGAGAATGCGAATCGAGGCTTCGGTGGATCATGGGGAGCAGCTTAACTCACAACGGGACAAACAGCGTTCCGTTGAATGGAAGTGTAGCACAAATTTTGGGTAGTGACAAGGGCAAGACAGAATCGAGAGTGGCCCGACCCCACCCCGGACGCCCACGAGGGGCGTCCCTACATGCCAAAGTGGCCCCAATTCCCTGATCTAGTTGTTTAAGATGGAGAAGACGCCTCTGGTGGGCGTCCAGATAGCATAATCAGAGCATTCGCGCCAATATTTGACGCATTCGTTCGACATCCTGCAAGGTCTCATCACGTTCTTGTGAGGGTGGAACCTTTGCGCGCACAAAGGCGCAAAAGCCCGCGATCGCGCAATCCAGCGCGACTACTTCCGCCACGCTCAGCAGTAGAGCCACATCTGCAACATTGACCGGCAGATTCGTCAGTCGTAGATACAGGCTTTCCAGTACATGCATTTGCTCATCGCGTTCGCGTGTCGGCTTGCGCACTCTGCGTGTATAGGTGATATACGCACGAATGATGCTGCGCACCGATACTAGATCGTTAAAGCTCAGCGCCAATGCGGGCAGACGGTTCAGACTATTCTTGTGCATGACTCTGCTTTTTGCGTCCTTTCCCTTTTCTTTGAGGCGCTGTCTCCTCTCCGCTCCAGTGGTCGCTATTCATCAGCACCAGCGCCTCCTCATGCTTGCCCTCGGCAATCAATTGTAAGATACGCTCTCCGCCGCGCTGCATCCGCGCCGTGATGAAATCGTGCCGCGCAGTAATGGCTAAGCCGGAGAGAGCCAGCCGCGCCGCCTCTTCCTCTAGTGCCTGCTGTTCCCTGAAACGGGCGATTTCGCTTTTATGGATTTCTGGCATGTTGACGCTCCTTGTCTACATCTGAAGCCTTGTGAGTAATAAGGCTACATGCTATACTACCTGCATTAAGGACTGACTTTTCATTAGCTGTTACATCCATAGTTTACTTTGCCATGCAGAAACCTTCGACAAATTTTTGAGAAGAGATGGGAACATTTGTGGGAACTCTGGGAAAAAGTGGGAAATGCGATCCATGAAGCAATTTGGGGAGTTTCTTTCTAACTTACGGAGTAGCGCAGGACTTTCTCTGGAAGAGCTAGGAAAGCTGGTAGGAACCAGCCGGAGTACCTTATCGCGCCTGGAAAATGATGATATACCCCGCCCTTTCAAATCAACCATGCGCCAGTTAGTTATCACGCTTGCTGAACTACTCTGTACATCTCAAAAAGAAGCCGAAAGGTATGTAGAGTTGGCAGATATTGAACGCTTGTACCTGACGGATATGGAAGAGATCGCCCTGGGTTTTATCCCTTCTATCCTTATCGGTTCCTCAGAAGAAGCTGCAAATCTTGAGCATCTACACACGATGTGCGAGCAACGTTATCATCACCTTGATAGCTGGGAACAACAACTTCAACCGCACCAATTCTCTCGCGTGGAGAGCCATGCCTATACACAGGTGCGACGAAAAAAGCAAGAATGCGCTCTTTTGCTAAGAGGAACCCGGCAACGGCTTGATGTTCTCAACCAATCGTCCACAAGCATTATTCTGGTAACAAACATAAACCAATCAATAAACGAGAGATTTGACCAGGCTGAAAGCATTATTAACCTCGCCTGGGAGGCCTGGTTTGGCTCAAGACCAAAGCAGATCGCAAGAGAAATAACAAAACTGCTGCCCCCGCTAGAGAGAATGATCTACATGCCCTTAGCCACTATACATGTACTTCACATCAAAGAGCTTGTTATCCGGTGTCATGGCCTACTCGGCACAATTTACCTTGATGCGCTACAAAACGACTCCGCCCTTTACCACTACATTCAGGCACACAAGTTTGCAGAAGAAATCCATGACACCAATTTAACCGTTACTTATCTTGCTCTCATGGGCGATGTGTTACGACAACAAAACGACAAAGCTACCGCCCTTAGCTACATGGAAAATGCCAGAGATCGAGCTGCTAATGCTGATCGAGCAACATTAGGGCATATTCTCCAACTGCTTGCCTACACTTACAGCGACATTGGCAACGAAACTGCCTTCGAGCAAACCATTTCAGAAGCGACAGACCTTCTTGCCTTTGCAGGCGAGGGGAGAGACACTGTGAGAAAAGAGTTCACCCCTTTTGAGGTGTACGAAATTCGAGGAAAGGCAAATCGTGACCTTGGCAAGCCATTGAACGCGCTTCCTTACCTGGAACTTGCAGAAAAATCACTTGACGGAGCTGAGTCTGTGACTCCACGCTGGCAGGCACTCCTGGAAATTAGTAGAGGGCAAGCATTCTGTGATGCTGGTGACATCACGACAGGGTTAGATTTGATAAGTAAGGGTTTTATCCTGGCGTACCGATGCCATTCACCGCATCAAATGAATCGAGTACGCAAGCTTTTGAGGAAATTGGGGAGCAGCCCTTACGGAAACCACCCAAAGGTGCAAAACCTGAAAGACCTTCTGTATGAAACATATATGCGCATGGATAATGACACACTATAGGCAAAGGAGATTACTGGTATGTCAGATACAGCGGCAGGCGTCTTTGTCACCGTAGATATCGTTATTCCCCGTCTTTCCCCTTCTGGTTCTGGATGGGAAGTGGCGTTGATCCAACGAAAAAAACAGCCCTATCAAGGCGCATGGGCGCTTCCTGGTGGTCATCTCACCACAGATGACCCTTCACTAGAAGCGGCTGCTCAGCGTGAAGCACAGGAAGAAACGGGCCTTGATATCCCTCTACACCTGTTTCAGCAAGTCCAAACCTATGAGGATTTTGAAGACCCACGTGGAAAGTACGTCTGTTTGCTCTACATCGTAAGAGAGCCACTGAGTCCAGAAGCCAGAACTAAGGCAGGCGACGATGCTTCTCGTGTGCAATGGCACTCGGTAGAGAACCTACAGAACCTTCCTGATCTGGCGTTTAACCACATCCGGCTTCTGCGTATGGCCCTGCGCCAGATGTTCACTTCGTATTATCATGTTGCCCTGGGGATGCAAGAAATAGACGCCTGCCAGTGTGAGATAGAAATACCTCCTGGTTTACGTTGCTCAAATACAGCCTATTGGCGCTACAATGGAATCGCTGTTTGTCCAAGAGGTATTGAGGCGGTAGTAAAAAGAAGTGAGGAGAAATGTTTAGATACATCTTCATGGTCCAATGCTCGATCCAGACCCTAAAACCTGAGCAGAATCGTCCGGGTGGGGAATGGCTACAAGATATAGCAAAATACCTGTACGAAATAGGTCAATTCGAACTGCCGTTGACATTTCTCTTACTGGCTGGTATGCTTACTGAAGTGAATTTCATACACACTGACCCGCGATGAGCGAAAGTAGTATGAGACGGGCGACTGACAGCGATCCGAAGCAGAGTGGAAGTTCGGAATGGGATGGCCTTCTCAGAACGCATTCGTGAGCGGCTGGCCGAAGAAAGCCTTTATGCGGCGCGCTAAGAGCAATCGAACGTGTGAGGGCAAGTAGGAACAGGTGGGTGGTTCCCACGCAGACTAATAACCGCGAAAAGTGGTCTTTCCGCGAAGTGATCGACGGGAAGACAAACAGGGTGGCACCACGGGAGTATTTGTAAAATCGCTCTCGTCCCTTCTTCAATGTTTCGGGAAGGGGCGAGGGTTTTTTATTGCCCAGACTTCTTCCTCGCTAGACCAGATTGAAGGAGTTTCACAGCATGGCAATTAGCAGCCAGACCAACCCGGCACAGCCCACGACCACCGTTACCAGTAGCGCGCTCGAACTTGCATTGCAGAAAATCGCGTCCGTTGATGTGCCGCAGGGCAAGCATATCGCCCTGGCCTATTCGGGCGGCCTCGACTCCACGTTGTGCGTCAAGCTCTCGGCTGAGAAGTACCACGCGCGGCAATTGACCGCCATCACGGTTGACGTGGGGCAGGGCGCACAGGAGATGCAGGAGAGCGCCGAACGCGCCGCTAAACTTGGCATTCAGCCGCTCGTCATTGACGCAAAGCAGGAATTTACCGGACAATGGCTCAGTAAAGCCATCCAGGCCAACTCGGATTATAACGGCTATCCCGTCTCAACCTCCATGACCCGTCAGCTTATCGCATCCAAAATCGCCCAGAAAGCGCTTGAACTGGGGTGCGACGCCCTGATGGAAGGCTCGACGGGCAAGGGCAATGACCAGTATCGTATGCACAACGTCTTCAGCATGTTCGCGCCCTGCACGGCCATTTTTGTACCCGTGCGCGACTTTGACCTGACGCGCGGCGAAGAACAACTGCTCATGGAGCATTTCGGCATTCCGGTTGAAGAACTGATTGCCGGGGGCGACGATAAGACTATGTGGTGCCGTTCTATCGCCAGTGGCGGCATTGATCTCAGCACGGAACTGCCCGACTCGATCTGGCTGTGGCTGGTGCCGCCCACCAAAGCGCCCGATAAACCCACCACCATTACCCTGACATGGCAAAATGGCTTGCCCGTCGCGCTGAACGGCGCAAAGCTGCCGCTCGACCAGATCATCGAGCAACTGAACGTCATTGGCGGGGCTAATGGCATCGGCAAGATCGACCTTTTCGAGGATGGCATCATGGGCTTGAAGTCGCGTGAGATTTATGAAGCGCCCGCCGCTACCATCCTGCTCAAAGTACACCGCGACCTGGAACAATTTTGCCTGACCAAAGACGAAATCCAGTTGAAGCGCCAGATGGACGCGCACTGGGCCAGAATGGTCTATCATGGCGAGTGGTTCCACCCTTTGAAGAACGCTATCGACGCCTTTATTGCCGCTACACAGAACGTCGTGAATGGTCAATATACCATCGATCTGTATAAAGGCAACATCGATATTGTCTCGCGTGAGTCGCACAGCGGCCTCTTCTTCCCCGATGTGCGTTCGATCAAGAGCGCCAGTTTCAATCAGAAGGAGAGCGCGCCCTCCGCTCACCTGCGCGGCATCCCTTACGAGCTGATCGCGCGGCGCGATGCTATAGCGGCGAGTGCGTATCAGGACTAACACGATGGCTCCTCGAATGTCATCCTGAGCGAAGCGAAGGATCTCGCGTTGGGTACTGAGATCCTGAGCGAAGCGAAGGATGACAATGGAAACAAAGGATGACAGGTAAAGCGAAGGATGACAACAAAGGACTGAATAGTATGACAAAATTGTGGCAAAAAGGGTATCGCCTGCACGAACTGGTGGAAAGCTATGAGGCGGCGCAAAATAGCGGGCTTGACCAGCGCTTGATCCGCCATGACGTATGGGGGTCGCTGGCGCACGTTGCCATGCTGACGAAGATTGGCGCGTTGACAGAGACCGAACACGGGGTATTGAAAAATACCCTGCGCGACATCCTGACGATGGAAGCTATGCAGCAATTCACCATCACTCCGGCTGACGAAGATGTGCATACGCGCGTCGAAAACTACCTGTCTGAAGCGGCGGGACCAATTGGCAAGAAGATACACCTGGCACGCTCGCGCAACGACCAGGTGCTGGTAGACTTGCGGCTGTATGGCAAAGAACAATTGCACGAGGTAGCGCAAAAGCTGTGCAATCTGTGCGAGGCATTACTGGAATTTGCCGGGAAGCACGAACGTATGCCCATGCCCGGCTATACGCATATGCAACGCGCCATGCTGTCTTCTGTGGGCATGTGGGCGGCCAGCTTCGCGGAAGCGCTATTGGACGACGAGCAATTGCTGTCAACGGCTTACTTTTTGAATGATCGCTCGCCGCTGGGGTCGGCGGCTGGCTATGGCGTGCCAATCACCATTGACCGCGAATATTGCGCCCAACTGCTCGGTTTTCGCTCAGCGCAGCATAATGTGGTGTACGCTCAAAATAGCCGGGGCAAGATTGAAGCGGCTATCGTACAGGCGCTGGCGCAAATCATGCTCGATTTGAGCAAAATGGCACAGGATATTCTGCTTTTTACTACTGTCGAATACGGCTTTTTCCTGGTGCCACAGGAACTCAGCACCGGCAGCAGCATTATGCCGCAGAAGCGCAATCTGGGCGTGATGGAACTGGTACGCGCGCGTACGCAAACCATGCTGGCGCTGCAACAGCAAATCCTGGGCATCGTAAGCGGTTTGCCGACGGGCTACAACATGGATTACCAGGAAACCAAACGCCCCTTTATGGAAGCGTTGGACCTGGTTCAAGAAAGTCTGGATGTGTGCGCGCTGGTGGTGAGCAATCTGGAAGTCAATAAAGAGCGTCTGCTGGCTGCCTGCACCTACGAACTGTTCGCCGCCGACCGCGCTTATGAATTGACTGCCAGCGCCGGTCTGCCGTTCCGCGATGCATACCGCATTGTAGCCGCCGAAGTGACCGCGCAATTGGAGCGCAAACTGCCCTTTCCAGCTGAGAGCGAGGAGCAGCTTGTGAGGCGTCTGGAGGCGCGTAGTCATGTGGGCGGAGCTGGCAACCTGGACCTTGCAGGGTTGCAGGCCAGTTTGCAGGAGATTGCAAAGGGGTGGGATGCTAAGAAAGAACGGTTTGAGTCGGCGATACAGGCGCTGGTAGAGAGATAGCTCTTTCTCCAACATTTCTTGGAAGGTTTCGGTATATTCGTAGGGGCGGGGGTGGTGATGTGGATGGGTGGGGACGCTTGCGTCGCCCTGGGGTGCGGGGCGTTTCAGACAAGGGAACAGGACGCGGGCGACGCAAGCGTCCCCTCCCTGCCCAACCCAACCCCCCGCCCCTACGGAATGACACCGATTCTCAGGCTGGCCCCTCTACACGAGCAGACAATCATGGAACACACTACACAAAAAAAGCTACGCATTGGCGTCTTAGCATTACAGGGCGATTTTGAGG
>JBOGTO010000584.1:0-4632 GCA_050695155.1 Ktedonobacteraceae bacterium
TAGTCATAGTAAGGGCGGGGGTGGTAGAGTGGATGGGTGGGGACCCTTGCGGTCGCCCTCGGACCTATTCTGAAGCGCCCGTTTCTCTCATTGCTTTCCATCCATACTGGCAGGCTTTCTATTTACACCAGCAGCACGACTTTTCCGGTCGTTCGGCGTTCGGCGATGGCGCGGTGGGCTTCTGCTGCTTCTGCCAGGGGGTAGGTGTGGCCGACGATGATTTGCAGGGTGCCACTGGCGAGATATTGCATCAGTTCTATGGTGGCGGCGGCAATGCGGTCGGGGCGATTCATCCAGGCGGTCAACCAGTAGCCGACGACGGAGAGATTCTTGTACATCAACTGGACAGCAGAGAACTGGGCACGCTCGCCGCTGGCCGCGCCGATGATGACCATGCGCCCGAAAGGGGCCAGGCATTGCAGACACTGTTCGGCAGCCTTGCCTCCCACGACTTCCAGCACAATATCGACTCCGCGACCACCGGTAGCCTTTTTTACTTGCTCAACCCAATCGTCTTGCGTATAGTTGATGGCGGCATCGGCTCCCAGGCGGCGCACGAGGTCAAGTTTATGTTCATTGCTGGCGGTGCCGATAATCTTACCGGCCCCCATCAAGCGAGCAAGCTGAACGGCCAGCGTACCTACGCCGCCTGCGGCAGCCTGTACCAGTACGCTCTCGCCTGCCTGCAAACGGCCTGACTCGCGCAGCGTTTGATAAGCGGTCAATCCCTGCACGGCAAAGGCGGCGGCATGGGCGAAATCGAGAGTATCAGGAATGGGGATGACGGTGGCAGTGCTGGCGACGGCATATTCGGCATAGCCGCCAGCCACAAAAGCGATCACGCGAGTTCCAACGGGCGGTGAACTGACGCCGGGGCCGAGCGCGGCAATGGTGCCTGCCACCTCGAAACCCATTGTCATAGGAGTTTGCGTGCGTGTGAGATAAGCTCCCTTGCGCTGGGCCAGGTCGGCATAGTTGACGCCAGCAGCAGCGATCTTGACCAGCACCTCACCCTGCGCGGGTGTGGGAGTTTCTATCTCTTCAAGATGCATAACTTCGGGGCCACCAGTCTCGTGAATACGAATTGCCTGCATAAATATTTTCTCCTTCAACTCAAGCGGCTTCTAATCTGTTCTGTTGTATCCTACCACATCCCTGATGAACTTTAACGAGCAAAGTCGGGCCTGTCATAAGGAGGCCCGAATCGACCCTTCTTTTAGCCTTCAATCGTGCTACTGCACATTTGTGCAGATTACCCCTTGACAGATGAGATAGCAATATGTTATATTTGCAATAACACATTGCTATATGGTGATTTTCTCCTCCGGGCGACGGGAGGCGAGAAAGGAACTGTTCTTATGGGACTCATGCTGACAGGCGTTTCCAAATCTTTTGGCTCATTTCAAGCGATCAAAGATCTCTCGATGGAGGTCAGGGAGGGGGCGCTTTTCGGCTTCCTGGGTGCCAACGGGGCAGGGAAGACGACGACGATGCGCATGATCCTCGATCTCTTCCGTCCCGACTCAGGCCGGATTACCTGGAACGGCAGCGAGGTGCGCGAGGTGCCGCGCCACATGTGGGGCTACCTGCCGGAGGAGCGCGGACTTTATCCCAAAATGCGCGTGGATGAGCAGTTGCTGTTCCTGGCGCGCTTGAACGGCTTAGCGAAGCAGGATGCTGAGAAGGAACTGACTGAGTGGCTTGAGCGTTTTCAGATCAGCGCGAATCGCAAAAAGAAGATCGAGGAGTTGTCCAAGGGCAATCAGCAAAAGGTGCAGTTTCTGGCGACCATCCTGCACGATCCAGCGATCCTGGTGATGGATGAGCCGTTTAGCGGCCTGGACCCGGTCAACGCACAGGTGCTGAAAGAGGCGTTTTTGGAGCTGCACCGCCGGGGCAAGACTATCATTTTCTCCACACACCAGTTGGAGCAAGCTGAAGAACTCTGTCAGGAGATCGTGATTATCAATAAGGGACAGAGCATCGTCCAGGGCAGCGTGCGCGAGGTCAAACGTCAGCAGGGGCGCAACGTGGTGCGGCTCAAACTCGACAACGACCCTGATGCTCCCTGGCTGGAGCAGCTTCCGGGCGTACAGGTCACAAAGCGCCGGGAAGATTATATCGAAATGCATATGCAGGCCAATCTCAACCCCAACGTGATTGTGGAAGCCGCGCTGCACCATGGCGGCATCATCAGCCGTTTCGAGATGGTTGAGCCATCCCTGACCGACATCTTCATCGAGCTGGTAGGCGCGACCGCGCTGCCCGATGCGCCATCTGTTCTCTCAGCGTAGAGCAAGAGGCAACCGAGCCGAACAGTTGAGCGGAGCGAGAGGTGCATCCATCGTCCCTGCTCAGAAAGAGGAAGAAAATCATGGCAAAGAAACTGGTGGAAGAAAGACCGGAGCAAGAACGTTCCGAACAAGAGTACAGAGCCATAGTGGTGAGTTCAGGCGGTGCCGCTGCCCGGAACACTTTGCGCAATATCCGTTTGATTATCGGGCGTGAGTACAAAAGCCGTGTGACCCAGCGCAGTTTCATTATCACCAGCGTGATCCTCCTGGTGGTCGTGTTTCTTGCCGCTTTTATCCCGACGGTGATACAGCTTATTAGCTCCGGTTCCAGTTCCAGCGGGCAAACGAGTATCGCGGTGGTGAACGAGGCCGGCTCCATCGCGGGCTGGAATGAGGCGGAGTTGACCGCTGACATCAATACTGCATTGAATGGAACAAGCACCGGAAGCTCCGCTCCCTATGCGATAAGCAGCCAGCCACAGACTTCTCTGAGCAGCCTGCAAAGCCAGGTCAAGGATGGCAAGCTGGGTATCCTGCTGGTGCTTGCTCGTCCAACGACGAACCAGAACTTACGCTTTACCTATTACACCACGAACAGTTCGACCAACGATCCCAACCTGTCCGCGATCCAGGGGCTGACCTTGCAGCTCACCTTTTTCGATACCGCTCATCGCATGGGCCTCACATCATCTCAGACCCAGCGCCTTGCTGCTTCGCCTGACCTGGTTGTCGTGCAGACCCAGCAGAGCCAGGCTACTCGCCCGGAGAGTGAAATTGCTGCTGGCTATATACTCGCCTATGCCGGCGTTATCCTGATCTACGCCTCTCTCGGACTGTATGCCGCTACCATCGCGGCGGGAGTAGCGGAGGAGAAAAGCAGCCGCATGATGGAAATCCTGGTGAATGCCGCAACCCCCTTCCAGCTGCTGGCCGGCAAGATTGTGGGCATCGGGGCGGCGTGCATGACGCAGATGGGGAGCATGGTGTTGGTCGGCATCGTAGGACTCCTGCTGCAAACCCCGCTCCAGGCCGCGCTGTTCGGGACACACGCGGGAGGCTTCAGCCAGTATCTCACCAGCGTATCCATCCCGTTCTACCTGCTGTTCCTGCTCTACGTTCTGCTGGCGTTCTTCATGTACTCCACCCTGTTTGCCGGACTGGCAGCTATGGTCAAACGGCAGGAGGAGGTGCAAAGCGCGGTCATACTTCCACAGATGCTGATGCTCATTGGCTATGTGCTGTTCTTTTTCATCGTCTTTAATCCCGATACAACCCTGGCGAGGGTAGCGTCGTACATTCCGTTCTGGACGCCGATGTTGATGCTGGCGCGTACTGCTGTGGGTACGGTCGCCTGGTGGGAGATCGTTATGACGCTCGCCCTGGTGCTGGCGACCATTCTCGCCTGCACCTGGTTTGCCGCGCGCCTGTATCGCCTGGGAGTTTTGATGTACGGGCAACGACCGAGCATGGGACGGCTGATGAAACTGATCCGGATGAACTAGCCACCGATTTTATACCTATCCCCAGCTATCACTGAGACTGAGAAGGAGTTGAAGATGCCTATCTTGAAACGACCTGGCACAGGGAGAGGTTTTGTGGCCGCCCTGGTACTTGCTGCCTTGCTCGCAGCGTGCGGCGGCTCGCCATCAGTGCAAGGCACCCCTACGCCGCTGCCATGCAACACGTCTACTGCGGCCAGCGCTACATCTGTACCGCCCGGCGCTCCCGTGGAGGATATCTGCTACGCGACGGAGTGGCCCTCCCCGAATGAGAACCTGTACAACACGCGGGTCGCGCACTCGACCATTGCTTCGACGAACGTGTCGAAGCTGGGGATTGCCTGGACGATCCCACTACAAGGCGAAGGTGCGACTGGTGCAGACGTTGCCAATCCGGTGATTGCCAACGGCATCGCCTATATTCAGGACGGGGCTTCGGATGTTATCGCGGTGCGGTATGCGACTGGCCGGGTACTCTGGACACACCAGTACAACTCTCCAGATTATGGGCCAAACGGCGTGACCATCGCCAATGGCAGCATCTACGGCGTCACAGCCAGTGGGGTGTTCGCCCTTGATGCGCAAACAGGTCAACAAGTGTGGTATGATACGCAACTCGCAACAGGCCGGGTTACCTTCAACATCGCCCCGCAGGTGGCTAACGGGAAGGTCTTCGTCTCATCGGCGCTCACCTTTGGTGGCGGCGTCATCTATGCCCTCGACGCCGCCACCGGCGCCGTGATCTGGCGCTTCCAGACCGTACAGGACACGATCGGCCAGCTCCTCCCATCGACCGCGGGCGGCGCCTGGGATCCCTTCCTGATCGGTCCGGATCACTC
>JBOGTO010000585.1:0-1697 GCA_050695155.1 Ktedonobacteraceae bacterium
CCAGGCGCGGGCGGAGAGTCGCTTGCGTAACGCGCAACAACGCCGCCTTCGCCTGGGTGGCTTTGACTCGCCTTAGGGCTACGATGTCAGGAACTCGCCACGGTCACGAGGTGGGTAAACCATACAGCGACCCTTGCGGTCGCCTTGCCCCACGAACATAATTCTCGAATCGCCCTGGTCACTTTTTGAATTACGGGCATCCTCTCATGTGATATACTAAACACAGAGCGCGTGCTGCCTTTTCATTATCAACACATCTTATTTCGGGCTGGAAGTAAGGGCAGCATCAGACCAGGGATGGGATTCGATACTGCGCCCTCCCCTTATCAACTCCACAAGGATAATTACAATGATTGAACATGATGGCGCCATTTCGCCACAAAATACACTGTTCGTCTTGCTGTGTTTTGAAGGACCCGACATTTATTCAACGGCGGGCGGTCTGGGAACGCGCGTGACGGAACTGAGCGAGGCCCTGGCGACGCAGGGCTATACCACGCACCTTATTTTTATCGGCGACCCGACCAAACCTTCGATTGAGACGCGCGTCGATGGGCGTCTGATCCTCAAACGCTGGTCGCAGTGGGTCAGCAAGTATTATTTGAACGGCGTCTACGATGGCGAAGAGCAGAAGCTTTACGATTACAACGAAAGCGTCCCGTACCATATTTACAATGAAATCGTGCGCCCGGCGGTAGCCAGCGGGAAAACGGTGGTTATCATGGGCGAGGACTGGCATACCGCCGAGGTGATGTGCCGCACATCCGATCTGCTGAACTGGTATGGCGTGCGCCAGAAGGCTCTCATGTTGTGGAACCTCAACAGCCTGATGTCGCTGCACCGTATTAACTGGGGCCGTTTGAATTACGTCACCACCATTTGCACCGTCAGCAAGTATATGAAGCATCGCATGTGGGCGTATAACGTCAATCCCCTGGTCATTCCCAATGGTATCCCCCGGCGTCACCTCGACCCTATCAACTCGGATGCCGTGACGCGCCTGCGCGAAATCGCGCGCCAGGGCGATCCGCGCCGCATGTTTCTGTTCAAGATTGGGCGTTTCGACCCCGACAAACGCTGGATGATGGCGATTGAGGCTGTAGCGCGTCTCAAGCATAGCGGACACCCGGTGACGCTCTTTGTGCGCGGCGGCATCGAACCACATGGCGCGGACGTATTACGCCATGCCTACAACATTGGCCTGAGCATCAGGGATGTGGTGGCGCAACGACCCAACCTGGAGCAATGCCTCGATGCGATGGCGAACGCTGGCCCGGCTGATATTTATAACCTGCGTTTCTTCCTGCCCGAAGAGTTTGTGCGCACCACCTATCAGGCCGCCGACGCCACGCTTGCCAACAGTGGTCACGAACCCTTTGGGCTGGTGGCGCTGGAAGTCATGGCCGCCGAGGGCATTGCCGTCACCGGCTCGACTGGCGAGGACTACGCCATTTCGCTGGAGAACGCCATCGTCACCGAAACCGATGACCCCGATGAGATCGTCGGCTACCTGATCTACCTGCGCCGTCATCCAGAAGAGCAGGAGCGCATTCGCAAGGCCGGTTGCCATACCGCCGAGCAATTTCTGTGGGACCAGGTAATCGGCAACCTTGTCAGCAAATTAGAATTTTTGGCACGCAAACAAGACATCGTTTTCGCCTGATTTGTCTGTTTGTAGGGGCGGGGGTGTGGATGTG
>JBOGTO010000586.1:0-4391 GCA_050695155.1 Ktedonobacteraceae bacterium
CGACAGTATAGTGCTGGCAATGGTTGTCCAGAGGCGGCGGCTGGCCTCGCGCTCTCGTATTCGCGCCGCGCGAAGCTGCTTGCGTGACAGGTGCCGCAGAAAAACTTTGCGCACATGTTTTCTGCGCCGGAGATCAGTCAAGGGCGATATTTGAGGAGCCGTCGTTACCGGGAGATGGCGCGCGGTATCGGGTCTCGCTACAGTCAAAGGCGTCAGAACGACAATGGGCGGTGTCAGTGGATTGATAACTGTCGCCTTCGCCATACTACCTGGCAGAGGCGTCTGCGGGTCAGGCACGCTGGGGAGAGCAGGAACAGGCAATAGCTCCGGCACAGGCGTCTGTGGATCAGGGTTAGAATAATGTATTCCCTCCCCGCCGGTTATCTCGTCGCTGGATTCGAGGGTTTCCCCATGCTCTGCTGACATGCTCGCATCCTTGCTGTTTTTCTAAAAATAACATAGATACTCTGAGAATACAATAGAAGAGCATCTATGGAGCAAGAACATCTATTATTGTAGACGTTAGCAGGCGGGGAATTTGTTCCGCTTATTGCGCCGGTTCGGTCATCGTCCACATATCTCTCACCAGAAACCTCTGAAAATCAGCTATTTGCTCTCGTAAACGTTCGTTTATTAACATCTCTGGCCTGGGATCAACGTAATAAATACCATCTAATTTATTCAATGCGACTGTATAGCCCAGGAAATGATTACTTTTGAATGTGGAGTTGATGCCAAAAATGCTGTTACCTCGTTGCGCTCGCTGGACATCGTGTAGGAATATCGCCACAACTGGTATATTTCTTCCGAGAAGTTTGTTTAACAGGTATTTATCAATAAAGATTTTGTCCAACCGATCCTTACTTGTAGTCTTTACTGAGCCGACTATTTCAGATGAGTGAATATATTCGGTCTCACTCATGAGAATCGCTTTGTTACGAGAAAAGACAACATCTAGCTCGTAGGACATGTGATAGCCCTCATAGCCAGGTATGGGAATATCAATAGTGCGAGATTGGCATTCAAAACCAACACGTTGAATGATGAGCCTAATTAAATGCTCGAAAAGTTGCCCAATACGTTTCCTTGCTTGATTAGGGTTTAGAAATGAATCGCCAATGCTGCCAATGGACTGTTGCATAGTATAGACAACCTTGTTGATTGTGTTTGACTGCATAAATTGCGTACTGGCGGGTCTCTCAACCATACGTTCCTGATGAATTTTCAGTTCATCGAGAAAACTAGCGCACCTTTCAAATTCAGCAAGAAAGCTTTGCTCGCTTTCGATAAAAAGGTGAGTGTTGAGCGGCCTGGTTATGCGATGGCTATGTGTTTCATCATACTGATAAAAAATGTAGTTGGGATGAGTTGGCGAAACAATACGAGTGGGATTTGTTCTTTCAAGCAATGCCAGATAGGAGCTACAAAGAGACACATAATCGGCAAGGCTGTTAAATGCCAATCTATCCTGCACACTAGCTTGAAGATCAGCCAGGGTAGGCTCGATCATCGGATAGATTTCCTCCTGGCGGCATTCTCTAAATCATATTGTATCCACTTATCAATGGGCCAGTCCTCAACCAGTTCGATTCTCTCTGCTCCCCAGCGACAATACTCCAGTGAAATATCGCATCCCATCCAGCGGCGGCCAAGTTGCTCGGAAACAACGGCTGTCGTGCCGGAACCAAGAAATGGGTCGATCACCGTGTCACCTGCATTGGATGAAGCTAACACCAACTTTCGTAGCAGTTCCTCTGGCTTTTGTGTTGGGTGAGGCGTTTTTTCATGCATTCCGTTGCAGGTGGTTGGAATCTCAATTACATCGCGGGGTTTGGCTCCGCGTGGATGAGGCGTCCAGATTTTGTCCTTCGTGTTATTTCCATTGCCATATTGACTTGTTTCAGCCTGGGGATGATCGGGATATTTGAGCGTATGATCGCCATAAGGAATACGTATGTCATCGATATTGGAAATGAACTGTTTGCTTTTTCTAAAATGTAGAATACTTTCATGCGACCGTCCCCAGTCGTTGCCAAGATTAGCTTTGTTTTTGTAATGCCAGACTAACCACTTACACCCCTTAAAGAAGCGTGATGCAGGTAAACGCAGATCAGACAGGATTTCAGAGAAACCGCAAACGTACATTGTTCCGGTTGGTTTCAATATACGGGCTGCCTGTTCAATCCATTGAAGTGACCATTGCACGTAAGCCTCCTGGGACTCAAAAGTATCCCATTCAGCCTTATTGATGTTGTAGGGGGGATCAGCAAAGAGCAGGTCAACGGATGCGCTGTCCAGTGAACTTAGCCAGGCAATAGCATCTCCATGCCAGATTTGCCCATGTGGGTGCTTATAATAGAGTCTGGGAATATCTGGCGTTGTCTGATCTTGTTCAAGCTCGATAAAAGTACCTTTAAGCATTGGCTGACCAAAAAATGTAGGCAATTCTGTATTTCGAGCATAAGTAACCGGCGGTTCGTGAAGTTCTCTCATTTCAGCTGTATCCAGTCCTTCAGAAGAGCTTTTACTTATCATACACTATCTTTCAAGCCCCCGGTTATTTTTGTCCGTTCGTCTGCGCCGCTTCAATTAGCGCGGGCAAGATTTCGTTGGTGAGGGTTTGTATCTGGTAGAGACTTTCGGCCCAGGGGATGTCTTGATGATCGCGTATGCCGCGCACTTCGGCCAGTTGCAGCACGCTTTCATCGACCAGGCTGCGAAAATAGAGGAAGGCGCGCACAGCATCGGCGACGGGAACATACGACTTGCGCGTGATGGAGCCGTATTCTTTGCCCAGTTGCACGGCTTCGGAGCGCAGTTCGTCCTCAGAAGTGCCGTCGGCCAGGGCGCGTAAGAGCAATTCGAGTACGCGGCGTCCCAGGCTGCGGTAGCCTTCGCGCGCCGCATCATTAAAGTGGGCATACCAGGAGAAAGTGTTGAGTGTACCGTCAGTGAAGGCGAAACGCACACGCCCAAGCACACTTTGCACCAATAATTGCGCAGCGGGACGTGCTTTGGGTTCAACTTCCTGGCGCAACCTGGCCTCGATGTCTGCGCGGCGAAAACGGCGGTGTCCCCCGCTAGTGCGCCGCGTGGGTATCTCGTTGCGGTCCGCCCACAAACGCACCGTTGCGGGATGGATGCCCAGCATCTCAGCGGCCTCGCTCAGGCTCAACCACTCATCCCCTGTATGTATTGTTGACATTGACCCTCCTCGCACGCGCCTGGCTTCATTTGACGATGGATGAGATACAGCTTTTCTTTATGTGGTGTGGCAATGATGTGTGTTGCCTCCATTCTATGAGATGAGCAAAGCGGCGTCAAGTAACAATTTCTCTTGCTGCTTTGCCGCTTTACTTTGTATAATACCTATGCAAAAGTAAGCATAAGGGTTCCACAACCATAACCAGATCGGAGAATACTTCTTCATGCGACTTGGATTACAGGTCCCTAACTTTACGTGGCCTAATGGACAGGAGCAACTGGGCGATACCTTTGGATTAATAGCGGAACGCGCGGAACGCGCGGGATTTTATAGTTTGTGGGTGATGGACCATTTCTTCCAGATCGGTTTCTCAGGGCCACCCGAATTGGAGATGCTCGAGGGCTATAGCGCGCTGGCCTTCGCAGCCGGGCGTACTAATCGCATCAAGCTTGGCACGATGGTCACGGGTGTCACCTATCGCCATCCCGGCATCCTGGTGAAGACCGTGACGACGCTCGATGTTCTCTCGCATGGACGCGCCTATCTTGGCATCGGCGCGGCCTGGAATGAGGAAGAGCATCGCGGCCTGGGCGTGCCGTTCCCCCCGCTCGCGGAACGTTTTGAGCGACTGGAGGAGACGCTGCAAATCGCGCAGCAAATGTGGGCTGGCAATGATGCTCCCTATGAGGGCAAATACTACCAGCTTGCGCGCCCGCTCAACTCGCCACACGCCGTGCAAAAGCCGCACCCGCCCATCCTGATTGGCGGCAGCGGCGAGCGCAAGACACTGCGCCTGGTCGCGCAATACGGCGATGCCTGCAACCTTTTTGCGCGTCTGCCACTGCCCGAACTCAAGCGCAAACTGGATGTCCTGCGCGAGCATTGCGCCGCCATCGGTCGTCCTTATGAAGAGATCGAGAAGACCACACTCAGTTCGTACCGTCTGACCCGCGACGGGCGCAACGGTTCCACCACTCCGGCGGCCTTGCTGGAACACCTGGCGCAACTGGCCGAACTGGGCGTTGACCAGGCTATTTTCAGCCTGCAAAACGTCTCCGACCTCGAACCGTTCGACCTGCTCGCTACCGAAATCATCCCGGTAGCCGAGAAAATCCCGGTAGCCGGACGATAATAGCCGCCCCTTGTCCCTGATGAATATTCCTGACCAACATCGGCCCTGTCATCC
>JBOGTO010000587.1:0-5055 GCA_050695155.1 Ktedonobacteraceae bacterium
GAGTAGTGTCCATTACTGTGTGCTTCCTCACCAGCGATCTGTGCGGGCTGAACCTCCTGCAATTCGGGTGCTGGTAGCTCGACACCGCTATAGGCTGGCTGTTCCACTGTCTCAAGTTCGGGCGCGGATTCGCCAGGTGTCTGCTCTATTTCTGTCTCAACAGTTTCAGGCTTGTCAGACTGAACTTCTTTGTCAAGCGTTACTGCCTCTGTTGCATCCGTCTCGGATATAGCTTCCGCCTGAATTTCCTCGGAAGACGTAGCTGCTTCAGTTGCATCCATGTCGGAGACGATTTCTGGCGTATGAAGCTGGTCTTCATTTTCCTCAGCAGTTGTTATTACTTCTTCTGGTTCTATAACGGTGACATTTTCTGGCTCGAAGACGATGAGCGGGTCGGTTTCGGGAATAACGCCAAATTGCGCTACTGGCGCGGGTTCGTCAGTTGGTGCTTCCTGCTGCTCGTCAGCAACAACCAGTTCAGTATCGCCGGGGAGAACGGGCGTGACATATGGTTCCCTGTCGAAATCGCGGGCGGTCTGAGTAGCCTCTTCACTGGTCGATGGTGCGGCCAGTACTGGCTCTTGCTCGCTTTCGTCGGTAGTCTGAACAAGAGGTATGGACGCGGCCAGTACTGGTTCCTGCTCGCGCTCGTCAGCAGCTTGTACGCTTTCACTGGCGACTGGAGCGGGGGATGGTATGGCGAGGCCATCAAAGCGCGCTGGTTCGGTTTTCGGAATGGTGGGTATGACCGGGGGCAGCGTTTTCAACAGCGCGTCGGCAAAGGCCAGCACCGAGGGGTAGCGGTCCTCCGGGTAGGCTGAGAGCGCGCGCAACAGGATGCCGCTCTGCGCAAGGGTAATGCGCGAGTTCAAAGAGGTGAGCGGCGTAACCGTCTCGCTCAGCTTCAGGTGTTCGATCTCTTCGGGCGTACCCAGATAGGGTGGTCGGCCCGTGAGCCAGAAGTAGAGCAGCACTGCCAGGGCGAATTGGTCGCTGGCAGGTGTGATACGCTTGCCCAGTTGTTCGGGCGCGGCCGTGATAGGCAGTGGCGACTGCTGCTCCCGACCAAAGCGGCGCGCGAAATTCGCCAGTCCGACATCGGCGAGCAAGAATGGCGCGTAATCTGGTTCGTTGTTCAGGTTTGGCCCGCGCTGGAGCAAAATATTGGAGAAAGTGACGGCCCCGTGTAAATATCCGCGTGAATGAATATAGTGCAGCACCTGCGCAAGTTGATGCGCATAGTGGATGGCATCGCTTTCGTTGAGCGGCGGACGGTACCACAGCCTGCCCTCGGTTCCCAGCAGAGAACCACTCATCACAAATTTGCGCGCGATATAGAGGCGACCATTCAATTCGCCGTAGTCCAAAATAGGGGCCAGGTAGGGATGGTTGAGGGCGCTGGTTCCCTGCAATTCCCGGAAAAACTGGCGGCGCGCGGAATCCGGCAGCGTGGCCTGTGGTTGAATCAACTTGAGCGTGACTTTGCGCATGAGCATGGCGTCTTCGGCTTCATAGCTCTCGCCTGATACTCCGCTGCCCAACCAGCGCGTAACGCGGTAACGTTCAAATACATGTCCTGGTTCTAATGTTGGCATATTTATCATACCTCTACTTTTGTACTGACCCGGCGTTGTCTGGTGCGTGTTCAGTCCCGGCGTTGTTTGGCGCGGACTCAGCATCACCTGGCGCTGGTTCGACGCTGTTTTGTTGCGAGATGGCCTGCTCTTCTTCGTCTGGCGCGTCGGCTTTGACTTCGCTGCTAATGGCGGTGCGCATACGTTTGCGGCGGCGCAGGCGAAGCAGGATAATCGCCACGATGACAAAGGCGACGACGATACCCGCGCCGACCCAGCCAAGCGTGCGAGCGATGTGTTCAACCGCTGTGAAATTATCATGTAAAAATTTACCGGCCACGAAGCCCAGTGTGCCATAGATAATGGCCCATATGATACCCCCGGCAGCATTAAAGATCAGGAATTTGCGCCAGGGCATATGGTTGACACCGGCCAGGAATGCTGCCCAGGCGCGCAGAACCGCTACGAAGCGGCCAAAGAAAACGGTTTTATCCCCATGCTTTTCAAAGAATTTTTCAGCATAATCCAGGTGTTCCGGTTTCAAAAAGATATATTTCCCGAAGCGCAAAGCAAGGGAGCGGCCACCGGTGTGACCCGCGAGGTAGCCTAAATTGTCGCCCACAATCGCCCCTAGCGCGGCGCAAGCGATCACAAGTGGTATGGCGAGTTGGTGGCTGGTGGCGGCGAAAAATGACGCCAGCAGTAACATGGTTTCGCCCGGAAAAGGGATACCCGAGCTTTCGATCATCACAAAAAGTATCACGGCTGGATAGCCTATCACGCTCAGTATATTTTGCAACGATTGTATCGAGATAAGCGCGGCAAACAGCGTACCATGAGCTGTGAATATGTGTAGTAATAGATTGGTTAGCCCGCGCATTATGCATTCCTTCCGCGCATATTCCAGTGTGTATGCAGAATTACAATATCACTGTTGCCATGCGCAATTATAAGCATATTCAAGCCGTGACGCAACCCTCTTGCGCATGGTACTATCTTTATTTCTAAATAGACGCCGACCATTTGATAATTTGGACGTAAATTGCTTCTGCCTCTTTATACTTGTACGTTCCTGAAAGCGGAATGACGCAAGTTCTTCATGGGTTGCCACCAGAGGTACGTAATAAGAAACGCCAGCAGTGGTGGTGCAATCGTGGTGAGACATACCAGGCCAGTCCAGGCACCGAAAGGCGCATAGCCATACAAAAACAGGTACGTGAAGAAAGCCGAGGCGGAAAAAGCCAGCGCGGCCACTACCAATGCGCGTCCAATGCGGCTCTCCCTGACGGGCAGCGCAACGGCGGCCAGACCAACCAACCAGGTGACATACCAGGAAAAGAACCAGGGCGTCACGATTAACAGGACGCCCAGGACGGCGAGCGATGCCAGCAAAAAGGTATGTAGAGCAGTTGAACGCCATAACCATAACGCGCTCAATATGCAGATGGTACCTACCAGCATGTAATTGATGATGTCCCAGAGCCAACGCGAGCCAAGAAAGCTAAGCATTTTGCCGCTAAAGGTATGAGAAAACAAATTATTGGCATACGCCCAGTGGTAGATGGCAACCATGATCGAATTTTCGCCAAAACGGGACGATGGCGGCGAGATAAAACTAGTGCGAATATCGGCGACACTGTGTCCGATCCAGAATGGGCCGTAGAAGATAAGCGCGAGGATGACAGCCGCCGCGCCAGAGATGATAACGGTGAAGTAGGCTTGCTCCCAGTTCAGTTTCATATTCCCCGGCGCGCTGGTTGTTGTATTCACAGTCGATGGCCTGCGCAAAGCTTTCCAGGCGATGAAGACGATGAAGAGCGCAATCACCGGCAGCATGGTGAATTTCACCAGCGTCGCCAGGGTGAAAGCGATGAGCGGGGGCAAGTAGCCAGCAGGGGAGCTAAGCGTATCGCGCTTTTGCGCGCGGACTGCCATATAAACGCCAATTAACACAAATGTCATCATGAAGACATCGTTGTGTCCGCCCAGGCTGCTTTCCAGCAATACCAGCGGATTGAGAGCGTAGAGTAAAGTCCCAAGTGTAATTGTGCGCTGTGTTCGTCCCATCGAGCGCAGGGTGCGCGTGACTAACCAGGTATTGAGCAGGTGCGCGGCCAGCGCAAAGATGCGAAATGCCAGTACATACCCGGCTAGCTGTGGTCCGGCTATGAAGCCGATCAATCCACAAACGAGTACCCAGATTGGCCCGTAAGCAGCAACCGAGGAGGCCCAATAATTCAAAGGTACCAAAGGATCATGAGGAAAGGCAGTGAGCGGCACAAAATAGGGGTTGGCATGATAATTTGCTATGATGCGGCTGTAGCTGGCATAGACAATGATGTCATGTGAAAGCATCGCTGGAGTAAAGACAAGGATAAGACCCGCCAGCGCCGCTCCCGCGAAAATTAGGATGCGCATGTCACGATAACGCTGGCTGCCTGAGGTTGAACGAGTGATGTACAGGGCGTACAAGCCGTACACGATGAACGAGAGGAAGATCAGCCCTATAAACTCGACCATGCTGGTATTCGTTTGCGCGGCCTGCGCGTTGTTGCTCGCTCCCAGGTTAATGGGTAGCCATGCGCCTACCTGCGCTAGCGCCGCGCCAAATGGCAGTTGCAGGCGAATGACAAGATCGAGTATGCGACTGAGAGGAGCAACCGTCAAGAGTATACATAGCGCGTAGGCAATCACAAAAACGATAGGCGTGACTGGTGATGGTGCCGCGCTGGTTGTCCGATCTATGTCAGAAGTTGCGGGCTGTATATCATCCGTTTGTATTGCTGCTTTGCTTCTCTCGATCATTTAATCCTCATCTTCTATACCATCCAGCGGTTTAAGACAAAAAGTAAGGCCATTGTTGCCAGCAAAAAGGGGAAAGCGATCATAAGCGCGTGGTGCAGGCGCGGATGCTTGATGCCCAGAGCGGCCAGCGTGATAAAACCTGGGAACATCTCCAGCACAAAACGCTGCGTAGATACCAGGGCATCCGCCTGGTGGATGGCCGGACTGATGAGGGTGTAAAAGAGCAATAGTCCTATCCAGAGCGTGTAACTACTGCGCAATTTGCGCCATCCCAGTACGGCCAGTAGAATAAAGCCAATCATAGCAAAAAGATCGAGCAGGATATGTACTTCATAGAACGAGCCGAAAGGCTGTACGAAGAATAACTCACCCAGTGCATGAACGATGCCAACCCCTGGCACAGTCAATTGCCGGTCCCAGTGGCTTTGCACGGTTGAAAACGCCAGGGGATCGTGAAATACTCTCCAGCAGTAAAAAGCATAAATGAGCGTGCCGAGCGGGATCAGCGCAACGGGCAACAGCCGGGGCAGAGACCGCCATACTTTGCTTATGATGCTCTGCTCCTCATCCGCGATGCCTTTTGTGGCAACCCACAGTTCATACAGATAGGGAAACACTAGCAGCACACCGGCGGAACGGGTGAGCGCGGCAAAAAGACCCAGTACTCCCGCCAGCC
>JBOGTO010000588.1:0-9853 GCA_050695155.1 Ktedonobacteraceae bacterium
GGGCGGCCCTAAAGGCCCCCTCCCCCATCATCATCCACCCCCGCCCCTACGGAAGATAAGGGATGAATTGACATTGTTACGTAGTAAAGATAAAGAATTATCAGAACGTGTAGAAAAACAGCACGCCCATATAGGACGATTCTACCGCATATTTACCACCTGGGAAATCTACCCGATCTTGCTGGTTGCCACTTTTCTGCGTCTCTATCAGCTTAACGTTACCGAATTTGACGAAGACCAGGCAACCGTATTTCGTATGGCGCGTGACGCGGTAATGCATGGCTTGCTGCCCGCTACCAGCAATATCGCCTCGATTCGCATCAATAACCCGCCCGGCGTAGTCTACTTGCTGATGTTGCCCGCCGCGTTTAGCTCTAATCCATTATGGGGAGCGGCGCTGGTCGCGCTGCTCAATATCGCGGCGGTGTTGTTGACGTATATCTTCGTGCGTCGCTATTTTGGGCGACTGGCCGCCATTGTGGCTGCCTTGTTTTATGCGACGGCAACTATGCCGGTGCATTTCAGCCGTTTCATCTGGCAACAGAACATGATCGCGCCCTTTGTGATACTTTTCTTTTTTGCCTTGTTCAGAGGTGTAGTTGACCGGCGGAAAGGGTGGCTGTTTCCCGCCTTCTTGCTGCTGGGGTTGGTGATTCAATTGCACGAAACGACCGCGCTATTGGCCGTTCCGCTTCTGGTAGCCATCCTGCTAGCGCCGGAAACCGTGCGCTGGCGCGATGCGATCTTTGGCTTGCTCGCCAATCTATTGCTGTACTCTACCTATATACTCTGGGAAATTGCTACCCATTTCGCTGATGTACCCATTCTCCTGCGCCTCACGAAGTTGCCTTCGCAAATCGATAGCGCGGCAATAACCTATTATCGTGACTTTTTCAGCCCCTTTAGCCAGGCTCCTACCAACCCGCGCACCATTGTCTATCATCTCTACCCCGCGCTTTCCTGGCTGAACATCTTGCTGCCCCTGCTAGTTGCCGGCGGCTTCATCACGGCAATACTGCTCTTTTTATCGAGCTTTACCACCAATCCGGTTTCATCAAACAGGGAGACTTTGGCTGAACCTGGATTCTGGTCGCATTTGTGGCAATGGTGGGCGAGCTTTCGCTCTTCTCCCGCGCGTTGCGCCATGCTCCTTTTGCTCGTCTGGCAGATCGTGCCATTGCTGGTACTGTCACGTCACTCTGTGCCTGTTTTCCCCTACTATGTACTTTTGCTTATGCCAGGGCCATTCATCCTGATCGGCCTTTTGATTGAAGAGGCCAGCAAGTGGATGCGCGAGTACGGGCGCGGCTTGCGTATCCCGCGCTATGGTCTGTACCTATTTATCAGTATCGCGCTTATAGCGCAGGTAGTTGGCACAACTGCCGGGCTGATTGACGATACGAATGGTAATACTGGACATGGCTTCGGCTATAATTCGTTGGGATTCATGCAAAACGCGCTGAACGAAGCCGATCAACTGGCTCAGAAGCGTCATCTCCATCACGTCTATATCAGTTCAGATATGCATTCGCAGGTACCGCTGCGCTACCTGGCCGAACAGATGCGCACGCCGGCCACCGTCTTTGACGCTGCCAGTTGCCTGGTGCTGCCAAATCCTGCCAGCGGACCAGCCGTGTATCTGGTAGAGCCTGGGGATGCACTCGCGCTTTCCCTGCTCAACAAGTTTGCCAGCGTGACGCAGATCGACAGGCCCGCGCGTCTGGGCAGCGAACCTTACCATCTGCTGATCGTCCAACCCCCATCGCCGGGCATTGACAGCACATCCACGCAGCAATTCGTGAATAACTTGCAATTGCTCTATGCTCACGCGAGCGTAATGCAAACAGGTAGTTCGAGCCTGCTCATCACACGCTGGACATTCTTACGCACGGTACCAGTAGTGTACCGCGCGTTCTATACCTACAGGATTACAGCAAGCCTACAGCCGTCAGGCTCCGGTACGAATGCCGCGTCAGAATACAGCGATTGCGTTTTCTCTTCTATACAGGAAGGAGACCAGTTGATCGTGACATTTCCTTTCAAGCCGCCGTTGCTTGCTCCAACGCAAGTCAGCTTCACAGGATTTTATCGCGTTACACAGCCGCATAATATAGCTATGGGACCATTGCAGCTTGAAAATGTCCGCGACCAGCGAACTGCTCCTGTCACATTGCAAAACTCCGGCGGCGGTAATGCGCTTATCCTGAATGTGCCATAGGCAAGGGAGACATGGCGGTTATATTGCTTTATCTGCTGGTCGCAGTTGCCTTTGCAGCGCAACACTGCTACAATATGCTCATACAGCCACAATCCCAACATTATCGGGATTGGAACGTATAATATATATGCATAAGAATCAATACCAGGGGAACGGCGGTTCTCCTGAAAGCGAGGCCAGTATGAGAATGTTACGGCCAAAAAGAAGACCATTACTGCTACAGTTGCCGGCATGGAAAATGCCATCTGACCCGGTAAAAGCTGTGTTCTGGTTTTTACACTGGTGCTTACGAGTGATTGTGCGTTTCTTCTACATTCTCATCCTGGGAGGAGTCATCTTCGAGACCATTTTGAACGGCGTGGTTGGCTTATTCGGAACGCTGCTGGTCGGCCTGGGCGTATGGGCTGGTCTGGCTGCGCTGCTGCTGTTTGTCAATGTGGCAACAGGCGTTTCGCGCGTCGTTTCCGACGTTGGCCGGATGCAACAAGGTTTTCCCCCGCGCAGCCCGTTTTTCAATGCCACCGCCCCCCGCGAACCGGAAGGCCCCATTGTTGAAGGCACCGTCACCGACCTTGAGGAAGAACGCCGCAAAAGAAGACAGGAATAAGCCTCACTCCTGCCCCGCTTTCCATGCTGTCCACGCCTCGTCATGCGCTTCCGGCACATATGAAAACATGAACGCCCCTTCGCCCTTAATACGATACTGACCAAGCGCGGCAGGCAAAACCATCGTTTGCCCGCGTGTAAGAGCCTCGTCATACTCTAAAGCCCTGCCAAAGCATACTCGCAGGTTCGCACCCAGCGATGTGAGGATAATGCAGCTATGCCGCGTCCGCCCATTCATATAGCCATAGGATATGCTACTGCTGTCTAAGACGATTTCGCGGCTCACAAAATATGGGCAGGCGACCAGGCAGCGATCTGTATAACCAGAATCAGCAGGCAGCGAAACGGGGCGTACTTTCACGCGAGACGAGCGATTGTAGTCACAGACATTCAATGATTGCTGTATATGCAGTTCGCGGGGCATTCCGGCAGTGGTCAACCGGCCATAGTCGTACATGCGGTAGGTTATATCTGAATACTCTTGTAGCTCGTAGAGCAGAACGCCACTGCCGATGGCATGAACCGTGCCAGCCGGTACGAAGATCACATCGCCGGGCGCAACCGGCAATTCAGCGAGCAGATTCTCCAGCGTGACAGTTTCGATAGCGCGTAGGACTTCCGCGCGCGAAGTGGGGGACTTGAAGCCGTGAACAATCGACGCGCCAGGGGCGGCATCCAGAACATACCAGAACTCGGTTTTGCCCAGCTTGCCATGTTCGTATTGTGCGGCATAGCGATCATCAGGATGCACCTGTACCGAAAGTTTGGCGTTGGCATCGATGAACTTGGCGAGCAGTGGAAAACGATGGCCGAAGATGGCTATCACCTGTGAGCCGAGCAAGTCTTCCCCGTATTCCTGCACGAGCGCGCCCAGTGTCTTGCCGCTATAGGGAGCATTTTGCGCGATGGTGTTGATCTCTGTTTCCCACGCCTCGCCGATTGTGACATTACCCTCTGGAAGCTGCTTCCACTCGTCGCGCTCCAATCTGCGTCCCCCCCAGATTGTTTCATGTAAGGAAGCCTGTAACCGGATTGGATACATTGGATGCATGGAACCCCAACCCCTCCTGCACTAATCTACCTTGTTAGAAGTGCGCCAGCAGCGTACCCTCGATCTGCTTGCGTAGTTTCTGGCGCATCACGATGCCGTTGATGCGGTTGATCTCTTGCCCGTTTTTGAAGAAAATAACCGTCGGGATGCCTGTAACATTCCATTCGTTGGTCAGGCTGGTATCAGTATCGATGTTGAGGCGGGCAAATGTGACACGCCCCCGGTACTCGTTGCCCACCGCCGCGTACTCCGCATCAAAAATCTGGCAGGCGTTGCTCTTCGCTGAAGAAAAATCAACCAGCACCATTTGTTCAGCCTGAAGCACCTGCTCAGGGAAATCCTGGCTCGAGATGTCAATGAAGCCTGTATTCTGCTCTACCATACTATCCTCTTTATTACGTCAATCGTCTCTGAATGATCTTTGTGTTAGAAGGGTATCACTCACAAAGTTTGATGTCAAGCAATATTTCGCGTGATATGCGATTCTACGAACCTATCTTAATGCTAGCAGGCGTGGTAAGATCATGATTGAATGCTGTGCTTATCGTACATACAAGTAACCAGTCATTATATATACCCGTAAAGGTTACACAGCCTGGGCGATGCCATGAGACGCAAGAAGCAAACTGTATAATATGCCGGTACACATGACAACAATAGATTGGCGGATATTTGATGGCGTTGAAACAATTCCTCTATCGCACCGTGCTGGGGCTGGTGCCGATTTGCTTTAATTTGCTCAACCTCCTGCTCGCGGGTAATTTGCCTCCAATGGGGAGCGCTTGCGTTATTGCGGAAGATCGGGGGCGTTTTGTGCTTCTGAAGCGGCCCGGCGGTATGATAGTTTTCCCAGGCGGGTTTATACGCTGGCGAGAATACCCGATTGAAACGGCGCAGCGCGAGTTCCGCGAAGAGACGGGGCTGGATGTGCGCTTGCTCGATACAATCGGCATCTACCCGGTGAAGAGTACTCGCCTGAATCGTTTGAGTACATTGACGGTTACGTTTGCGGGCGAAGTGGTTGGTGGATCGCTGAAAGCTAGCATTGAGGGCCATCCATGTTGGCTGGATGAGGCCGAAATGCGCGAACGGTTGCCAAAGCACTATATCAGGATGCTTGAAGATTACGTTGCCTATCGGGAACGACGCGCTCAAGACTAGTTGGTAAACTGGCTGAAAAAGTTCCAGATCACTACATTGGCATCAATTGTCTGGGTGGTAAAACCCAGCGAGGGTATCGGGCTGGAGCCGGGCCAGGTATGACCGCCATCGCTGATACGATAATGCTCGACCACCGTATCCGGTGCGCAATCAGGCCATTCGGTGCCAGTCACATCGGCCTTCTGGTAAATGACCTTGTTGGTGTTCTGGCAATGATCGAGGCCCAGCCAGAGATTTAGCATCGTCTGCACAGAAGCCATACCCAGGTCTGGATTGCCGCCGTAGGGCGCTAATTGATCGGCCTGCCCGTGAATTTCCAGGAACGGCACGGGACGCGCCGGATTGCATCCGCCTGGCACATGATAGAATGCGCCCTCGACGGTGGCGAAAGCGGCAATCTGCGTACTCAACTCGCAGGCGAGGCGGTACACCATGCCGCCGCCTTCCGAATAGCCCGTGACGTAGATGCGATGCGTGTCAACGCAGTAATTACTTTCAAGGTAGTTAATCAGATCGCGGGTGAATTGCACATCGTCGGCGTCACCAGTAGGCCCGTAGTGACCAATACCAGCGTCCCATGACGGCGGGCTATCGACGGCCTGCGGGAAAACCAGGATGAAACCCGCTTTATCCGCCTCCGCGCCCATATTGGTATGTTGAGCCGTGCGCTGCGCCGTGTTATCATAGCCGTGATAGTTAATCACAACGGGCTGTAACTGCGTGCCATAAGAGGGAGCAAGATGGACGAGAAAAGTGCGCTTCAATCCGGCTGATTGGATAGAGAGCATCGTATCGCCCGCCTGGTGCGGCGGTGTTTTGCACGCACTGATTTGCTGGTTCGGGGAGACGGAGATTCCGCCCGTGGATGGTTTGCTAGAACTGGGCAGTATACCTGCATGTGCGCTGTATACGGCAACGCCCAGAATAATAAGTAGTGATAGTATGATGCCTGTAATGCCAATAATGCGGCGCTTGTTCAGCGAATGTTCGTTGTGAGGATTGCGCATCTATTCCACTCTAGTTCATTTCGTTGCATAGTGTTTAGAACGTAACAAGTATAGCATTTTAACGCGATGACGGGCAAATTACCAGACTGCCCACCGGATGCCCGCCAGGGGCATCCCTACATGTGGAGTCCACCGGATGCCCGCCAGGGGCATCCCTACATGTGGAGTTTCCCCACCCCTCCAAATGGCGGCGTGGGGAGGGGCAAGGGGGCGTCTAAATATGTAGGGATGCCCCTGGCGGGCATCCGGCACCCTATAAGCACAAAGGAGCAATAATATATGCCTTATGAAATACAAACCGAAGTTGTACATGTGGATGCCTTGCAACCTGAACCATCGATTATCGAACGCGCGGTTGGCTTATTACGCGCTGGCGACGTGGTAGTGTTTCCTACCGAGACAGTCTATGGGCTGGGCGCGGATGTATTTCAGCCTGCCGCGTTGGAGCGTATTTTTGTTGCCAAAGAACGCCCTCATAGCGATCCTTTGATTGCGCATATCGCCGACGAAGCCTCATTGGAGCTATTGACGACGACTTTATCTGAACAGGCAAAAAGGCTGGTTAGCGCGTTCTGGCCTGGTCCGCTCACCCTGATACTGCCACGCGGCCCGCGCGTTCCGCATCTCGTGACGGCAGGATTGGAGACGGTGGCTGTGCGTATGCCGCGTCACCCCGTTGCGCTGGCGCTGATTCGCGCGCTGGGTTCGCCCATCGCCGCGCCGAGCGCGAATCGCTTCATGCACGTCAGCCCCACCAACGCGCAACATGTGCTGGCGGACCTTGCCGGGCGCGTCCCGCTGATTTTAGATGGTGGCCCATGCGAAGTAGGGGTAGAGTCAACGGTACTTGATCTCTGCTCTAAGCTGCCCACCATCTTGCGGCCAGGGGGCATCAGTCTTGAGGCGTTACGCGCCGTCGTACCTGACGCGCAGCCCCCGCGCTCCCGAAAAACGGCGGATGCAGTTCATACTGCTGAAAACGATGCGCGAGCGCAGCACTCGCCCGGCCAGATGCTCACTCATTACGCGCCCGCCATTCCGCTTTTGCTCTTCGATGGCAGCGCGGAGTCCATGCGCGCGGCAATGCTGGCGGAAGCGCGAAAGCGACAGGCGCGCGGCGAGCGCGTCGGCTTGCTGGTGGCCGACGAAGATGTGGCGACTCTTCAACAAAGCGGCGCAATAGTATACTCGCTCGGCAACGCCACCAACTCCGCGCAGATCGCATCATCACTCTTTCATGGTTTGCGTGCTTTAGAAGATGCGCAGGTACAGGTAATTTTGTGCCGCCAGTTCGACGATCGCGGATTGGGGCTGGCAATCCGCGATCGTTTGTTGAAAGCCGCAGGCGGGCGTGTGATGAACATTGACGATCAAACTCGGTGATGCCATTCCTCGCTTCGCCTATCATTCTGAGCGCAGCGAAGGATCTGCGCCCGGCCAGAGATCCTTCGCTGCGCTCAGGATGACATTTCCACAGCTCAGGATGACAACGCCTGACCGCTCTTGTTCGTGAAAGTTCATCAGGGCGCAGGCCCTGATAATTCTCATTTTTCGTCGATGGAGACGATGCGCATTACCTGGCCGCCCGGTGCCTGGAAGTAGAAGAAATTGTTGCCGCTATATTCCACTCTGGGCAGACCTGCGTCAAGCACCTTCTGCTTCAGTGTGTTTGCATCATCGGTTCTCAACTCAAACCAGGCTCCGCGACGCGCTTGTTGCTCATCGAGCGCATCCTCGGTGAACTCCACGCTCAAAGACGCGCCATTAGAGAACACCACCGCGATGACCGATGTTGGAAGACCCGGTGCATCGGAACTCACCAGGACTTTGAGACCAAGAATGCCGGTGAAAAATGTGGTCAGCTTATCCCTGACATCCGGGCGCGCAAACATGTGTACGCGATTACTAAGGGCGATCATGGGCATCATCTTTCTTCGTTTATATCACTTCACTGGTATGAAGGATAACATGCAGGCGTGACAACAGTATGGCAGTAGCTTGCGGTCTAAGGGAAAAATTTGTGACTTCTATTAGCCCTGCCCTGTCTCCGGGCTGGTTGCTTCGCGCGCCGGGCGCCTGCGTCTGGTGGTGGCGCGGCGCGCCTGGGCTGCGGCTCGCAGGCGTGGCACTACCAGGAAGACGTAGAGCGCGGAGATAATAAAGACGCCAACGGAGATAATCAGGGGCAGGCCGGGCATGATGTTGGAGCCGATGCCGAGCGAAGCCAGGATTGCCAGTGTGCCAAAGATGATAATGGTCAGGATGGGGATGGTCCAGCCGCCCTTGATGCGAAATGAGCGCTCGGCATCAGGATGTTTGCGGCGCAGGCGCAGCACGCACAGGCCAGCTACAGTATAAATCAGCGCTTCCAGCACCGCCCCAAAGAGGATCAGCGCGTTAAATTCTCCCGTTAGAAAGATAATCACGGCAACGGCAGCAGATGCAACGGTTAGAAAGATCACGGCAACATACGGCACGGCGAATGCTATGCTGATGCGCGCGAAAATCTGTGGCAGCGTGTCTTCGCGTGCCGCCGCATATAGAAAGCGCGAGGCTGTGGCGAAGCCGCCGTTGAAGGTCATGACCGCCGTAAATAGCGTAGCAATCAACATGAGCCAGATGCCCACCTGGCCCAGCGCGGCCTTGCTCAGGAGCATTTGCGGCACGGGCGAATTGAAAATGGCCGGGCTATGCACATTCAGCAACGCGCTTGATGCGAGCGTAAAGAGGGCATAGGAGATGCCGAGCAGCGCCAGGGCGATAAACATGCCGCGCGGGATCAAGCGAATATCGGAGATTTCTTCCGAAAGCGGCGTGACCCATTCAAAAGCGGAGAAGACAAAGACGCCAACGGCGACCGCGTTCACCAGCGCGTCGGGATGATAGAGCGCGTCGAAAGGGTTGTGCAGTTGGAAGCCGTTTTTCGCCAGCGCGATCAGCGAAATAACGACGGCGAATGCCAACAGGCTATAGGTAGTGATGTCCTGTAAGAGACCGGCAATCTTGATGCCGCGCAGATTCGCGCCCATTGCCAACCCCAACAGAGCCAGTATCCAGATAAGCGAAGCCCAGTTCGGCAAATTAAAGGCGTAGGTGATGGCGCTGCCCACAATATAGCTATCGGCGGCTACAACGGTGATGATGGTGAGCAAATACCCATAGGTGACGATCAGCGAGAAGTTCTCGTTGAAAGATTCTTTCATGTACTGTCGCACCCCGGCGGCAGTTGGGTATAGCGAGTTCAGTTCCGAAAAACACAGAGCCGCCAGTACTGCCAGCGCGCCCGCAATCACAATGGCTATCCAGCCCGAATCGCCGCCTACAAGTGACGCCAGTTGCACACAGCCAAGAAAGCTGATGGCCGCGTAGGCCAGTCCGGTACTGGTAGAGACAACGGTGCGGAATTTCAAGACACGACGCAAAGTTACCGGGGCATTCATGAAACCCTCCTGAGCATTATTCCAGGTGAAGAATTACCAGAAGCGTACCGGAAAATTGTTTGCTTGTCAATGTACCTGACATGACTATCGCTGATGGGGGATAGCACGCGCCGATAGAGCATGGCGACAGCGTAGAGCATGGCGACAGCGTAGAGCGTGGCGACAGCGTAGAGCGTGGCGACCGCAAGGGTCGCTGTATGGTTTACCCACCTCGTGACCGGAAAGGAGTCCTGACATCGTAGGCTGGCGCGGAGAGGAGCAAAAGCGGTACACTCCTGGCAGAAGAATGATCTATCAACCAGGAGGAACCGTCATGGAAGCAGTATACTACGCAGCGCGCGCCAATTTGCGTCGCTTGCTGGGGCAGGAG
>JBOGTO010000589.1:0-3124 GCA_050695155.1 Ktedonobacteraceae bacterium
CCAAAGGACGCGGCCTGTCCTTTCTCACCTTGTTGAATTGATTGTGTTGCTATAGCCATCTAATCTTTCACATCCGTTCCTGTCAATTTGAGGAAGAGATCCTCGAGGGAGCCGTGGCCTACGCGCAATTCCGTCAGCGTAATTTTCTGATCGCGCAACCATGCGCTTAACTCGGCCACGAGCGCGGGCGCATTCGCCGTTTCGAGCAGGTAACTGCCGGGGCGAATCTCCTCGGCTTTGTTGGCAGAGGGCAACGCGGCCAGTTGGGCCATATCCAGCCCCGCCGGAGCTACGAAGCGCACGAGCGTGGCATCCTGTGTGCCAGTCAGCCCGCCGGGCGTATCGAGCGCAACAAGCCGCCCGTGATCGATGATCGCCACACGATCAGCTAGCCGCTCGGCCTCGTCCATCAGGTGGGTCGTGAGCAGCACTGTGGTGCCAGCGCGTTTAAGATCGCGGATGATTTCCCAGGTAGCCAGGCGCGCCTGTGGGTCCATGCCTGCCGTTGGTTCATCCAGAAATACCAGTGATGGATTACCAACCAGGGCGACCGCCAGCGCGAGACGGCGTTTCTGACCGCCGGAGAGCCTGCGGCAGCGCGTTTTGCTGGCAGCATCCAGACCCACGCGCTGCAAAAGCGCGTCAACATTTTGAGGTTGCTGGTAATAGTCTGCGAAGAGACGCAGCACTTCGCGCGCCGTCAAGCCGGGGTACAGCCCATCTTGTTGCAGCATCACCCCGATTTGCGCTTTGAGCCTTTGCTCCTCGCGTATCGGGTCGAGACCCAGCACGCGCACACTGCCCGCGTCTGGTTTGCGATACCCCTCGAGCGTCTCGATAGTGGTGGTTTTACCCGCGCCGTTTGGCCCCAACAACGCGAAGACCTCTCCATGCCGCACCGTCAAACTCAACTGATCAACAACGCGCACTGAGCCGTAGCTTTTCGTAAAATTATCAACGACGATGGCCTCCTCACCCGTTGGACGGTCTGCCGGGGGCCTACCAGTCGTTGTCTGCATATCAGCAGACATGTACATTCTCCTTAGCAAATAATAAGCATGAAATTAAAATTCCCTGATGATACCTTACAGCAGTTTCGCTAAGCTGGCAAGTGATAAAACCTTTTCTTCGGGTACATCGTGTTAATGGGAGGAGTTGGGTTCAGCTTTTCCTCAATGGAGAGGGAAAGCCAATGAGTCCCATTAAACTGTCAAGGACAGGAACAGATAAAGGAGTGTAAAAATGTTAGGTAGTATTCTCTGGACGATAGTTGTTATTCTCGTGATCTTGTGGATACTGGGATTGATTTTCCATGTTGCCGGTGGCCTCGTTTGGATTCTGCTCGTGGTCGCCTTGATTGTGTTGATCTACAATCTTCTCACAAGGTCGCGCACGACCCGCGTCTAGCGAAATGGCCGGGCAGCCACGAAAGTTCCTGGCTGCCCGGCCATTTTTATTTACCCCTGCGCCTGAACCTCAGTAGTAGCTACATCTCCATTGTTCTGGATAGCCATCAGCTGTTCTAATGGAATCCCGGACGCTTTGAGCAGGTGAATGATCATATGGGATTGTTTCAACAATTCAGCATCCTGCGCGGAAAGATGCTGCATGATCTGCTCAATATCATGATAAGTACTCATTGTTGTGCGGAACTGTTCTTCAGACTGGAGTTCTGCCTTATGACCGAGTACATTTTGCCCAACCATGATCACCGGTAATAAAACCAGTTGAATCAGCGTTTGCGATGCCCAGGCAACGAGCAATGCCACAACGGGACTGAACACGCCAAGGATAGCGAACAGTCCAACGACAGCTATCACAGCAAATGTATATGCTGTCCACATGGTGCCAACACCATTCGTGAGTCCAATCGCAATCCTGGTATTCAGGCCAGCGGTTGCTTGTTCTTCTTTTTGCACCTCATTCACGTTGCGTGGCTGATGAGGGTGGGGACTATGTTGGAACAGCGCAACGCGATGATGCATTGGATGGCTTGTTTGGGCCGCTCCCGGCCCTGGTTGTTTTGTTTCTTCGTGCATATGTGTCCTCCGTGCGATGTACAGAACAATAGCGTATAATCCCACTATAGCATTGTCCAGTTATCCTGTATAGAGATGTATTCCTACGCATATCAACGAACTATTTGACAAAAATGCAAAAGCAAGCACCAAAAGGCCATAATGCGCCATTGATCGGCATTGACATCGGCGGCACCAATACGCGCATTGGCCTTTTTTCCTCTCTCGATACGCCAACATATGTGTTGCTGGCGAAATTCCCCACATATGCGGACTACGAAGAACAACTCCGGCACATCGCGCAAGTATTACAGAAACGGGGCATTCGACATGCTTCCGGCATAGGCGTCTCCATCGCGGCTCGTATTGCGAAGGATGGTCAAACGGTCATCTTCGCGCCCAACTTGCCTGGCTACATCGACAAGCCGTTTGTAAGCCAGCTTGCAGCGTTGTGCGCCTCCCCCGTGCGGCTGGCGCACGATACCGTATGTGGTTTACTGGCCGAGGCGCGTTTCGGTGTGTTGCAAACGGTTGAGCGCTGCGCGTATCTGACGGTTTCAACCGGCACGGGCGCAGCTATACAACTGGGGAAAGCGAGTACGCGCCTCATTTCGTCGATTGAGATTGGACACCAGGTTCTCGACGGCAACTCGCGTAAGTGCCTGTGTGGAATGACAGGCTGCCTGGAAACCTATACAGGTGGCAGACAACTGGAGTTACGCTATGGAAGACCTGTCGAACATATGACGGATAGCGCATTCTGGGAAACCTTCGCCGAAAAACTCTCTATCGGGCTGATTAACCTGGCGCAACTCACACGTATCGACGTGGTCGCCGTAAGCGGTGCCATCGCTCTCAACACCCCCTCCCTTTTACCAGCATTACAAACAAAAATCGACAAACTCCTCACACCCTCAAAACTTGAGTTGCGCCTGGCAAAACTGGGCGAAACTGCCCCACTCGTCGGCGCGGCCTCGCTACTCGCTGTCCCTGAAAACGCTGTGCTGCATTAGGCTGGCAAGTCAGAGCAAGCCCCGCGCTTTCACACAATCCCGGCTGTCATCCTGCGCTTTGCCTGTCATCCTTCGCTGCGCTCAGAATGACAG
>JBOGTO010000590.1:0-24744 GCA_050695155.1 Ktedonobacteraceae bacterium
GCTCTGGGTACTGGTCTGCATGGCGTGGCGTGGCGCGAAATGGAAGTGGTGCAACTGCGCAGCGGTCGCCCCACCGTCACCCTGCACGGCAACGCGAAACGCCGCGCCGAACTACTCGGCATCAGCGCCTTCGATGTGAGCATTGCTGATTTACAGACCTTTTCGATTGCCATTGCAGTGGCGATTCAGACTTCACTATCTCCCTCTGGATCATAGTATGAGAGCATTATTACAGCGCGTAACCCACTCCAGCGTGACCATTGACGGGCAAATAGTTGGCGAGACCGGGCCTGGTTTATTGATTTTGCTGGGCATTGGACATGGCGATGGCGAAACACAGATCAAAACAATGACGGAGAAAATCGTGCATTTGCGCATCTTTGAGGATGACGCGGGCAAGATGAACCGCTCTCTTCTGGATATTGGTGGAGAAGCTCTGGTAGTCTCGCAATTCACTTTGTATGCTGATGCGCGGAAAGGACGACGCCCCGGCTATACGGATGCCGCGCCACCCGCCCTGGCCGAACCGCTTGTCGAGCGGTTCAAAGATGCTATCGCCTCGTATGGCGTAAAAGTGGCGGGCGGCGTCTTTGGCGCATATATGCAGGTTGAACTGCTCAATGTTGCCGCTCCCAATTGGTGCGTCTGGCCTCGATGGGGATACCCGCGCTGCGCATGAATTCCAGGTCCGCGTAGGCGAGCTTGCGCGGCCAATCAACCCTGCCCTCCACGATGCGCCTCCTCAGCCCGTGCGTGCGGCAGTGCTCCGTGATGGTGTCCCACCCCCTCTCCGGCAGGAGGGCCATCAGTTCATTTCGCGGCGTTGCCGCGTAGTGCTCCCGGGCGATCGCCTCTTCCTCCTCCGTCCAATCATGCTTGCCGCTCACGTTGCGGTGGTAGTACATCTCTTCTCTGCCCCACGCCTCGTGCAGCCACCAGACCTGCACCCATACCCAGTGGGGCGACACCCTCTCTATCCTCACCTCTTTTATCAGGAAATTGATGAACGACCGCCGCTTTTCAAAGGTGTGCTGGGGCCACGCGGCTTCTAGCTTCTTGATTTCCTCGTCGAGCGATCCCAGATTGCCCTCTGAATCCTCCTCCAGTTCCACCACTGCCTTCACGAGGTTAATCCTCTCGAATTCGAGCGTTTCTATCTCACCGATGATGAGCTGCTTGCGCCTCTCCTTGATCGCTTTCTGCGCTTCATCCCCCGCCTTCTCTGCCTCCTCTATCTCCGTTTCCACCTGCCCCTGGCTGCGCGTTAATCCCGCCTGCTTCTTGTCGATGTCTCTGATCGACTGCTCTACCTGGGCGAGCCTCCTCTGGCGCTCCTCCCGCTTCTTGTGCGCCTGTTTCTCGTACTCCTCGATGTCTTCCTGGTTCTGAGTGATCTCGCGCGCGTGCTGCATGAGCCGGTCGACGATGATCTCGTCCAGTTCCACGCAGGGTATCGCGGCGTGGTAAAGGTAGTGCCGCAGGGAAGTTTCGCTCTCCAGCTTTTTGATGACGTAGGCCGGAATACCCCGGCAGGGGTGCGTGAATACCTCTCCCTGGTTCGATGCTATCCTGAACTTGAGCAGTCCGAACTCGGGCGTATTGCCCCGGTGCATGAACCGTCGCGCCTTTTTCTCCTTGATCGGATTGCCATCGAGGTCGGTTTCCGCGAGGGGGTAGAAGCACAGGTCGAAAAGCTCTCGCTCGATGATCGGCTCGTGGTCGATGACTTTCTCTCCCTTGCTGTTGCGGCGTATCACGTTGTTGATCGTCCGGTACCCGATATCGTTCACGTCGGTGAGCATCCAGATAATGGTCGCTTTATCCATCGGGCAGTACCCGCCGCCCGGGTGTTTCGCTACCTGGTACCTGTTGACGACCTTCGGGTCCACCCACGGCTCGAACTCGGGGAAGATGATGGGGGACTCTCTGAGCCTCCTGTACAGCAAGCCGATATCGCAGCCCAGTTCCACAAACAGCATCCGCAGCTCGCGCTTTCTCTCCGCGTGGGGCCAGTAGGGGATCAGCTTCTTGTACGTCGGGCTGTCCTCATCGTAATCCACGATAAACCCTGTGGGGATATTGCCGTAGCCTGCCCACTCCCCGTCAAACCACGCCGCTCTGTACCTGGCCGGGTGCATCCACCCCCTGACGTGCCGCTTGATGAAGTCCGCCGACTCTTTACACTTCCAGCGGAACATCTCCGTGAGGAAATCGTCCCGGAAGTCATAGATCATGAGGTAGGGCGAGATGACGACAACCTCAATATCGTGCTGCCTGCACTTGTCGATAAACTGGTTGTAGTAAATCTGCGTTTCGTCGCGGAAAAGCCTGCTTTCCTGGTAGCAGATGACGGTGCCGTGGTCAAATTTTCCCACATCTATGTCGTCAAAGAGTCTCAGCATATCGGGGCGCTGGTCGGGGCGCAGTGCGCCGCTCAGCCCGAAATCGGAGAAGTACGGGTGGAAGTCTTTCCCCCTCCACCCCTGTTCTAGCGTCCAGACCCTGATGTCTTCGGTCTGCATTTCACGGCTCTGGGTCTTGTCCTTCTTCTCGTCCTTCGCGTAGGATGGTGAGCGACGAGCATAGGCTGCAACGGGTTTATCGGTTCGCAGTGTCGGCCTGACCTGCTGTCCGCCCTGATCTTCCGGCATCGGTTGAAACTTTCTCATGCTTGGTCCCCTTTATTTCTTGCCCACTTGTTCGCGTTCTTCTGCTTGGATGATCTAAAAACAGATCGATAAGAAGCCTGTAGAAGATTTCTCTCTCCTTGCTGGTCATTGCTTGCACTCCTTGCTGTAAGTAAAAGCTCGCTCAAACACGGCTTTATTATAGCGAGAGCGCATTATATTTACAAATACGACGGCTTAATTCTATACATAATCCATACATATTGTGGGCGACCCTCACAAGCGGAACGAAACCCACTTTACATAGAACTTCTGTACATTCACCTCTCTTTTCTCTGCTTGAATTTCCTCAAAATCAGCCTCAAGAAATTGGGGATTATCGCTCCTCTTTCAAGGTTGCGGAAGAGTACGTAATCGCTTCTCCCATCGCTCACCACGCCTCGTAGAGGACGAGGATGTGGATGGCGTCGAGACTATCGGGAAGTGGCTGGCTGCCTTCTTCCTCGTCAATGGTGGCGTTTTGTATCCCCGGCAGCCCTGACAGCAGGCGTAATGCCTTCTGCTCTGGCATTCCAAGCAAGCGTTGCTTTACCTGCGCCAGTTCTTGCGGGCTGAATTGGTAGGCATACATACCTTTCGTTTGTATAATTAGCGTGGCGCTTCCTTGCTGCTTGTTAGTGATTACTGCATGGAGAATATTTACCTGAACGGTTCCAATCAGGCTAAAGTGTGCTCCGACCTGCTTTTTCGCCAGCTCCGCGAGTCCCTGCGCGGCGACTTTCTGAAACGCCACTGTACCGTAGGCTACCGCGCTGCACGTTTCTGAGAGGGTTACCGACACATACGTTGCCTCTTCTCCTACCTGATAATCACTTGTCACTGCCTGTGTACAGGTGGGAGGAGCAAGCGCCTCACCGGGGGTCAGCCGCGCGGTTAATGCGGCCTGTTCACTCTGGAGCAGCTGAGCGATCAGGTTTATCTCAACCCTTTGTATATCCTCTCTGGTAACGACGGTAAAGTCTCTGGCATCCCGACCGCCAGCAAAAGGGGCGACATTTTTGGCAAACACCGATGGCAAGCAGCATGGTAGATCGATCGCGAGCGATGGAATATTACCCTGTTGTCCCGCATGGAGCGCGTGTGCTGGAACGGCAGCCTGTCCCAGGCTCGGTGGGTTGGCAGCCGGGATCGTGGCATCCTGGTCGGTCACGATAGCTATCCCGCCTGCGCTCGCGATGATGGTTCCGGCCGGGATTGACTGCGGACTATAGGCACCGTTATAGAACAGGATCGACCCTGTAGCGCTGCGGGCGTCCTGGTGACCTTTGCCAGTCGCTGGCGCGGTTTCTGTTTGAGAGAGGGTCAGCGCTGCAAAAAATCTCCCCCGTAATTGACCGCCGGTTGGGCTGTCTGGGACAAGTGCAACCGTGGACGTGGCGGTGAGTTTTCTTGTTATAGGGAGAATGGTGATTGTTGCTGTTGGCATGAGTTGGGTCATGATGTAAAAGTTGAGCATATCGATACACATGAAGAGACAAAGAGCAAGAAGGAAGAACGAAAAGACAGGGAGTTCGCGCTGTGTTTGACCAATAGTTGTAGAAAACGCTGGCGTGACAAGAAGCTCCTCTGGTTCTCCCTCTGCGGTAAGAGTACTCTCAATGGTGCGCTCGTCTGCTGCCTCTTCCTCTCTGGTGATATAGATGCCATCTGACACCGGATAGATGTGATAGGTTTCGAGAGGCTCCTCCTGGTCTACTTCCGACCTGCTCGTTATGGGTTCGGTTGCTTCTGCTGGTGGTTGGTGCTTTTCATAGGTATGGTCATGAAGACGAGCCAGGAGGTGGTGAATGTGCGCTTGCAGTTCGTCCTGTTCTTGCATGGTCGCTTCCTCGTTTTGAGATCGGGGGGAGAGAAAGGCTTTCCCCCCGATGAGTAGAATACGTGCTACAACGTTGCTTGCTCCCCCGGTTTCACGGGGCTGAACCTGGTCCCATCATTGAGATACACAATGGTCTGGTCGAGGATGTGGACGAGCATGTCTGTCTTGCCGTCCCCGTTCACGTCCTTGAAGGTGAGCGTCACCGGAGTCAGGTCTTGCCCCTCGCCAACCAGCACCGGGCCACTGTAGATCACTGCTTTGGACGGGTCGCCTCCCGGCAGTTCAATCACGATCACATGCCGGTCGAGGTTGAGGGCAATGAGATGGGACGGGTTGCTCTGCGAGTCGTGATGGCCGACCACCGCGTCGATCTGAAAGGTGCGGGGCCTGCTATAGTGCCAGTCATCCTGGGTGGTTTGCCACCAGTTGCTGAGCGTGGTGAACGCCAGCCAGCCGAAGATCATCACGATCATGCCCAGTCCCAGATAGACCGACCAGTGTAGACGAATGCGACGACGCGCGCGTTGCAGGGGTTCGGGTTCCTCCTCCCGTTGCGATGAATGTGGCGGAAGGACCTTTCGCCTCGGTGGGGGCGCGTCGTGGATGACATAGCGGGTGTTCCCCTGCTGGTAGACCTGTTGCCCGGCGGTTGTGTAGTACCGTCGGGAACTGGACGGTAAGCGGGTCGACCAGCGCTTATCGCTGCTGTCGTCTCTTTCATCTTCTTCTACATCGACGTGATGGCTCGTTCTGCTGGCATCGGTCTGCCGCCGCTGTTGTACATTGTATTGGGCGGTCATGTATGGGCCGTCTTCAGGATGAAGTCCTGCATGATGCTCGGCGCGATGGCGGACCGCTTCCTGGCTCTGCAAGCGTTCAAGTTCTTCAGGTGGGAGGCTGGCGCGTCGTATAGGGAAACCTGGACCGTGTTGCTCTTTCATGATGGCACCTCGGTTGTTGGAGGGTTTGTCGGCGAGGAGGGCGTTCCTCGCTCCAACAACTCACGATAGGGACGCACCTGTTCAGTAAGCAGAGCGTGAGCGATCTCCCAGATCCGCGCTCGTTGCGCGAGTGTGTAGCCAATGAGCGTGTCAAGATCAAAGTTCGGTGGTAGAGGTTCCCCTTGATCAGAAGAGGGCGTGCTTTCCTCGTTGGACAAAGCGCGCGCTGCCTCAAACCAGTGCGCGGCTGCCAGGCCCAGGCACTCGATGATCTCCTGCTGTTGAAGAAAGTGGCGCGATTTACCAAAGGCTGGTGCATCTCCGCTCCGCCAGTCGGAGCGGGCCAGCAGTGTCACCGCGTGGAGCGCTTCGCGTTCCTCGGCCAGAGCGGCGAACGCAGCGCTGGTCGCTGTGAGGGCCTCGACACTTCGCGCCGCGTCTCCATAGGCGGCCCACAGTTCTGCCAGCTCATCAAGTGGCATCCAGGACTCTTGTGCCCGGCTGTCGTACTGAGATTGAGAAGACCTACTGTTGTTTGATGGACTCTCCGAGAAGCTGGTCACGCTTGCACCTGCCTCTCCGTCTGCGTATGCCTAGTGCAGAAATAGGGTTCTGCTCCTCTTGATCCGAGCGGAGTGCATCGTGGGCAATAGCCTCTGATGGCGCACTGCACACACCGCTTTTCCCCTGATCGATCGCTACCGCCCCACTCGTGCCCATAGAAGGCGCAATCCTCGTCAGTGAAGGACAATACAGGCGGCATCGCAGGTGAAGTGAGCGGTGCCTCGCTCTGTTGGGGGAGTTGGCACAAAGCGATAAACCAGCCGGCGATATACCCGGCATTCCACATGCTCGGATGGGTCGTATCTAAGAGGACGGTCATCAGCAGGTCGTACACCTCACGGGGGCGAAGCATCTTCCCTTGATGTGCCTGGCAATACAGGATATGTCCCTGTCGCGCGCCATCGCTAAACTGCGCGCGTTCATCAAGCGGAGTGATCGTCTGTTGATCGCTCATGGTCTCACCTTTCTTGACGGAACGTTGCCCATGTGCATTGATTCATCATGGGAACGAATGAACAACTCACAAAGGTTGGCGGTTCCCGCAAGCTGGTTTCCGTCTGACACACGGGACCAGCATTTTTATCACCTTCCTTTCTTCCTCTAGAAAATAAGCTTTACTCTACGGGGTATGCAAAGTAGGTGTGACCATGAAACTCTTCGATATACCTACGGTTCGGTAATGGCAACACTCAACTCGCCTTCTCTCTCCAAATTTCATGGCACAATTCTAATAGTACCTTGTAAGTCATTAAAAGTCAATGTTTACCATGATTTTCTAATGTATACATTAGCAATCAAGGCTCTTCATTGACAATATCAAGCCTGTTTGGTATTATTAGTTACAACTATTTTCAGCTACTATTGGCCTTGTACGACGTTAGGGAGGGAAACATGGCAACACTCAACGATCTCATTACGGAGGCAGGACTGAGAAAGAAAGAACTGGCAGACCAGAGCGGTGTAGATGTAGCAACCATCATCCGTCTCGGCAACGGCAAAGCGACGACCAGGGTTACGGTGGTAAAGCTGGTAAGAGTGCTTGAAAAATATTTGGACCGAAGCATTGATATAGACAGTATTGAAGGGTTAAACATCAACAAGTGACATGCGATCACTGCTACATCTTGTAGATGAGTTGTAATCAGAGAGTTAGGTATCATAAAGCAGAGGTTGGAGATGGTATGGCGTCGAGTCATGAAGGCCAAGACAAATATGTTGCGCTTGGCGTAGCGGTGCGTCTTCTCGGGGTGGGAAGCCATACGATGAGTAATCTACTCACTATCGGAGAATTACTATTCGTCGAGCGTCCTTTCGATAGAAGGCAAATGCTTATGCGGCTCAGCGACATAAAGCTGAGTTTCCACGTTCGCTGATTCCACTCAACCGGGTCAAGGTCAAACCACCCGTATGCTTAAATATAAACACCAGTTTCACACATCAGTGCCAGCGTTATGCTCCAGTTCTAGGGAGCTGGTTGATGAATGAACTGGTAGTGATCCCTTGTGAGGTCTGATCCTCTTAAAGGTATCGATATCTTTCTCTTCAGACATAAGAAATTTGAGCAACGATTTATCCTGAAACCGGCACGTTTGTGTAATCCCAAGCATTAACAAGTACTTGGGAGCAAAGGATTTGAAGAAAAATCCCGATATCTTCCTTTGGACAGCGAGATGCCTGATAGCTCTTTCCGCCATGTTATTATTCCACGGGATATCGTCGTGTTCAGTAAACGTAAAGAGGCTGTGTCGATACCGCTTGAAACGACTTTGATATCTCATGGTCAGTTCGGAATGGTAGATCTTATCAGTAATAACCTTTTCATAGAATTGCTCTATCAGCTTGCTAAACTTATGAAGGTGCCTTTTCTTGAGCCCATACTTTTGAACAGCTTCTAGCATAGGAACAAGCAGGTTCTTGACCTCTAAGATGAAGGATTCAAATTCACCATCGAAAGGGAACTTCCAAAGATCCTCGTTCAGATCGCGAATCAGGTGAACAAGGCATTTCTGTTGTTGGCACTTTATGGAATCATAGCCTGGGTAAAAATCAGAGATCAATATACCTTGATAATCAGTCAAAAAGTCATGAACAATTGTTGCCTCACGTGTTTCCGTCATTTTGAAGACCACATGGGTTCCGTCTGTGAAAACCCAGACATAATGCTCAACACCTTGGATGTTTATTTGTGTTTCGTCAGCGTGAATGAATGGGCTTGCTAGAATGTGTTTGATTAGCAAGCGCTCCGTATCTGCATAGTAACGGGCAAAGTTAGTGAAGAAGTTTAGGATTGCCCCTTCACTGATCGACTCATTAAAAAGATCCCCTATCACTTGAACTATAAGCCGGTACGGCAGGCGAAGCACAAGCCTCTGATACACTACCCAGGCTTGCAGGCCATGCCCAAACAATTGGGAAGTGCCTAATTTATTGATTTCCTCTGGCCTGTAGTAACGACAGCATTGTTGGCAATATCCTTCTGCTCCCAAATACTTTGTAACAGTTTTCCGGCAGCCATTTGTGGAGAAGACGAGATCAATAATCGTTCTTTCAGCCATCTTCGCTGATGCTCGCAAAGATACATCACCACATTTAGGGCAGATTTCTCTCTGTGGTATGCGGATTACTTTTGTTGCCCTCGGGATGAGTCGCGTATACCCCTGATGACCTACTAATGCGCCAGGTCTTTTACCCTTGGTACTCCCCTGTCCATTATCTTGTTGAATGCTTATCTTTTTCCCATCGTAATCAGCATGCGCGATTTTGAGGATCGCTTCGAATCGACCGTGAATCTGCTCTCCAACAGGCGTTGAAAGTTGCTTCGGGTGATCAGCAAAGTCCATGTTTGGTTGCGAAGCCGCAGTAGCCCCTATCTTGGTAAGCTCATCAGTCAGCAGATAGAGGGCCTGGCAATCCTCTGTATTATAGGTAATCAGGAGCTGCCTGTACTCCGTATGCTGAGTCTTATCCCACTGATGACGCCAAACGAGCGTTTGTAAGCCTGACGCATCGGACGATGTCCAGGACGCACCGATACATCTTCCAATGTCCTTTAGACTATTTGACCGTGTGGGGAAATACACCTTCCCGTAAATGAAGGCAAGCACATTGACCATGCGCTGCTTGAGATGCCCGCAATCGATCTGGTAACGCGTCGCTAGTTTCTCAATAGCTCTAGGTTCATACATCCCGTAATGGTAGATTGGCGCCCCAGGATACTCGTTGATCTTTTCAAGAAACTGGTGCCAGATGTGTTCTTCATCCGAAGTGCTCTCTCCCCAGAAAGGAAAATACGAGCAATTGCCGTTCTCATAGACTAACAAACCAAAGAGGTAGTAATAGTGTTGATCCGGTATCCCCTCTATATCCAAAAATAGCTCAACAGAATGCCTGGTCAAGGTGGGAAGTTCATGAATATAAACTTTGTTCGTCCTTACTGCTAACGCTTGCAGTTCTAATTTGTGAGGGGTAGTTGTCTTCTTCGTTTGCTTCCTACTACGTCTCGGCTTAAAGACATAGGAGAGCTGTTTGACCGTAAAAATCCCTTTTTTATGGTATTGCTGCATGATCTTTGGAGTCATGCGATCTAACAGACTCAGATCGTCCGCTTTTTCCGCTTGAGCTCTACACACTGTCAGAAATTGGCAGGATGGGCAATGTTTGTTTAATATGACAGGAGGCGGATCGGCGGGAGCCGCTACGAGCCATGCTCGCAGAGGATCAAGGAATCGTTTCAGCTCTTTATAGTATGGTTCCAGCTTCACTCTATCAATTTGGCCTCCCATCCTAACGATATGTCCAACCAGGGGAAGCTTCTTCTGCATTTGTCCAAGCACGAATCCCGTGAAGGCTAGCTCAAATTCCTCTTCTTTGCTGATACTGTATGTCCCGGCAACAATCGTCGGTTCGTAGCAACAGCCACCTGAAGATGAACTGTTACTTTCCCGGGTTAAAACATCGCAAGAAGCTTCTAGGCCTGCAGCCTTGAGCGTTGCCTGGGTGACAAGATTATCGTTATTGGTGAGGGCATTTACACCATACGAAGTCTCTTCAGGAAATGTTTGTTTGTCTGCAATGAGCATATCTATGTAGTTGGTCTGATTGAGTCTCTTCTGCTGTTCAAGTATAAGTATGTATTCATGCGGCAATTCCTGTTCATCAGTGCAAAGCAGAAGGAAAGCCTTCCGAGGGCATTGCGAATAAGCGACTACAATTTCACATGTAATAGTAGTGTGCATGGGTCATTTTCGCTCTCCTCGCTCACATGGCTTATCAGAGAAATCTTAGCTGAGATGAGAGGAGTATACTCTGCAAAATAGTATAAGGCAAAGTGGCGAGGTTGAGAGAGTACTACTTGCCTAATGATTCAGATGCCATAGCGAATATTGTGTAATGGTACATAGGAGCAAAGCCCGAAGGGCAGGTCAGGGCTGGGTTTAGGGCTTTCTCGTTGTAAGTCGTCACACAACATTCGGTTTGGCGTCTACGATTTTTATTTCGGCCTCATATGTATGAATTCCTGTCACTCTGCTAGCTGCCATTCCCAGAGGTTAGTTCGCTGGAATTCCTTCCAGTCACCTTTACTCTGGGAGAAAGTACTGCTGATTTCCCTGATCGCCATCTTCCTGGTCGCTGTCTATCTTTGTCGATGGTTGCTTGCCTGTTGACGGTAGCGGTGCAGACGATCCTGCCGCGGTCGGTAGTCTCTTTGGCAACGTTTGACCCTTACGAGATCCACGCGAGAAAGGCAGGTTCGCCAACCGTACCAGGCGGCGAATCTGGAAGTAGAGCTTCGTGCGTAGGATTAACGGCGCTACGGCGGCGCTGACCATCAACATGTTGTCCTCTGGCATAGTACGCAACTCGTCGGGCGTTATGAGCCGCCTCCCGGTCTCCCCCTGCGTCCAGCCTTCTCGGGCATCCATGCCGGACCCGGAAGTGTTGTGCGTCTCAGTGCGCACCGTCGTGTTGCCGATCCGTTTGCTGTAATACTCGGTTTCCTCGAGTCCCGCGCCCGGCAGCAAGAGATGCGTGACGGTATTCACCAGGATATTATCCAGGGCATTCTTTCCGTATTTCTGGACCACCTGGCTGAAGCTTTGGAGTACCATCAGTATCCCTACGCCGCTATGGCGAGCGGTACTGATGTAGTTGGAGAAATTCGAAATGTACCCGAGCTGGGCAAACTCATCGAGGTAACACATGATGCGGCGCGGCAGTCGCCCGTCAGGCTCTTCTTCCGCGCGTTCCTCCCAGGCGGCAAATGCCTGCATCATAAAGCAGGCTAAGAGTGGTTGATACCGCTCCTGATACCGGCGCGGAATAGAGAGGTAGAGGGCAATAGGCCGCTCGACCATGACGCGAAAATCGATGTCGTTGTGGGCCGTCACCGCGCGAACCTGGTCGCTGACCAGCAGTTGGAAGCGAGTGCCAGTATCCGCCATCAGGCTTCCGACCAGTTTCGGATTTTTATCCAGGTAGTCGAATAGGGCGGTTACCGCCTCTCTGGTCTTGTTCGAGGGGCTGGTCAGCAAGATGTGTTTCATCTGGGGATAGGTCATGATGCACAGGATTTCAGCAACGCGGCTGAAGGAGGCATCCGGTTCTGCTGTACGAAGATGTAAGATGGCGGCGGTCATTAATCGCTTGGCGGAATCGGGCCAGAAGTCCTCTTTACTCTTGCCCGTATTTTCCACCCAGCAGCGCGCAAACTCCTGGGCATCCTCCACTCCGCGAATGTGGGCGAGCGGATTGTACCCCTCACTCTCCTGGGGTTTGTGCGGGGCGAACACCCATACCTCATGGGAGCGCGAGACGGCTCCTGCGGTAAGGCGCACCAGTTCCCCTTTGACATCCGAGATGAGGAGCGAGCGACTGCCTGGTTCCTCCAGGAGGTTGGGGGTCACGATGCGCGCTGTTTTGCCCGCCCCGATGGAGGAGACGGCGATCACATTGGATTCCTGCTGTTTCTCTGAGAGGGAAATCACTCTCCCATGAGAGGTACCAAGTACCAGGCGCGCCTCCGGGGTCCTGTGCTGCGCCTGTGGGAACGGCGAGGATCGCGGTTTGTGCAACCTGGGCAAACGCGGGAAGTGTCGCGGCGCGTGGACAAAGGGCCGCCTCTCACGCCTGGTCGCGTGATGGGCCGACCCATGCGTATCCAGCCGCCTGGTGCGCGTCTCAATCTCCCTCATGAGCAGCATAAGCCCGCCGATCCCCAGCAGCACCCAGGGCATGGGGCTAGCCAGGAGACTCTGAGGTTGCTGCGAGGTCAACAAATTGTGTGCCAGTGCGGTCAGCAAGCCACTCTTCGGCGGATGCTGGAGGAGTGGGCGGACAAAGGGATACAGCCAGGCGACAAGCCACACTACGAGGATTAACCAGAGCACAAAGAACACTTTTCTCGGCCATTTCATCGCTCGTGATCTCCTTCGATATCAAATGCAAGGGATAAGTCATTCGTCAGTTCGCGCTCCAGGTCACGCACTACATCGTCCTGTCTCTCTAATTCTTGCAGTGCTGTTTCAAGTTGGTAATAAAATTCGTGTTCGCTATGCTCATGGCCTGATTCCCGTAGCTGCTGGTAGTCCTGGGGATAGAGCTTCACGGCTACCTCTTGGCCCGTCTCCCGGTCTTCTCCCGCCCCGGCAACCACCACATGGACATGTTCGTACTCGGTATTGCTGTGATGCACTGCGTACCAGTGCATCTCCTTGCCCTGCATGTCTTCCAGATCGGCCATTACCTCACGCGTCCATTCGCGCCAATCCTGCACTGGTTCATCGTCACCCGGAGAGAGTACAATTTTGTGATAGCTGACGCTGTAGCTGCTATGCTCCATCACATCGTTCACCGCGTCTCGGCGCTCGACAGCATCGTCCCCCTTTGAGAAAATGGAGCGATCTTCGCGGCTCTCCTGATCGTCGCGGCTGCGGTGTTCAAGGTATTTCAGGTGGCTATTGAGATGCCCGGCGGCGGACGCGCTGTTCGCGGCTCCCCCTTTGATATATCTCCCTTTGGCGATCATAGCTCAGTGCTCCAGGTCAAATCCTTGTTCCAGCTCGGGAGCTTCAAGGAGGTGTTCTGGCTCGCCCTGCTCGATCGCCTGGACCCATTCGGGTTCGATTTCTGGCAGTTCTAACCAGTCTCGCTCGATCTCCGGCAGTTCAAGCCATTCCGGCTCGATTTCCGGCAGCTCTAACCACTCTGGTTCGACCAGTCCCTCGGGAAGCGGAGTAGACACCTCTGCCTCAATCATCGGCTCCAGGTCTTGATAGGTGACGTCCTGGTCCATTAGTCAGCCTCCTTCTTTGCCGTGACACGCGAAGCGAGTTCCTGCCCGGCTTTCTCCCTGGCACTCTCGTACGCTTCCGTGGCAAAGGCGGCCCCGTGTGTTTTTGCCACAAATGCGTAGAGTAGACGGCGTAGAATGCCAGTGTCACGCACGGCACGCACGATGAGGCTAGCCAATCGATTATCGCTGTTGCGGGTGATGGTTTTGATCTGTTCGATGATTTCAATCTGCATGTCTTCGCGCAGATCGGTGCGCAACTGTACAGTCGCTTTGCGTAATTTGGTCTCAATAATCTCGCTGATCACCGGTAGGGAGTGTTGTTCAATGCTCTCCCCGTGATGGATAGCCATGTCTTTGCGAATGAGTTCCTCGATCAATTCATACCTGTGGCGGTCTTCTTGTTCGGAGCGTTCATCCAGGTATTGTTTCATATCCTCTGAAATCCAGATATTCAATTGGAGCTTGCCATTCGATGGCGGCTTTTTCGGCATCTGACTCTCCTGTCTTCTGTCTAACGATTCGGTCATACGTTCTTACCCGTCGTTAGTTCTAGTATAGCAAATACATGTGCATATATGCTATGTATTGCCGAAACGAGATGTAGATATAATACATATCGCGCCAGCGCATGACAGGCGGGATGAGTGGAGTAGTACATATCCTAACTACAAAATCGGGGTTTCCTTTATCTTGCATTACCCCGGCAAAGTACGACGCAAAAGGGGAGGAGGTGCGGAGGTGGTTTATCTTGGATGACACCTGCGAAATGTGATGAGCCGCACGCTCACGCACCAGGGACGATTTCATTGACTCCCATCCGGGCTTCCGCAAAAGTTTGGGACCGGGATGCGAGCGGATCAGGTACGGCTGCACTTGGTAACGATGCCTGACACGCTGGCTGCTCCCTGCCATGGTAAGACACTCCATTCTGGCAGCTTGGACGACAATCCATATCCCTACTCAGGAGAGTAGCAAAAAAATGCCCACGCGATTGTCTGACATGCCTTCCAATAAGATCTTGTTTACATTTCCTTTCCTCAACCGTTTAATTTATGCAGAGCGATGGAATCATGATCTCCACCTGGCTCTGTTCGCTAATTCTAGCAACTCGGATATTGCAGCATGGCTATACAAACCCAAGAGCAGAAGCAATACAAGCCACGTCCTTACAGACGGCTGGCTTTTGCTCTTATTACATTTCTTTTTCTGCTAGCCGCTGGTATTATTTGGATACTCAATATCCAGGGGATCATTAAAGGTCCGTGGTCGAGCATTTTAGCGGTAGTCTTTATCATGCTAGGCGTAGCTTTTACTCTTTTTCAGTGGCTCTTACCACTCTCACCAGAAAGCTTCAAATCATCCGTAACGTCTTACATTAAGCACTCTGAAAAGCCCCCAATTCTTAACGAGGAAAATCCGATATTTATGCCTCCTCTGACTCAAACCGATGCGATAGATCGAGAAAATATCGACGCCGAGATACATAGCATTGCTAGCGCTCTTGGTGTCGATGAAAATAAGGGGGCGTTGGTTGTCTATACAGCAAGGCGTTTGCTAATCGATTTATACACCACCTCCCAGATTCCTCCTTCGATTAGCGTGCAAACTGTCGAGAAGCATATAGTAAATGGACGTCCTTTATGGGGTGCTTTCTTTAGGAGCTTAAAGCCAGGTGATTACGTCGCCTACGATCAGGATCACAATCAGTTAGAAAGAGTGGCTATATCTGCTGGGAAAATTACTGAGGTAGATTGGTCGTCAATCTAAAAAAATGCGGTAGTCGCAGGCTTCTGGCTTCTAGACGTAGGGTTAGATATCCGCTGCCTGTTGACATGAAAGGAATCTAGAGATAAAACAGCGAGAGCTTGGGTCGATGCTCCAGGCTCTCGCTATTTTATGGCAATCAGAGGTTATTCGCGGCGTCCGCCCTCTTCATTGGCTCACTCGATCCGTTTTCGCTGTGTGTTCGCGATGCTGGTGTTGATCGCCAAGTCATCGGCAATAGCACAGTCTATCGCTTGTGGATGAGTAGTAAGGTACGCCCTCACCCGTTCAAGCTGTTCGCCTCCTGTTCGCTCCCACACGCTGCGTTGGCTCCCTGGGCGGTGTTCGCCCTCCGCTCGTCCTTATTCGCCTTCTGTTCGCCCCAGGTAGAGGGTTATACTTGCGACTGTTAAGGTTCCTCTGAAACAGTTGCAAGTGAGCGTGCTGCACGTAGTGCATCTACCAGTTCGGGACTAAGAGCAAACGGCGTAGTGGGCTGTATGGGAACTGCTGGCAGGGCTTATTTTGTTTACCCAACTGCAGTGTGATTGTGGCAACGACGATTCGCGCAGGGTTACAACACTGAAATGGTCAGGCATTGTCTGTTGGAATGTCGATCTGCGTTGGGACATATGGAGAACTTGTGGATAAGATACGGCGGCAAGATGTGTTGGCTTATCTACAATCTACAGGCAAGCGAAACCGTTGAGGGAGCTGATCACTAGAGCTAATATGCGGTGCGAGATGGTCTGGGAAGAGGGATGAGAACAACGGATGGGTGATAAGATGAGTGAGGTTTGCTTTCAATAGGGGTTATCATTATCCCCTCTTGGTCAAGATGATGCGGCGCAGATTACTAGCCAGGACGCCTAAGCCGAGCCAGTGTTCCATTCCATCGGGCCTGTCTGTGTTAGATAGACGCAACATCCCAGCCAAAATCCGTTTGAGGCTAACAATACGCCTCTCAATGCCCGCCCGCCAGTGATAGTTCCGCCTCCATTGGCGCGACTGCTGTAGGGTCGGTCGTTTAGTGGTGACCTTCCCCATCTCTCGGACGGCTACCAGTTTCTCTCCCTTTGCAGTGAGCACGACCTCCATGTCCGCCGAGTAAACCTCGCGATCCTCTGCCACCAGGTACGATTCACGGCCAAAGATCTGCGGACGGCTGACCGCTTCCAACGCCTGTCTGTGCTCGTTAGGCTGCTCCAGGATATTGTAGGGCATCTTGATACCACCATCCATCTCATCGAGGATGATGTGTCGCCCAAACTCCACCTTGGCTCCTCCCCTATGGCGCGAAATGGGGGCGCGTGTGTGGCTCGAAGGGGCTGAGCCTCTTCTCATCAGAGGCCACCTTCTTGCCAGAGAGTATGCGCGTGCGTGTTTGAGCTGTGGCGCGCTTAACCAGGGGAGCGCCTGCTCGGCTTTGATGCACAATCGCTGCGCCTCGGCATGTTCGCCCAGCATTATGATCACCCGCTCAGCTTACCGCACCATCTGTTCCATGGTCAGATGTTGACTGGTCTACGAGCGTGAAGTCGAGATAATTTGTTCCTAAAGATTGGCTCTGTCCTAGAAGCAAGGGATGAATCTCCTGACAACGTTAGAATTGGCTTTGGCCGACACCCTTTTTTGCGCCGTTAGATTAACTGAATAGTGACATTACGTGTTATAATGCTAACGAAAAGCATTCCCCTTGCGCATCAGATTAATAATTGGTTGAAGCTGTCCGATTATTAAACAGAGATTAGAACTGCGAATTTAGAGTTCATTAGTGCTTCAAATTCGGTACTGAGATGGCTAGATAGGCAGCATATGGTCAAAGATGACTTTTGGTCAGAGCCAATAGACGATTTTGGCAATGGAGAGGCTTTGGCTAATCAAAAAAATACATCTATTGTTAATTATAAGGCTGATGCTGCTCAGTCTCTTCAGATTCCTACGAAAGAGGATAAGGTTTCTGCATTACTGTCATCAGTAATTCCGAAAACTTCTCTTTCCAGGCCTATCATATACGAGGATATTTGGGGAGATGATGTTGAGGAACCCAGCGTTATAGAAACATCCTTCTCTCCAGATCAAACGTTAAATGCTGATATTGAGCCGATCAAAGAATGGACTGCCGGTGAGGAACTATTGAGTGAACAAACTCATGAAACACTTGCGCTATTGGAGAACAGCAATGAAATTCCAGCTTCACCTATAATATCCTCATTTGCAGCATATGAAAATGCAACCGATTTTCTTACAAAGTTTGAAGATTTTGACACATTATCGTCATTTGACAATGTGCTCAATCAAGATCTCCTTATGGATGATCTTGAACTCTTAGATATTGATGCCGCGCTAGCCGAGTTAAACGAAGAAGAATTGCCTTATTCACAAGCTGAGAAACAGACTAGAGGAGTTATAATTGGGCAGGGAAATGTCTCCAGATGGATGGGAAGTTATGGTCTCTTTTATATCAATTGGGAGTATGGAGCAGAAGCTGAACAAGAAGCCCTCAAACGTTTGGGATACGCTGAAATCGAAATTAGCGAGGCTACTCGTGCATTTGTTATTCAGGCTGCCCGCGCTGCCAAGTTGCCACGCCGTCAAGAACGAGAACTGACTACGAAGTTAGATCATGCTCGCTTACTTCTGGCACGGTTACCCATATGCCATGATTCTGAAAATGACCCTTATGGAGAGAAGAGAACGTCGCTCAAGGTAGAAATTGCCGATTTGGAACGGACGCTGGTCTACAGAATGCAATGGGTGGCGATAAAGAAAGCAGTCCAATATGTGGGTAGAGGCATTGACTTGGATGACCTTATCCAGTACGGGATGCTAGGGGTGATTGCGGGAGTTAAACACTATGATGTGAACAAAAATGCTCGGTTGTTGGTTGCAATCAATTGGTGGGTTTTCCAGTCCCTCAACCGGGCGGTTGCTGAAAATGTGCGTCTGATACGTATACCGGTTTATATTGCTGAAACACTTGCGAATATAAAGAAGCAGCACACTGCGTTACAAATATCTCTCGGGCGTCTCCCCAAACTTAGAGAGTTTGCCGATGTGCTACAGGTACCAGTTGAACGTTTAAAAGAACTCTTACGTCTGAATGAAAGACTCCGCTCTTGGGAATGGTGTAAGCTTGCTGAAGAGGCTCGTGAAGGATACTCTTTTCAGCCGTTTACGAACGCTTCCGTGGTTAGTGAGGATACTTTAAATGAGAGAATGGACAAACTTGACATGAAGCAACATGTCGAGATTATGTTACAATTGTTAACTATAAGGGAAAGGCAGGTAATAAAGTTACGATATGGCCTTGACGATGATGAAGATGAGCTCACGCTGGAAGAGATTGGCAAAATTTTACATATAACACGAGAACGTGTTAGGCAGATCGAAGAGAGGGCTTTCAGGAAATTTAGGGGCCATTACTTCCTAATCAGCAAAATTAGGGACGATTACTTCCAAACAAAGAGGAAGGTCATCAAAGTTCAGGACTCTCCTCAAAAAATAGTAGAAAAAGCCTTAAAAGCAGCCTCTCGGCACGCACCTAAGCAAAGAAAAACTGCTGAAGATAGTAAGTTGCTCTCTAAAGTAAAATGATGCAAAAAGTCAAGGAAGTATTGCAGAAGTTGAAGGGCATACCTTTGAGAAGATCACATCTTAACATGGCTTTATATGAAGAATTCCTGATTAGGAAATCACTGGTGGGAGGCTAGCATTGATAAGGAGGAAAAAATTCGCAGGCAATAAATCTTAGAAGAGGAAAACTGTATTTTTATGACCCTACATTTTTTTGCGTCTATGACGGCTGCACCGAGTGACTTTCGCAAAATAGAAACCCTTTTGGAGAGTGTGAAGTTCGATAGTGATCCGTTAGCTCATGTGCTGACGACGCCTCTTTTTATGAATAAGGAGGCATTGGGGTTTGTCAGGCGTTTTCAGCAGGAGCGCGGGAGCGAAATTTGCTTCGATAGTGCAGGTTACTATGTCCAGGTAGGTAAGATTGGGTATCACGAACTGTACATGAAGCTTTTGAACTGCTATCGCGCTAATCGATGGGCCGATCGGTATGTGCTGCCTGATTATGTTCCCCTCTCCAGCGATACTGATGGGCAGGTAGCAGAGAAGGTGCGTGAAACAGTGTATTATTCCTCTCTCTTTTACGCAGAGATGCCGGACGAGTTAAAGGTGAAGGCCATGCCGGTGGTACATGGTCGTACGAAGGCGCAGGTTGAATATTGCCTGGAGCATTATTTACGGCTCGGCGTACAGTGGGTTGGCTTTGGGAGCTTTGGTACGTTTGGTAAAAACAACGAAACAAATGTGGCGACCCAATCGGCGGTGGAGAACGCACGGCTGGTTGTACAGATTGCCAGTAGACATGGTTTAAAGGTGCATCTTTTTGGATTAGGTGCACCTGCGCTAGTTGGTATGTTGCACGGTATCGGAGCGGCTTCTTTCGATTCGGCCTCGTGGTTTAAAGCTGCTGGCTTTGGTCAAGTGCATATGCCACTGATGCGAAGCTACAATATCACCTATAACAATGGGGTATCGGAACTTCAACAGGGTATAACCTGGGAGCATTTTACACGGCTCAAGCGGATCACAGAACATGAATGCATTTACTGTGTGGACTATCACACTCTGTCGAGCCATAAAATGCATCGGGTGATTCATAATCTCCTGGTTGTGAACGAGTCAGTACAAATGCTTAACGCCGGGCAATTTGAGCGAGCAAGAGCTATTTATGAACAAGGTTCAGTAAAATATAAGGAAGAGTATAAGCGATGGCTACTACTACCTCTAGGCTAGTTTTTCACTTTCCTGTGGGGGCTAGCCCCGCGAAGATACCGACATTGTTGAGAGTCCTGCTCTACGCGGAATCTGCAGTACGGAAAGATAGCGATTTGGATCAGATGGCCTTAGAACAAAGTACTGATCGTACTCGCTTTCTCGAGGCGCGGGGCCTGTCTGAGGATATTTTAGGCTTGATAAATAAGACGAAAGAAGAGTTGATGCTGACCCCTCGTGCTCAGGTGCTTCTCAAAAAGCGCGAGTCAGTTCAATTCGATTTACTGCATTACTTATTCTATACGGCGTGGAACCCGGAAGAACTGACGAAGAACACTCGTTCCTGGTTTTACCGTGCTATTTGTGATAATTTGTGGGACATGCAAGAGGTCGTGCTGGATAGAGATATGCGCCAGAGCTTTACACAACAGCTGAGTGACCAGATTGCCCAGGAATTCCAGCAGGTGCCAGGGATAGAGAGGGTATCTGTTGGTATTCAAACGATGGATGGGGCAAGAGAATGGTTACGCAATCTGGCACCTGCTATCATTGATACCTTTGGGAAAAAAGATGAAATTTTTCATCGGCGTATCACCTGCTCGGCAGAGTTGTTTTTGTTAGCCCTAAGTCATAGCTGTCAGTTGGGTGGCTCAGAAATAGGTATGGATGTGTTGCTTTCATCGCGAAGACGTGAACAGATTAGCCGCCTTTGCCTGCTTGAGCCACAGCAAATTGACCGAATGTTGGATTGGGTACTGCCTATTTTTCCTCAATTTGTGAGCCAGGGAACACAAAACGGTTCTTATGGGCGCTTTGTACGATTACATCGCTTTGTTGCAGTAGAAGATTTCGCCTAATTAGAGAGGGATTGCGAACGATGCTTACGGACGAATTGGAACATTTGGACGTCGTCTTACAAAAACAGCCCATCATTGCCACGTGGACAGCGCAAGATATCCTTGACCACCCAGAGGTTGTACGCGACAATTATTTACAGCATGTGCGCTCCTTTGTAATTATAGGCAAGGTCAAATCATCTACTGATGAAGAGCAGTTTACGATCGCTGATTATGAGAAACGGCTGCTCAAACTGGTAAAAAGTAAAGGAGCAGCCAAGGGCTACATTACAGCAGATTATGGTTACGGTAAAACGAGTACGGCAGCTTTTATCTGGCAGCAATGCGAGCAGGCCGAAATGGTGGCTGTCCCCCCCTTTCAGATCCAGAAACTGGATCATCTGCTAAGTGCAACCTTTGGCTGGGTACGATTTAAACTGGAACACAGCTATCCTCATCTAGTAGATGAAGCGCAACAAATTTATAATCGTTACATCAATCGGGATGTTGATACGGAAAGCTCTAGCGAGAGCGAACGCGCATTGCTCCGTCGCATGTATGATGAAGGACGCTATAGCCTGGATTTACGAGGTGTTGACTACGTCGGATTTTTTGAAGAGATGACAGAACTCGTACTCAAAGCGGGATATAATGGTTTAATAATTATCGCCGATGAGTTACAGCAATATATCGATCCAGATATTAAATCGGGTGTGCGCGACCCTTTGACCTCGCTTTTTGATATTGTGCAGGCACTGATGACTCGTAAAGGATACCTCTCTTTTGCACTGTTGTTGAGCCTACCATTGAAAGAGCTGGGTTTGATCAATGACCAGCGAGGAGACTTGGTTCAGCGTCTCAAGGGTGACGAGTTAGCTCTTGATTTAAGCGTGATCTATAACCAGACCTTTGCTCGTGACCTGTGGAAGCAACTGGCCCGCGAACTTCATTTTGAAACATTGAAAGAGAGAATAGTGCTACCTGAGACGCTAGACGCACTAGGACAGATATCGGCCCGCTCCGATTTAGCGACAGGACCGCGCACAGTTGTCGATGTGTTTAAGTTGATGACCAAGCGATATCTTGATACGCAAGGGGAAGTCAAGCCGTTTGATCCTCTTGACTTGGTGAATGCTTTTTTGCAGAGGGAAGTAAGCTATGATAATCTCTCGCAGTTGCAACTGGTAGTCAACGGACATCTAACGCACCAATTCGTGCGAGACAATCCAGACTATCAAAGGGCTATAAAGCTGATGGCTGCCTTTCCAATCGATGGCTTAGAGGAGCGGTATTTTGATACTTATGGGGTGCGCAAAGCCATTGCTGGACTAATGCAAGAGGCACAGGGAGATATCATCACCTTTGCTGGCGGTGGGATTGATGATGACGGGAGGCCAAGAGAGCTTCGCGCGTTGCTGGTGGGATTAGAGCAACAAAAGGTCAACACTGGTTGGCTCAATACGACCATTCGCGAGTTCACGCGGAACTACATCGAGCAAAGCCCGCGCATGCGTGCTCTGGCTATAAGGGGCTTCCAGAAGTTGCTCAAGGAACAAATCTTTAAAGGAGATAACTGGAAAAATATACGGAGTTGGGATTCTACATTCACTCAAAACAGAACATACATATTTGAAGGAGCATTTCCAAATACAACGCGGAGAAATTACCCAGACCGTCTGATACAAATCCAGATTGTAGCAGAAGGGGAGCAAGTGCTCGAGCCAGTGTCTGAGGGTGATCTCGTTATCACGTTCCAGCTTTTGCTCAACTATGATAAGCCCGAACAAGAGCGTCGTACTCTCCCCGGTGCTATTAGCTGTCCTCAACCAAAGGTGACGAAGTTTATTCTGAACATGAGTTACAATAGCGGCAAGGAAAGCTACGGGGATTTACATTCAACGCTTGGTCCTGTCGTCGCTCCATGGAAGATAACTCCCACACTGCTCTTGAGCCTTTACGCATACCTTGAGGAAAAACGTGAAAACAGAGCTATACCTAAAGTCGATGAGGAGTTCGTACGAGCGAACTACCAACCCGCACTCATTGACCATGCTTATGAGCAGTTATTTAATCCTGAACTAGGCGTTGAGATGGGGGCAACAGGTGTACGCATAGTAGAAAATGTGATCAAGCGGGAATTGGAAAAATACTATGGGCAGTACAGGACACTGATCACCAGCTCGCAATGGAAACAAAGTTTGAAAAAGTACCATCTTGCGCTAGAAAACCTGCCAACACCATATGAGCGCCAGGGCTCACCATACCCCTCTAATAAGCAAGACCTTGCGGCTACTATTTTCAGGCAAAGCGTGCCTGCTTTAGAAACCTTCATTGCTACTAATCCACTACTCATCAAGCAAGAGAATGCCAATGCATGGCGATTCACCTTGCATCCATTGGAAGAGCAGATCATGAAGCAGCTGAAGGGGAGCCATTTAAGCGAACCGCCGCGGATGCCTGGTGGAAAACCGCGTCCAAGCCTGAGTCGCGATGTGGTCATGAAGGTAGCACGGGATATCGGCTATCGCGCCGAAGAGTTCGAGGAAGTGCTGGTGTTACTTGAAAAGCGGGATCTGATCTCGTTCAAGAGTAATCGGCTCAAAATAGTTGCAGAAGAGATGCGCGTACCGCAAGCGACAGAGCTACGAGCAGCGCTGAAAGACTACCAAGATCGGTTAAAAGTTGTCAAAGAAGCCTTGCAGGACAATCCACAAGTGGATAAATGGCTTGAGGATATAGGAAAGTATCATCAGCTTATCGAGCGTTTGGCGGTTGCTCCAGATGAGCAGCGACAGACTACGCTTGACAATACCATTCGGAATCGCTTCAATGATCTGAATGCAGTAATTCAGACGGAGCAAAACCGCATAGCCCAGGATATTAAGAGATTACTCAACCAGGTAATAATTAGGCAGGATACTACTGCTATACTCAACCAACCCCTCCAAGAAGGATTTTTCCGCTCACAGTTGGAGACGCAACGTCAAAGTCTCCTGAGAGAGGGAAGCGAGGTTGCCAGTACTTGTGAGTTGCTGAGGAAGCAATTGGAGGATTTGTTGCGTATAGTAGACGACAATCTATCTCCTCTGGCGATTGAAGATCTACTCCATTCGGTACAAGTGCATCAAGGACTGCAAAATAACATTCACCGCTTAGAGCAGCAAGCTGCACAGCTTGAGAGAACGTTGTCTCACTACAATAAAGGACGCCTGCTGTTGCAACAAGCCGTGGACTTACAACAGCGATTTCAGAATGTGGTAGCCGATACCTCTGTGGTTTTTCAACAAGAGTTGGAAGCGTGGGCATTAGGAATTACCGGTGAGTTAAGTAGTCATAAAGTAGGTGCGCTGGCAAACGAAAGGGCGTGGCAGGAACGATTTGATGCCATCCGGCAACGCTTTGAACAGACGTTACAGAACGAACGAGAGCGATTTGCGCATGTACAGGCTGATTACAGAACACTCCTCTTGAGTAGACTCGTGGGTATACCTATGTGGGCTGAAGTGGCATTTAATCCTGGGGAACCACAGGATAGTTATAACCGCTTATGGGATGAGGTGCATGAGGTACTGCAAGAAGCCGTTAATAAAGTACGCGGAGAGATGCAGTCAGCGTATGATCGAGCAGCGCGGCTTCAAGGAGGAGCATTGCTCAACCTGCCACAAACCGAACGCCCTGCAAAACAGACAGAGCTTAATGAGTTGCTGTCACATGTAAGTGAATACATCAGCAAAACAGCGAAATGGGCCGAAGGCATATCAGGGCCACGCTTTACAGAAAAAGTGAGTAAAGATGGCGCGATAAGACCTGCCGAAGAGGTTCTAGGATTTGTCATTAAACAAATCAGCGATCTGCGTGCATGGTTACAGGGGCAAATGCAGAGTCTGACCTCGATAGAGCAGGGCGTGATGGCTGCCAGTCCCTCTGATGAAGAGCAGGCTATTTTGACAATGCTGGCTAACCTGCAACCGGAAGGCGGTTCATTGGATGGCATCGAGATAGGATTGCTGTTGCAACATCTTGGCGAAAAGCAAGGGATAAGCTGGCAAAACAT
>JBOGTO010000591.1:0-6809 GCA_050695155.1 Ktedonobacteraceae bacterium
GCGCCAGGCTACGATGTCAGGACTCCTTTCCGGTCACGAGGTGGGTAAACCATACAGCGACCCTTGCGGTCGCCATGTTGTGTTGCTCTACTTCAGTTACTGTGTGGAAAAATCCCCATTTCTGGAAATCTGTTCACTAATCAAGCCCATTGGTAATAGGGTTACGCCGTACCCTGAACTTCTCTTGCGCCATTTTTTGTTCGCTCAAACACTTCAGAATCTGGAAAATGTGCCGATTAGGATAGTCTTCTAAGGCTTGAATAGCAATGAAACACTTTGACATGTGATGCGCTTCATGCGCTTTGGCACGATTGTTGCAATAACAGTCAGTAGGAGAGCATAAGCGGGAAAAATTCATTCCCGCGCGATTTTGAGAATACCTGTTTTGTTCATTGCAATTTTCACCGCATTGTCTAAGTGCAGAAGGAGTACCACTGATGGTTGCAAAAGTGTCCAGAGCGTATGGTGTTGAGCGTAGCGCCGCGTATGCATATAGTGATGAGATGGTTTCTTCCAGACGAGGGCAAACACGCGAGCGTAATAACCGCGCTGTTAGCAATTTCGATCTGGATGGAGATTTGTTGGATGATTACGACTTTGAGGAGGAAGAGGAGTTTGTCGAGGAAGAGGAAAAGCGCGGGATTATTGATGATTCGGTGAAACAGTATTTGAAAGAAATTGGTACCTATCCTCTGCTAACCGCCGAGCAAGAATTACAACTGGCGGAGCGCGTGGCGCACGGAGACCTGCGCGCGCGGCAGAAGTTGATCGAGGCGAATCTGCGCCTGGTGGTTAGCGTTGCCAAGCGTTACTCCAATCAGGGTCTGCCCCTGCTGGACATGGTGCAGGAGGGCAATATCGGCCTGATGCGTGCGGCGCAGAAGTTCGATTACCGGCGCGGCTTCCGCTTTAGCACCTATGCGACATGGTGGATTCGCCAAGCCATTAGCCGCGCCATTGCCGAACATTCGCGCACCATCCATATTCCCGTGCATGTGGTGGAGTTTATTTACAAGATCAAGCGCGTGGCTCGCCGCATTTACCAGGAACAGGGCGTCGAGGCGCTGCCGGAGCAGATCGCCGCCGAGGTGGGTTTGCCCAAAGAACGTGTCGTGGAGTTATTGAACGCCTCTGAGCAGCCCATCTCGCTCGACGCGCCGGTGGCAGATGATGAGCAATATCATTTAGCCGACGCCATCGAAGATACCAGCATGGCCGCGCCCGTAGACGAAGTATCGCAAAAAGTGTTGCGCGCCAGCATCGAAGAAGCCATGACCATCTTGAATCCGCGCGAACGCACCATTCTTGAGATGCGCTATGGCCTGCAAGACGGCCACTTTCACACCCTCGACGAAGTTAGCGTAGAGTTCAAGCTGACCCGCGAACGCATCCGTCAGATCGAGGTCAAAGCGCTGCGCAAGCTGCGCTACCCTGATTGCCATTACGGATTGCACGATTTTGCGAGGGCGTAACGGTTATACCAGCGATACGTAGGAGAACCATCCACTGCGCCGTTCCTCCTTCTTATCCCAGTCGATCCTGGCCTCCAGGACGTATTGGCGCTCTTTACCGGGTCTTTTCAGGATGAAGAACAGGCCATTCCAGTTTTCCTTGTCTTCGTCCTGAAACGTCCAGGTAGACCAGGCGAGCGGCCCTGAAATGCCTTCGTCTGTGCGAATCCAGCCGCCTTTTTCCAGTTGCGCAGTGTAGTGCGGGACCAGCGCGTCTAGCTGCATCTCTGTATCTAGCGTGGCGTTGGAATGCCAGCTATCGCCGCCACCGCCGCCGCCGCCGCCCTGCTGCTTTGCGCCCTTCGGCGGCTCAAGCGGGGGAATCAGATTTTGCATCCCATGATGAGCCATACGCCGCTGCATTCGATTGGGTTGCGCGCAGGGCGAGTATTCGCTACCGACGTTGATGTCCAATCGCACATCGGTTTGCCCCTGTTTGCGCTCAAAAGCATTGATGATGAATGCCGGGCCATCCGGCCCTTTGCAGAAGGTGGTGCGATTTTCAAAGGCCCTGAAGCCTGAATGTACAAATCCGCCGGGCGTGGCATGACGCATTTCATCCAACTCGTTCCAGCCAGATGCTGACATATGTTCTTTGTAAAAGTTCAGGACTGCCGAAGGAGATAGCTCGCTGTCAAGCACAATATCGATTTGCTCTGGACCACGTATCAGTGTACCTAATACCTGGCTCTTTTCAGGCATGGGGACGGGGATAGCCAGATTTTCGGGAAGCTGCCCGACGAGTAATTGCGGGTCATCGTTCCGTGGGTCGCCAGGGTAGGTCGAGAGACGCAGCGCAAGTTCTCGCAGGAGGTCCTCGCGAGTGCCGGGAGTGTTGTCGCTCATGGTATGCTCCTTCACTGAGAAATTTTAACGATCAAAACCGGTCCTGTCATCCTGAGCGCAGCGAAGGATCTCTCCGACGAGCCAGACCCTTCGCTGCGCTCAGAGTGACAACCGGGGACCGCTCCTGGTTGGTAATGTTCATTAGGGGTCAGAACGTAGCGAGGAGGCTGTTACACCCCCATCGCTACGCCGCTGGCTTTCATACGTAAGTACGCGAAGATAAATGGGTCTACATTGCCGTTCAGGTAGCCGTCGGTATCGCTGGTCTCGAAGTTCGTGCGGTGATCCTTGACGATGTTGTAGGGGTGAATCGTCACAGTGCGAATCTGCGCGCCGAAATCGGCCTGCACAAAGTCACCTTTGAGGCGGGCCGTCTCCTCTTCGCGCCGTCGCACTTCGCGTTCATATAGTCGTGCTTTGAGCAGTTTCAATGCTACTTCGCGGTTCTGAATTTGCGAGCGTTCGTTCTGACAGGTGACGACGATGCCGCTGGGGATGTGCTTCATACGCACCGCCGAGTCGGTTTTGTTGACGTGCTGGCCGCCCGCGCCAGTTGAGCGGTAGGTGTCAATTTCCAGGTCTTCCGGGCGAATGATGATCTCGATGCTGTCCTCGATGTCGGGCAGCACTTCGACTTTAGCAAACGAGGTATGACGGCGGTGCGCGGCGTCGAAAGGCGACAGGCGGATCAATCGCTGCGTGCCGATTTCCGAGCGCAAGTAGCCATAGGCGTAACGTCCCGTGACCTCGATGGTTACGCTTTTAAGGCCCGCCTCTTCACCTTCACTATAGTCGTAGACCTCGGTGCGGAACTTGTGGCCCTCGGCCCAGCGCAGGTACATGCGAAAGAGCATCTCTGCCCAGTCTTGCGCATCGACGCCGCCACTGCCCGCGTGAATGCTCACAATGGCGTTACTCTGGTCATGTTCGCCGTTGAGCATGAGCGAGAAGAGCAGTTGTTCGACTTGTTGTTCAATTGTGGAGAGCGATGCGACAATCTCGGCCTGCAATCCTTCATCCGGTTCCTCCTCCAATAGCCCGGCTAGTCCCCGCAGGTCGGTCAGTTGCGCATCGATGCTTTCCCAGGTGGTAACTTCGTCGCGCAGGGCCGTCATTTGCTGCATGTGCGCCTGCGCTTTGCGGTTGTCTGACCAGAAATCCTCGGTCAGCGTCTCCGCTTCCATTGCTTCTATCTGTGTTTTTTTAGCGGCCAGGTCAAAGACGCACCATAGTTTCGTGGACGCGCCCCTGCAGGCGTTCGATCTGGTTAGTTAATTCACTCATGGACTGCATTGTACCATGTTTTGGGGCGCGTTGCACCCCTGGTTCTGATGATTTTTGACGACCGAATGGGAAACGATGGAGACGCAATCGTTTCCCATTCGGTTGTCACAATCCCGCCTCCTGTGTATGTGTGGGCAAGGTCACGGGACACCCATAGGGCGTCGCTACTGCTCCAGTTGGGCCGTGAGGCGAATTTCGACGTTGTTGCGCAGGGCGTTTGAAACTGGGCAACCCTGCTCGGCCTTGTGGGCGGCATCCGCAAATCCTGCCTGATCCAGTCCCGCGACTTTACCGCGTGCGGTGATATCCATGGTGGTGATTTTGTAGCCACCACCGACCGGCTCGAAAGCGCAGGTCGCCGTCACAAATAACTGTTGCGCGGGTGTGCCTGCCTGGGCTAGCGTATTTGAAAATGCCATAGCGTAACAGGCAGCATGGGCTGCGGCCATCAACTCTTCGGGACTGGTCTTGCCGTCAGATTTTTCTGTGCGCGAAGCCCAGGTAATCGGTAGTGTTCCAATTGCTCCACTGCCAACGCTGACAATCTTGCCGTTGCCCTGGACTAACGTGCCTTCCCACGAAACCTGAGCTGTTCGTTCTGCTTTTGCCATTTTTTCCTCCATTGGTTGTAACTACAGGCTACTCGCATGGAGATAGCCGTGTATGAACGTATTGCAACATAAGCGACAGGTTGTTTAATAGCCTATCGTCGATATGACTCAATTAGATTCTAGCATTTGAAAGAGGAGTCAGCAAGCTAAGCCGTAGCGGAGATTTATCCCAGGAGCGCTGGCACCAGCAGTAACTGACCGCTCTCTACCTGGTTATTGGCTGCGAGCGGTGTCGATTGAATGAGTAGCAGCCCCTGCTGGTCGGCAATAATGCCTCCATAGTTTAGCGCGCCTGTATAGGTTCCGTCGGCGCTGACCTGTAGCGGAATAGTGGTTACGCTGGTGATAGCGGTCAACGTATGATCGAAAAGCGTGGCGCTAGTTGAGCCATCGGCCAGTGCGCTTGCGCCGCTCAACTGGATGGGAGAATGCAGCATGGTCGAGGTGGAAATGTTTTGCGGCAGCGTGGTTCGTTGCTGTCCTGCCAGTCCCAGCGTGATGCCGTTGGTATGAGCGGCGACTACAAACCATAGTCCTTTGTTATCATGTTGCAGCAGGCGTTGTAGTGTCACGTTGACTATCATGTTCGCATTCGACTGAAATAGTTCCACCTGCGCGGTAACGCCATCATTACTCAACGCCGTATCGCGCGCGTCCACCACCGGCCACTTGAATACATCTTTCGAAAGTTCTTCCGCCGCTGCCAGAGGGTCATTCCAGGGCAGTGTTTGCCCGCTATCGGCGTCCTGTTGCAAAGCTTCGGCCTCGACGCGGCTCGTCACGGGATAGAGTGCGGGAAAGGCTACACGGTGAAATGCGTCGTTCTGCCAGGCGTACTCGCGGTAGATGTTCTGTTGCAGTGGCAAGAGGAACGCGCTGGCATCAGCCGTGATGGTCGTATCGAGCGTGCTGGTAATCAGCGTATTGGCTTTGCTGATCTCAACGGTTCCTTGTAACAGACCGCTTTGCGCGAATAAGGTGGTCAATTGCGGCTTTTTGCCGCGCATAACACAGCCAAAAACATACACATCCAACGTATGCTGCGCATCATTATGCGTCACCTGCGCGAGCGAGGCAGGTTGTCCATCGTCCAACTGGTTCACAAATTCTACCGCTGCTAATTGTTCGGAGTCCGGTTGTAAATGCACAGATTGCGTATAGTCTGCGGTTCGCATCAACCCCGCGCAATTCGTTGCAGTCGCGGAAGCAGGCGTAGATGGCTGGTGCGTTACGATCAAGAGATGCGCCAGAGCAATCAACACCAATGCTAGCAGCAACAGCGCAAACGGGCGCGGCCCTCTGTAGTTACGTTTATGCTTTGCCGGGCGTGATCTGTTGCGCGGCGATGGCGGAATAACGATGATTGGCCTGCGTTGTATCTCTGTATTTGACATAACTTTTCCCTGCTCTCTATGATGAATGCGTTGCTTTCTCTTTTCATTCTATAGAGTCGCGGGAAATGCAGAGCTTGCAGGTATACATAATTTTCCAGAAAAATGTTACAATCAGTAGCAACTGGAAAGGAGACGCGGCTTTCTCTCCCTATTCCATAGGATCACAAAGAAGATGAGAGATGTCGCATGAACATGAGTATGATAGATAACACTGTAGGACCGCTTGAAGAGATTACCGAAGAAGCGGTGCGCGTGCTTGATGCAGCCAATGCCGAGGGTATCCCCTTACGCCTGCTGGGTGGACTGGCTATCTACCTGCAATCGAGTAGCGCGAAGACGCATGAACAGTTGAAACGCGCCTATAAAGACCTGGATTTTGTGGTGCTGGCAAAGTTTACCGGCAAAACGAAGGCGCTGTTTGCGAATCTGGGGTATAGCGCCAACAAGAATTATAATGCCTTGCACGGCCATCAACGTCTCCTTTTCTGGGATGAGCAGCACGGGCGGCAGGTTGACATCTTTGTTGATCGAATGCAAATGTGCCATAACATCGATTTTCGCTCGCGCTTGAATATCGATAAGCGCACGCTATCGCTGGCGGACCTCATGTTGACCAAGTTGCAGATTGTAGAGGTCAACGAAAAAGATATGCTGGATACGATGGCGCTGTTTGTCGATTTCGATGTGGAGGATTCGGAGCAAGGCATCAATGCCGCCTACATTAGTGGCCTGACTGCTAGCGACTGGGGCCTGCAAAAGACGCTCGAAACCAATCTCAAAAAGATGAAAGACTTTGCCGCCGAACGCAACTTCCCGCAGCAAGTTCAGAAGCGCATCGATAAGCTGCTGACTCGTATGGAGAAGCAACCCAAGTCCTTTTCATGGAAGACTCGCGCTATGGTTGGTGAGCGTGTGCGCTGGTATGAACTGCCGGAGGAGCCGCGTTAGCCTGGCTCCTCAACGCCTGATGAATGGTGACAACCGAATCGGGTCATGAAATGCCGCCTCCGTCCTGTAGGGACAAGGGGCGGATGCGGGGAGGGGTGGGGGCCTTGTGCTTGTCCTCGTGCGGGTGCGATTTTGCCGTGGGCAAGGGCAGACCACCCCACCCCGGACAAGCACAAGGCCCCCACATCCACCCGTCCACCCCCCTTGTCCCTACA
>JBOGTO010000592.1:0-10997 GCA_050695155.1 Ktedonobacteraceae bacterium
GGGTAGTTCGCCGCCGGCGAACTACCCGCAGACCTTTCTCACTTTTTTGCGAACCGCGAAGCGGTGAGGATTCAGAAAATCTTGCGCATCAAGTTATTATATTGTAAGGTAACGCAGGCATTCGATACAATGCAATTGTCCCCTATAGTTTGAGCATCAATGTTAGCGCGCGAAAGGTTCTGTATATGATACAACAAAATGTACCGGTAGAATATGATCCTTCTTTGCAAATTTCTGATTATTCGCTTATCGAGAAGTTGGGAGACAGTGTTCTGCTCGGCAACTGGTTTGCTTTTCTCAAAGCGGACTGGTTGCACCGCTCAGGCATGGAGCCGCTGCTTGCTCTTTCGGGGCTAACGGCAAGTTCTGTTAAACCGGCCATCCTTTTTCGCGGCAAAGGTGAACTGACGCTGCCGGGCGCGACTATCTCGCCCAGAGCGCTCCCTGTGGCGCAACTGGTCTCGCTTACCAGCGATAAGGCGTTGTATCGCGCCAATCGTGATACCGTGCGCCTGCTGATCGCCGCGCCGCTCAAACCGCACGCCGCGCTCACTCTACACTTACGCTTGAGCGGAAACGCCTACGCGGATTATACACTAACCCTCGACCAGTATGGGCTATGCCTGTGGTCCCTGCAAGGCTTGCCGGAAGGCGAATATATGGCGACGCTGGAAGGCGTAGACGCGGCTGAATGCCGTTTTGAGGTAGCGGAGTATCGCCTGTCTCCCCTGAACGCCGAGCTTGCTGAACAGAGCTTGAGCGGGCAGACTTTGCGCTACATGCTGGCTGTGAGCGCCTTTGGTCAACCTTACAACGGGGCGATTGAAGTGGAATTGCAGGAACGCGGGCAGCGCGTTGGCAAACGCGAGACGCTGCACTGCAATCGCCAGGGAGAGTGCCGGGGCGTTGTCACCCTGACGGGCGCGGGACCCTATACCCTGAACATTTTCGCGGGTGAACGCAGCGCCACCGTTGCGCTGAAAGGCTCGGAGCAGGAACGGCGCGAAACACTGGTCATTAGCGAACTGGGCGAGATACGCCAGGCCAGCCTGCTGCCCATGCCACAGTCGAACAACTGGCGCGGCATGTACATTACGCGCGGAGGTAGCAACAACGCGCCCTTTGTCATGCAGCGCGTCTTTGGCAGCGAGGCAGAAATAACGCCGCGCGTGTCCATCGAAATGCTCAAAGTGGTGATTGTTGATGCTGTTCATGCTACCAGTAAAGAGCAGGTCTTTGAAAATCTGCCTGCCGGGGAGCCGCTGCGCTTGCCGGTTCACGCGCCCTACAGTGTATTGCTGCTCGGCGCATTCATAGATGGCCTGGTCTGGGAGGGCTGGTGTACCATCCTGCGCCCCGGTGAGTTGCAGCTACAGTGCGAAGCTCCTAAAGAGGCCAGACCGGGCGAGCGTATTACGGTGAAGCTCAAGACCGCCAGAACTGATCGACCTGTCCCTGTGCAATTGATTGTGAAGGATGCGCGTTTGATTGCCGCCAGTGATCCGCAAGTTGAACTGGCGGCGCGTATCAAAGAGCATTTGACCGGTTGGCGCGATCAATCAAAGACGGGTCATGTCGAGCGCAAGCTAGCAGACTATCACCAGAACTTCTTCAGGCCAATGCAGTCGCGCATGATGCTGAGCGCGATGGCGATGCCGGTCTCCGCTCCGCAAGCAGCGCCAGCAAGCGGCATTCCGCGCATACTGGCAAGTAGCGCGACTGCTTTCGCCAGCAGTTCCCAGGGAGCCGAGGGGCAGGCCGCACATATGACCAGAACACGGGAACAACCAAATACTGCCAGCGCAACATTGACGAAAATTCGCCTCTCCTTCCCGGAAGTTCTCTTTAATGAAATCGTGCTGGTGCAAGGCGAAAAGGAAGTTGAAGTAAAACTGGGAGATAGCATCACGCGCTATAGCATCGAGGCATTTGCGCTTGAGCCTGAGACACTGGACTGGCAGATGACAGCGACGGAGGTAAACGCTACACAGCCAGTTTATGGTGAATTGACGGTGTCGCCTTTTGTCTTCCCCGGCGACCCGGTTATGGGCAGCTTGTATGTTGGTGCGGCATCAGGCGGTGCCATCGCCGAAGTGCGCCACGATAACGAGTTGTTGCCTCTGTTTCATGAAGATGGCAGCGAGGTCACGCCCGGTTTGCCCATTCCGTCTGGCTCGCTGGTGCGTTTCGCGCTGCGTCCGGGCGCGATTACGGCGACTGTGCGGGATGCTCGCAAAGGAGGCGTTGATGTCAGCGAACGCTATGTCACCGAGCCGGGCAAATTGCGCCACATCGCGCGCCGCCTGCGCCTGCTCACTCCCGGCGAAACGGCCAACCTCAGTGAGCTGCGCGTGCTGGAGATCAAACCCATGCCGGGATTGGAGCGACCATTTCAGGTCTTTGTAGCGGGCGCGGTCAAATATCCCTTCGGCTGTATCGAACAGACCTCTTCGATGCTGCTGGCGATGTTCGTTGGCTATATCACCAATCTGCAACAGGTGGAAGTCGCGCGCGACTATGAAGCGGCTATTCTAGTCTGGCATAAACGCCTGCAAAGTATGGCGCTTCCAGGTGGCGGCTTCTGTATGTATCCACCGGAGGAAGGACAAACGGGTAAGGTCGATACGCATTATGCGCCGCGCGGCATCAAACATCTGCTGAACCTGCCGACCGTAGAACGTTCGGGCATCAAGGAACAGGCGGTACTCGACATCCTGCGCGACATTCACGCGCTGGCAAAAAAAGGGGCAGCCTATTACAAAATTGACATTCTGCCCAAAACCATCAATGATTGCCACGATGCTTACCAGGTTGTGACGCGCAGCGAATTGCGGCAAGAGCGCGACAAAGCCGCCAGCTACGCGCGCGAAAAGCTCAAAGAAAGGGACGGTCAGACGTATGTGGTGGTAGGAGAACGCTCCCCGCACTACAACCTGTACGGGCAGGCGGTGGCGCAACGCCAGGAGACCGCCTACGCCGCCGCGACATTACTGGCCGCTGGAGATAGTGCCGATCTGCCCAGGGCTATCGCTGCTACCAACTACCTGACCGGACAGTTGAACGAGGAGGGACGGCTGTACAGCACCGTCGATACGGCGGCGTGTCTCGCGCTGCTGCTGGCTCTGCGCGAGTCGGGCGTAGTAGCCACTGCTGACACTGGTTTAGTGGCGATCAACGGGCAGCCTATGGCGCTGGCCGAAGCGTTAGCCTACAGCGAAAAGGTAGAATCGATCCGTTGTATTGAAGGAGTGATTACCGCGCAGATCACATCAGAGGTTATTGAAGACTGGAGCAGCCTGAAAAGCGTGCTACCCGTCGAGGTGCGCCTGGAACGCGCCGGACGTGCGCAGCGCCATTTCAAAGTCGGCGATGCGCTCGATCTTGTGATAAGCGTTCCGCGCTATGAAGCGGGTATGATAGCGCATGTCTGCTTACCCGATGCGCTTGCTCGCATTATCGGTGGTGGGCAGGTCAAACGTTTCAGTCTGGATTTCAGCGAAAAACGCACGTTGCATGTTCCATTGGCCGCCATCAGCGCGACCAGCGCGCCGGGCATGAAGCGGGCAGGCGCGCAACACTGGGCCGTCATCGTGCGCAACATGTTCAAAGAGGAACAGATTGGCAATCCCGGCCTGCTGGAAGTCGTGGTTGAATAAGCTCATCAAGCATCCGTAGGGGCGGGAGTGGAGGCGGGGGAGGGTGGGGGCCTTCATGGCCGCCCGCGCCCTCGTTCTCCCCTCCCGCCCCTACGGAAACACAGCCCCTGCGGAAACACAGTACCAGTTGGATACCTACAGAGGGCGTCGCAAATGGTGAAGATGCACACCGGTTACAGGTACCATCTTCCTACGAGCGTTCACGCGGGGTTGACCGAACCATAGTAAGTGGATAGACTCAGTAACAAAGCATGAATAGATGTCAGGTGTTCGAGATTATTTTGCCTGACGTAAGTCTAATGGATTGAGGTCGCTTGTATGTCGTCAATTGATAAGAGTCAGCATAGCGCTTCGGGATTACAACTTCCAGGGCTGGTCAACCAGCTTTCACCCACAGAACAACTGCCTTTCCCTGAAAGTAATCCCATGTTCCCACAGACAACGCCGCTTTCTTCAGTCAATAAAGCGCCTGGGCCATCTACACCGGCACCCAACATGTACTCTGCGCCGGGCGGGCATAGTTCTCTGGGTATCACGCGACAACTGGCCTTCAATTCATCGCCTGAGGTAACGCGCCTCCTACCAGACATGCAGACGGGAACCCTGCCAACGGTTAATACTACCACGTCATTACCCTCGGTCGGTACTACTACATCGTTAAGGCAACCGGTCGTCATTCCCGCCACTGGCAAAAAGTCTCGTGGCACTATACGTCCTCCCAGAGGTCGCAGATGGGTTGTCAGTAGTTTCGCCCTGGTCGTACTGGTCGTCATTACCCTGCTGACCGGGTTTATCGTCCTCCCCCTGGCAACTGGCAACCATTTGGGCTTCAACCTGTCTGCCGGAGACAGTAAGCTTTATCAGAACAATGACCCGAACTCCAATGCAAGTCTGGTAGCCCAGGCCGCTACCGCGACCGCCTTTGTACAGCACAATGATGGTTACGATCCCAGCAGCAATAATGGCGGAGGAACGCTCTATACCGGCTCTGGTGTCACACCTAACCGTTTCGCATTTGGACAATGCACCTACTGGGCTGACATGCGCTACAACCAGCTAACCGGTCGTTTTGTAGACTGGATTGGCAACGCCTATCAATGGTATTATGGAGCGAAATCTGCCCCTGGTTGGATTGTTTCCAGCACTCCTCATGTGCCATCCATCATCGTCCTGCAACCCTACGTGCAGGGCGCGGGCTACTACGGCCACGTAGCAGTAGTAGAACGCATCAACTCCGATGGCAGCGTCTATGCCAGCAACATGAACTGGTACGCCAACGGCGGCTGGGACCGCGAATCGTTCTGGACATTCATGCCAGGGTCTGGCGTGTCGTTCGTGTGGCATACATGATCAGGTTATTCAGAGACGCGGACTTCTATTCGCTTTGGGTTCCCGCCGGAATAACTTGACATTGTAAGGGAGAGGTGTCATGCTAGCAGGCATGATGCAAGTCAGTCGAACAGAAAAATATGAGCGCATGCGCGAACTGCTCAATGAGAAGCAGTGGAGACATTACCTCGCCCTGGAAGCGCAGGAGCGGGGGTCGGTGGCACAAGTCGCACAGGAAGCAGAGGTATCACAGAATACGATCCGGCGGGGATTGCGAGAACTAGAAGCAGGCGAGCGCTATCATGCAGGGGACCGACAGCGCGAGGAAGGGGGAGGGAGGAAAGCGGCGGTGGAGAAGGATGCGAGTCTGCTAGCTGATCTGGAGGGTTTGCTGGAGCCCAAAGGCGATCCGATGAGTCTGCTCAAGTGGACGACGAAGAGTGTTGCTCACTTGCAAGCAGCGTTGGAGCGCATGGGACACGAGGTGGCCGAGACCACCATTCGACGGATTTTACACACGTTGGGCTACTCGCTGCGAGCCAATAAGAAGAACATTGAGGGAACGTCGCATCCTGACCGCGATGGGCAATTTGAACACATCCACACCACGTGCCAGGAGTTTGAGCAGCACGGGGACCCGATCATCTCGGTGGACTGCAAGAAGAAAGAGTTGCTGGGCCAGTTCAAGAACAATGGGGCTGAGTGGCAGGCCAAGGGGGAAGCGACCGAGGTGAACGTCTATGACTTTCTGTCACTGGCCGATGGCAAAGCCATTCCCTATGGGATCTACGACCTGGTTCACAATCACGGCTTCGTCAATGTGGGGATTGATCATGACACCGCGGAGTTTGCCGTGGAAAGCATCAGGCGCTGGTGGCAGCAGCGGGGCAAAGCGCTCTATCCCGACAAGCACTCGTTGCTGATTACCGCGGATGGGGGTGGGTCCAACGGCGTCCGCAATCGCTTGTGGAAGAAGAAACTGCAAGAACTGGCCGATGAAGAACAGCTTGCCATTACCGTGGCGCATTACCCGCCTGCTACCAGTAAATGGAATAAGATCGAGCACCGATTGTTTTCTTTCATCTCCATCAACTGGCGGGCGAAACCACTGACCTCTCTGGAAGTCGTGTTGGAACTGATTTCGCATACGACCACCACTGAGGGCTTAACCGTCACAGCTCTGAAGGATAGCAGAACCTATCCGACGGGAACCAAGGTCACGGATGATGAAGTCGCTGCCCTGAATCTGGTCAGAGATGCCTTCCATGGCGAATGGAACTATACCATTCTCCCGCACGCTTCGTCCTCTTCTGTTCAGCTTATTTAGGCGGGAGCCCTTTGTTCGATTCTAGTAGTCTGTATACTATTCACATGTTGGCACATCGTCATACATTTGTTAAACATAAGTAATTCGATGTTATAGATGATGAGCCTGTTCGTTTCTCAGAGTGGATGATTCTTAATACACGTCTCTAGTGATTTCCGTTCTAAGGTTATTTATTTTTGTGTGTTGGAATCAATCCCTCTGCCAACACCATCAAGACTGTTTTCGCTACTAAATTTGAATAGAGGAATCGTATTGTGGTTGCTATTTACCCGCAAACTTCAAGCGCTGATCGGCTAGCCCTGCTTTCCACTGAAGACCTTCCGCTACAGGATGCTACTGAAACTCCCAGCTACTATGAAATACACGACATACGTCGTTCTGAAAATGCTCTATTGCTATTTAACAACCACTACGTTTTCAAAATACTTCAACCCTACGAAGACCTTCGCTATTCACTAAAGACTCTCCCCGAACGTCAGGCATCTTTGATCGAGGGCTTATGCTGGAATAGGATTTTTACTCAAAAAGTCCACCTCGGCTTAGCGCGCTATTGTGATTGGAAACAGGCTAAGTCAGAAATTGGAATAGGTGCCATCATAATAAGTCCAACGCAGAATAAACTCGATCCAAATGCAGAATATGTTCTAGTAATGCGAAAATTGCACAAGAAATATCGTCTTGATTGTCTACTGAAAGATGCAAATACGAGATCCCTTCAGGACTATGAATCAAAATTGACTCAATTTCTATTACATATTCACACTAGCCCTTTGTTTCCAGTTGTTTCGTCTCAAGGTGAGGGAGCATGGGGTAGTATTACTCAACTACGAAATAAACTCATCCACAACTTTGAAACAGTTGAGAAACCGATTGTAACAGACAAAACGATCTTAAAAACGGATCAGTATAAGTTGCTTTTCTCTACTTGCAAAGCTCTCAAGGAAATTGTTCTTCCGATATTTGATCATGATAGATACCAAAAATACTTTGAGGAGCGTATTGAAAAACAACAGATCAAGCGTTGTCATGGTGATCTTAAAGCGCGCAATATCTGGATTATGCCTGAATCTAGCTCGTATTCCGAATTTAGTGGTGGCGTCAATGTTCTTGATGCTATAGACTTTAACCCCGATTATTGCAACATTGATACCCTCAGCGATTTCGCTATGCTTGTTGCAGATATTTATACTCGTACCAATTCGCAAGATATTGTCAATCGTATGACTACCGACTACTTGAAGCGAACACATCAAGAGGATGAAGCATCACGTTTCGTACTGAACTATTATCTGATAGAAAAAGCGTTTGTGGGAGCTTATGTCAGCATTTTATATGATGGTTCTCGTGGGCTGGGATGGGCATACCTCAATGCGACAAGAAAATATCTTGTAGAGCTGAAGCGTTTTATGGCGTGCAAGTGATCCTTGAGAGTATGTACTGCGAGTTATAAAACGTTCTCATACGGGTCCCGACATTTTTACCCTCTAAAATCCATACTACCTCTTAAAAAAACGCTGCGTGAGTGTCGCAATGAGGGTAACTTCGACAATCAATCCCACAAAAGCTTCGAGAGCGGCAAGTACAGTGAGTGGATTACTTAATCCAATATTATCTCCTGGGGAAAACCCTCGTCCATGAAAAGACGTTACACTGAAAACGATGGATTCTAATGGCGTAAGTGATACTTTTGCCATCGAGCTAAAAAGATAATAGGCCAGAGCGAATGCCACAACTACGAATATATAAGTGGCTAGGCTCCTCCATAATTTATATCCATAGCCAGATACCATACTAAGAAACAGGTAGAGAAGATATTGAGCGAATTTCCGTTTCTCCCACGCAACTTTGCGCTGACTGTGAAACTTTTTTGATGCCTTCCCTCTCGTTGAATATCAGGTTATACTTCTTCCTAAGTATTGTTGAATGAAAACGTTGATTCTTCTTGTAAATCGTCAAAAGTATCTCAGAAATTGTAAATCAGCCTGTTCAATCCCTAAAGGTTCGTATGGTCACTTTTCGTATTGAGACCGAGATCTTCTCTCCAGCAACACATATTATGATTGCCCACAATACGCAAACTAATCAACCCGCGTGCCTCAAGATGTGGCTTCCATGTGATAATGGAGTTTATTACACTATTGATTTGAAAAAATGTAATGATTATTTTATGGAAGGGCTTAACTTCAATCGAAAATTTGCCCCTCATGTCTATAAGGGCCTGGCGCGATTTGTTATGAGAAATGATGTGAAGCGCGAAGTGAAGTTTGGACGGCTAATTACAAAACCACAGAGACATCAACTTAAAGATGATTGCCAGTATGCGCTTATCATGAACCGATTGGATGAAACTGCGCGCCTGGATCATCACTTGGACCACCTTCAGATTGGTAATATTCGAGGTATGGAGTTTCTCGCAGAGGCTATTGCAGATATGCATAAGCGCCTTGATCGATCTCCAATGAGCATGGGTACACCTGCAAGCCTCTCCGAGAAATTGCATTTTAACCGGCAGAAATTTATGGAAGCCCTGCATATAGTGCGTAAAAAAAAGGAATTTGCAGCTTTCAAGCGTCGAATCGGTAGGAAAGGTCTACTTAGACTAATGTCTGCCGGCGAATCGCTGGAACGGCTCGCAGAAACATACAAGCATATTTTCGAGCATCGTTATCAAGCCCAAAAAATTTACCGTTGTCATGGCGATCTCAAGGCTACTAACCTCTGGCTATATCGAGCAGCCGATTCTGCGAAAGACCAGTTACTTTGTCTCGATTGTGTTGATTTTCAGCCAAAGTTTTGCCACATCGATACACTGAGTGATCTAGCCATGATAGCTATTGATCTCGAAATGTATTTTACACATGCACCGGATAACTCGAAGTTGCGTACAGAGAGCTATAAACTTGTGCAGCATTTCCTGTATACGTATCTCCGTGTCGCTAATGAAAGCGAAGCTGTTTGGCCTTTACTCGAGTACTATCTGACTGAGAAAGCTATGGTCTGCGCCTATCAGCGCATACTCTTTGACAGGCAACCATTATTGGGAGAGCAGTATCTGGATGTGGTTTTAACACACTTGCGAAAGCTGGATGATTATTTACCTCCCAGGATAGAAAAAAGGATAACGCGGCCTCTGGTGCTTATGACAGGTGAAACCACTCGGCATGGTTGAGCAGATAGAAGCCACCGTAGCGATTTTCTATCACCTCTGCCCCTTCAGTGTGTTCTTTCAATTTCTTGCGCAGGTGATGCATACGCTGTGTGAAGACCTGCTTACCAATAATTTTACCCCAGGCAGCTTTCATCAATTCTTCCTCGGTACATCTCTTAGGATGCTGTAACAGGGTTCTGATCAAATGAAATTCCAGCAGCGACAATTCCAGGTTGACGGGTTGTTTGTCTGGCAGCGTAATAATTAGCTCATTCGCGCTGCTCGCCATTGGTTGGGGTTGAGGCAGCATCGTGGATTTTGTAGATTGACCTTGCTCCTGTGCTTTTTGAACGAGATATTTCAGCAACACAGAACCCGGATAATAAATGGGCTGTAACAGATCGTAGCGTACAATCCCTTCGCTGTAGAGGATATAACGCAACTCTAATCCTAACTGATTCCATAGCGCTGGATCAACTGTATCCCAGGCGCTTTTGCCTTTACTCTCGGCAATAAAATCGTAGAACTTCTCTCTCGTTTCATAACTACTTACATCCAGCGATGTCTTTACCCGTTTCCAGGTGCTATCCAGGACGGTGCTAACTCGTTCATTGATGCGCTCGAATAGTGGCTCACGATCAGTTTTTTGCGATTCGCTCCAGGCGTTTTGTTTAAGCGTATATTCCCGCTTAAAATGAAAGGTATGAAAACAAAATTGTTGCAGGAGATAGGGATGTGTTCCTGCTTGTTCATATAGCCAGTCTTGCATACTTTGCGTAAACAATATATCGCCCCCCAGCTCTCTGAAACGATGCGCCCAATCCTCTCCAAAATTCTCTGGCTCCTGTGCCAGCAATTGCCGTGTATCATCACAGGTATATGTCTGGAGTATCGTAGTACGAAATCGCGCCAGGTCTGCTGAAACATGGGTAAACTGGTCGCCAATTTTAGATGAAGGCAAGCTTTCGATAGCAAGAATTACCCCGAACTGGGTAAACTCATCTATTAAATCGACCAGCAGACGAAATGCTCCACAATTATTTAGCAAGGCCAGAGCGCGCTCCAGGGGCGTTTCTGCCTTACTGGGCATAGTCAATGCAGGCATATCAGGCTGCTGAAGACGCTCGATAGCATCCAGCATCACGATGTAGCGTGAGTCGGGACGTTCGCGGGTCATGCGTCGTAAGAGTTCGCGCAATCCCTTACGCCCCGTGTTTTCAGCAGGACCGTGTTGCCAGACGGATTGTAAAGCGGCTGTACATTGCGCAATAAAAGACTCTAATAATACATCGATATTCTCTATTCCCTCCAAAGGAGTCAAATCAACTTGAACAAAGTGGATTTCATGCAGATCGATGCTTGCATCAACACCCAGATCGGCTAACTCATCGCGCCATGACCATTCTTCTTGCAAAAGCGGGCGCTGCAAGTAGCGAACTAACGACGTTTTCCCTATACGGGGAGCGCCAGATAAGATAATGCCTCCCTGTCCACCCATAACTATTTCTTGAATATCTCCGCTTCTACCAGAAACATG
>JBOGTO010000593.1:0-9120 GCA_050695155.1 Ktedonobacteraceae bacterium
ACAACATACTAACCGAAAGAGATGGGTCTTCTGTCTTTTTACCTTTGGCTGGACATTCACAATTGGCGTGGGGATGCAGGCGGTCTATTTCCACACTCGTCATAGATCACCTCTGGCTAGAAACTCAGGAGGATATAGTTTCATGAAGGTCTATACTGCGGAACACATTCGCAATGTAGCGTTGATTTCCCATGTTGGAGCAGGTAAAACATCTCTCATTGATGCGGCGCTGTATGATAGCGGGGCAGTCACGCGACAGGGCAAAGTCGATGAAGGAAGCTCAATCGCCGATTACGACCCAGATGAACTCAAGCGGAGTATGACGCTCCATGCGAAAGTGCTACCTGTCGAATGGAAAAACGCCAAGATCAATTTTATCGACACCCCCGGTTATGCTGACTTCGTGGGCGAGGTCAAAGCCACCCTGCGCGTGGCAGATGCCGCGCTCGTCGTCGTGACGGCTGAAAAAGGCGTCGAGGTCGGCACTGAACTGACCTGGCAATACGCGGACGAACGCAACCTGCCGCGTATCGTGCTGGTCAATAAGCTGGATCGGGAAAATACATCATTCGAGCAGGCGCTCGAATCTCTACGCAACCGCTTTGGATTGAAAGTCGTCCCCCTGCAACTCCCCATCGGCGAACAGGCTGGCTTTAAGGGCGTGGTGGATCTCGTCACGCAGAAGGGCTACACCTTCGAAGGCGGCAACAAAATACAGGAAGTCGCCATTCCGGCTGATCTCCAAGACCGCATTAGCTCCTTCCGCGATCAATTGATCGAGTCGGCAGTCGAGAGCGATGATGCGATCATGGAGAAATTCCTGGAAGGCGAAGACCTGAGCGACGAGGAAATTCTCTCCGTCGTCAAGCAAGGCACGCGCACCGGTCAGTTGATTCCCGTCCTGTGCGGCTCAGCCAGCAAAAACATTGGTGTGCAAACGCTGCTGGATGCCATCGTGGATTATCTACCCTCGGCAGCAGATGCGGTGCCAGAAGATGCGCAGGCATTCAGCAATAACCTCTCCGTGTTCGTCTTCAAAACGGCAGCCGCCCAGGTCGGCACTATCAGTAACTTCAGGGTCTATAGCGGCACGCTGAAACCCGATATGCATGTGTTTAACCAGCAAACCAAAGCCGACGAACGCATTGGGCAGCTTATCCTCTCACGCGGCAAGATGCAGGAAAATGCTACAGAGATTCCCGCAGGCGATTTCGGTGCGGTAGCCAAGCTTGCCAACACCCATACCGGCGACACCCTCGCCAGCAGCAAAGACGCGGGCAACTCTCTGGAACCCATCAACTTCCCGGAACCTTGTTTTACGGTAGCTGTATTTCCCAAAAGCAAGGCCGACCTGGATAAGATGAGTAACGCCCTGGCGCGCGTCGCGGAAGAAGACCGCACGCTGCGCGTCGCGCGCGACCACGAAACCGCCGAAGTGCTGCTCTCAGGTATCGGAGAGTCCCACCTGCAAATTACGCTCGAGGGCATCAAACGCAAATACGCGGTTGACCTGGAAGCACGCGATCCACGCATATCTTACCGCGAAACCATCCGCAAGAAGGCGCGCGCCAACGGTCGCCATAAGCGACAAAGCGGCGGTCACGGCCAATTTGGCGATGTCTGGCTGGAGATCGAGCCGTTGCCAATGGGCAGCGAAGAAACCTTCATTTTTGAAGACAAAGTCGTGGGCGGCGTCGTTCCCAACCAGTTCATTCCCGGCGTCGAAAAAGGCGTGCGCGAATCGCTCAAGCGCGGCTTCATCTCTGGCAACCCCCTGGTATATGTCAAGGTCGCCCTGGTCGATGGAAAATACCATCCGGTTGACTCGTCGGCGCAATCCTTTGAAATCGCCGCTTCGCTGGGTATGCAAGAAGCTGTACCCTTAGCCAGCCCCGCACTGCTTGAACCGGTCATGACTGCCACCATCACGGTGCCGGAAAGCAACATGGGCGACATTATGAGCGACATCAATACCAAGCGCGGGCGCGTGCTGGGTATGGCGAATAGTGGCAACGGGATGCAGCAGATCACGGCCAACGTCCCGCAGGCCGAAATGCTGCACTACGCAACCGACCTGCGCTCGATCACCCAGGGGCGCGGCTCCTTCAAAATGGAATTTTACCAGTATGAAGAAGTTCCCGCTAATGTGCAGCAGGAAATCATCGCGCAGCACAAGAAAGCTGAAGCCGAAAAGTAACCTGATTCGTTATAACAAATGTTCGACATTTTGCCGGACAACTCGTGAAGCGTGGGACTCATCGCATCTGTGGACAGCTTAGAGCGGTTCCAGTTCGTTCCACTCGCAGCATACCGCGTCTTGCAAGCGGGAAACGCGCTCCACGCACGGATCAATCGCTTACGCGATTGATCTAAAACACTTCCAGGCCCTACAGACCTGGAAGTGTCTTTTTTTAGCATGTTGAGGCGCAAATCTTACCACTAAGAGTAATATTTTTGTTTCCTACTACTATAAGGAGTTTATAGAGTAGGGTGATTATCTGTAAATGTGAAAATTCAATGAGGGATTTTTTTGACAATTATCTGAGGTAGTGGGTATACTTGAGAGGGATAGTGCTGTTGGCTCTTTTTCTGCAAGGATGTGACTCTCCATGGCAGAACTCTCTTTATCGCTCACGAGTCTCTCTGAGGCACAGCGAACGCAAGCCCTCGAACGCTTTGCGTTAGTGCGTCCTGCCCTGGAGAGGGAGGTCTCGCAGACACAGCTTGCGCGCGAGCATCAGATTCCCCTGAGCACGATGCAACGCTGGATCAAACAGTACCGAGAAAAAGGGTTAGCTGGGCTGGCAAACGCCAAACGTTCCGACAAAGGAAAACCTCGTCGCCTGCCGGAGCAAGCGGTCCAATTGGTTGAAGGGCTGGCTTTACAAACCCCTCCGCGTTCTATGGCTGCTATTCATCGTCAGGTAGTCACCATTGCAGGGGAGCAGGGATGGAAACCTCCCAGCTATGACCGCGTTCGCCAGATTATCAAGAACCTCGATCCGCCACTCGTCACGCTTGCTCATCAGGGAGCGGCTGCATACCGCGAGGAATTTGACCTGCTCTACCGGCGAGAGGCCACCCATTCCAATGCGATCTGGCAAGCGGACCATACTCCTCTGGATGTCTGGTTACTCAATGAAGAGGGCAAGCCAGCCAGGCCCTACTTAACGGTCATCGAAGATGATTACAGTCGGGCTATTGCAGGCTATCGGCTCAGTTTCCAGGAAGCCACGGCACTGACCACCGCCTTAACACTGCGAACGGCCATCTGGCGCAAAGAAGATCCACACTGGCATGTCTGTGGCATTCCCAGTGTGTTCTACACCGATCATGGCAGCGATTTCAAAAGCCACCATATGGAACAGGTAGCGGCTGATCTGCCGATGGAGTTGATCTTCTCGAAGGTCAAGGTGCCTCGTGGTCGGGGCAAGGTGGAGCGCTTCTTCAGAAGCGTGGACCAACTCTTTCTCCAAGATGTTGCAGGATATGCCCCAAAGGGATACCGTGATGTGGAGGCGAAATTGACCTTGCCGGAGTTTGAGCAGCGCTTTCGGACCTGGCTGCTCTCTGACTATCATCGTCGGATCCATAGCGAAACGAAATGGGTCCCTCAGGATCGTTGGGAAGATGGGGGATTTGTGCCTCGCATGCCTACGTCCCTTGAGCAACTCGACCTGTTGCTCTTACTGGTGAGCAAGACGCGTCGTGTGCAACAGGATGGCATCCGCTTTCAGGGATACCGGTATATTGATCCGACATTGGCTGGCTATGTCAAAGAAGAGGTGCTGATTCGCTACGACCCGGCTGATCTGGCAGAAATACGTGTGTACCACCAGGACACCTACGTCTGTCGAGCCATCTGCCAGGAACTCTCAGGACACACCATCAGCTTAAAGGAGATCGAAAAGGCGCGAAGTGAGCGCCGCAAGCTGGTCCGGGCTGGACTGTCCTCACGCGCAGCCATCGTGGAACAGTTTCTGGCTGTTCATCAAGAAGAAGCGCCGACTCCCCAGATGCAGGTTTCAGAACCAGAACCGGTGGGACACCCGCGACTGAAAGGATATATCAATGAGTGAGGAGCCCGAGACGAAAGAACTGGTGTTTGCCGAAACCAAGGAGCATCTCCGCTTTGGTGAATTCTGCGATGCCTGTCGCAAATATCGCTATATTGGGATCTGCCATGGAGTTCCAGGAGCGGGAAAAACGCGCTCTGCGCAAGAATATGCCCGCTGGGACCTGCTCTCTCCGTTATTTCCTGAAGAATTGTTTACGCTGGTTGGGCGACGCCATCTCGACGACCAGTTTCCTCATAAGCCGTTCGCGACCCCCGGCTCTCCTGCATTCACCGAGGTGCGTTCCTGTCGGACCGTGTACTATACGGCTCCGGTGGCCGCCACTCCCTCGCGCATCGAGCGAGAGGTGATGGCCCTCTCGGCAACCCTCTCCTATGTAGTCGAAGCCGCCGAGCAGGCCAGTCGAGGAAAGGATGATTTTTTACTGGCGTATCGGCTGCCAAAACGAACAGAGTTGGTCATCGTCGATGAGGCCCAGCGTCTGAAGATGGCGGCACTCGAGCAGCTCCGTGACCTCTATGATCGAGGGAACTTCGGCTTAGTCTTGATTGGCCAACCAGGGCTAGAAAAGAGTTTGGCGCGCTATCCGCAATTGTATTCCCGTGTGGGGTTTGCGCATCAGTTTCGTGTACTCTCCGAGGAAGAAACCAGGTGGCTGCTCCAACAGCGCTGGAGTCACCTGGGCATGCATATCCGCGTGGATGATTTTACGGATACTGAGGCTCTGGCGGCTATTGTGCGGATTACCGGAGGCAACTTTCGTATCATTCACCGTCTGCTGATGCAGATCGAGCGTATTTTGGACATCAACCACCTGCAGACGGTGACCAAAGAGGTGGTGGAAAAAGCACGAGAACGACTGGTCCTGGGAGGAGCCTGAGAAGTTTGGTTGTGTCAAAATCGTTCATTTGGTGAGAGGAAAAGATGGGTTTCACTGCGATAGCGGCTGATGGGCTTCAACACATCGACACGTACAAGGCCGAGATGCCCTCTACTCAGGTGAGAAGATCGTAGAAAGTAAATGGAAGGAACTCCCGATACCTGATCTGATCGGACGTCAGATTGGCAGCTATCGCCTGACTCAATTACTTGGCCATATACTATAAGCCCTACCAGGAGTTACGAAAGATGGATCATTTCGACCCTCTGAGAAAGCCGATACAACCAGATGAGCGCTTGTATAGCGGGTTCGTCGCTGGCTTGCCTCCTGAATTGGAGTCACTCAGGCAGCAATTCGTTGAGATGCAGCGCAACGGCTCCCCCTCTGAAACAGCCGTAGCCCGGAAAGACGCGTTGCTCCAGACACTTGCACGCATGCAGGCTGATCCTGAGTGTCTGCCTGAGACATGGGCAACTCTGCAAGGGGCTTTAGCCGCTGCCTATCAACAGCATCCTGGGGGAGATCGTACTCAGCAAATGGAAGCTGCCCTTGTCGCGTGTGAGGAAGCTTTGCAGGTCTATACCCTGGCGCATTACCCCTCGCAGTATGCCAGCGTCCAGGTGACGTTGGGCAATGTCTATCGCGAGCGTGCCGTAGGGGCCCAACGTGACAACCTGGAGTACGCTCTTGCCTGTTATCGTGAGGCTTTGCGCGTCTTTACGCTGGCTGATCTCCCTTACGAGTACGCCCAGGCTCAACATGGTCTTGGGCAAACTTACCAGCTTCGCATCGAGGGCGAGCGGCAGGACAATCTGGAACAGGCTCTTACCTGTTGCCGCGAAGCATTGGGTGTGTGTACAGCCGAGGATTTCCCTTTCGAGCATGCCTCAACGCTGCATGTTCTGGGAACAGCTTCTATTCGACGGGTCGCTGGAGAACGGCGCGATAACCTGGAACAGGCCATAGACTGTTTTCGCCAGACGGCGGCTATCTTCACGCTGGAGGCTTTTCCCAGAGAGTATGCTGAAAGTCAGCTTGGTCTCGCCACCGCTTATTCACAGCGCATCAATGGGGAGCAGCGCGACAACCTGGAGCAGGCTATCACCTATTATCAGCAGGCCTTGCGGGTCTATACGTTGGATGCTTTGCCTCTTGAATATGCCAGGGTCCAGAATAATTTATGCCTGGCCTATTGGCAGCGCATTGCGGGAGAGCGACGCAACAACCTGGAGCGAGCTCTTGCCTGTGGCCGTGAAGGACTGCGTGTTTATAATCTGGATCTCTTTCCCTTTCAGTACGCGATGTTGCAGAACAACCTGGGCGCTGTCTATCTGATCCGTGTGGCAGGAGAGCGGCGCGACAACTTGGAGCAAACCATTGGCTGCTATCGTGAGGCCATGCGTGTCTGGACTCTGGAAGCCTTCCCCTATCAATATGCGAAGGTGCAAAATAATCTGGGTGAAGCCTATCAACATCGCCTGGCAGGAGAGCGACGCGACAATCTGGAGCAGGCCATTGTCTGTTATCATGAGGCGCTGCGTGTCTGGACTCTGGAAGCTCTGCCCCAGGATTACGCGATGATCCAGCGCAATCTCGGCGCGACGTACCAGATCCGCCTGGAGGGGGAACGCCGCCAGAACCTCGATCTCGCGCTGGCAGCCCATCGAGCGTCTCTGCGTATTTATACGTTGGATGCTTTTCCCAGCGAACATCGCCAGGTGCAGCTTGATTGTGCCGAAACGCAGGCATTACGCCAGGATTGGGAAGGTGCACACAATGCCTATGTTGCTGCTCGTAAGGCTGAAGCTCTGCTTGTCACCCTTGGCGCGGGCGCAGTTGGACGCGATGCGGTTCTGAAAGAGGGACGCGAGGCCGCTATCCATGACGGTTTTGCGCTGGCTCGCCTAGGCAAAAGAGCGGAGGCCGCTGTCTCTATCGAACGAGGACGAGCAAGCGGATTAGCTGAGGCCATCCAGTTCACGACTGCCGATCCTCAGCGTATCAGCAATGCTGAACGCCGTATGCGCTATACAACGACACATCAGGCTTTTATCGCAGCACAGGCGCTCCTGCAAGCTCCACCTCCCACAAATTTGGACGAAGACCGTCAACGACACATCACACTGAAGCGTACTGCCGCTTACCGAGAAGCGCGAGCAGCGTTTGATGCGGTGAAAGAGGAGATCCGCGCGGCACAGGACCCTGCTGACTTCCTTCACGACACCCTTGACGCCGCCACGATTCTGCAAGCAGCGGAGCGCTGTGGACCTGGCCACGCCCTGGTCTATCTCGCCGCGACGCCCTGGGGTGGGATTGCCGTCGCGGCTTTGAGTTCGCAACCAGACACGTCGCTCTCCGCCCGTTTTGCAGCTCTCGCGTTGCCTACTCTTACCGAAGAGTTTGTGAGAGCATTGATCGAAACGCATCTGGCTGACTCAGAATATATCACTGGTGGCTTCGACTGCGCGCAACAAGGCAACGTTTTTGCCTTACTCCAGGCCTGGCCTGGGAGGACGTTTCGCGAACGGGCTGATGCCCTCCATGCGGCATGTGTCATGAGCGCGCATACAGGGACCATCGACGCTGCAGCGCAAGGGGTGCTTTCTCTCCTGGAACTGGCGCCGTTGCTTGATCAAGCTCTTACGACATTGAGCGAAGAGAGCAGCTCACTCCTGGCAAGTACCCTGAACCACGACGTACTCCAACGAGAGTTGCAGCGCTGCCAGTCCGCGCTGCGCGAGACGATGCTGCAACCATTGTTCTCATGGCTCACGCGCGCGGGTGTTGGCAGTCTGACGCTTGTTCCCTGCGGGCGTCTCGCAGCCTTCCCGCTCGCAGGAATACTCCTGCGTGATGGGCGGACGCTGGGCGAGACGCTTCCGACCAGCATCGCGCCGAGCGCACTCTCTCTGCTGCATGACGAGCAAACCAGCGCGCCCCGCACAGGTATTTATGCGCTTGGGAACCCCTATCCAACGCAACAGAACCTGCGCTGGGGCGAAGCCGAGGCTTTCACGCTGGCAGAACTGGGGAAGCGCCTGGAACGATTTGCGAGCGTCAAAGTCCAGTGGCAAGCTTCGCGCGACTGGTTGCTCGAAGCACTGCACGCCGGACTTGTGGTGAATGCATCCTGTCATGGTATCTTCGATACCCAGAACTTTTTGCGCTCGCGGCTCATTCTCGCTCACGAGGAGGAATTGACCCTGGCCGATCTGTTGAGTGACCAGGTCGATCTGCGAGGACTCCGGCTGCTCATCTTGTCAGCGTGCCAGACAGCCATCCTCGATTTGCAAGGGGCGCGTGATGAGGTGCGCAGCCTCGCGGCAGGCATGTTGCAAGCAGGGGCTGCTGCCATTCTGGCCTCGTTGTGGTCTGTGGATGATCGAGCAACCTATCTCCTGATGGTGCGCTTCGCGCTCGAGTGGTTCCCCCAGATGCACACGGAGCCTCCAGCCACAGCCCTGGCTCGCGCCCAGCAGTGGTTACGAACGGTCACCAACCAGGAATTGCTTCTCTGGCAGGTGACTCTCGTCTCTCTCTCGGGAGAAGCGAGCAACCCGGCAAAAAGATCTGAGACAGTCGCAGGCGAACACACGCCAGCACACGCCGGTCACCTTGTCACTGTACGTGGGCGAGCCAATCGCTTTGACGCCGTTCAGGCTCAGGAGGTCGTGCAATCCTCCGCCGAGGAACTCGCCCCTGGTGATTGCCCCTATGCAGATCCCTACTATTGGGCAGGCTTTCAAATCACTGGGTGGTAATTTGGCAGAATAAGGCCTCCCTGTCATTCAGATCCTCTATGCGCTGCGCACGGAGTTCGATGCGATCCCCCAGCCTTGCCGCTGTCACGTTGCAGCGCGCCTCAGCCATAGGAGCGTCCTGCGGCTCAAGTCCGACCACGTGCAGGCTAGGGAAGAGACGGCACATCTGGATGGCAATGGTGGCGACGCCGTCCCAACATCGAGGAAAGTGGCCGTAGGAGCTTGTTCAGATCTCCTTACTCTCTACAACCTCGACGATGCGCACGCGTGGGTTCTCCATGATCGTTCCTTGGACGCCGCGCCACACCTCGCGCATTGCAGCAAGAAGACCTTCCGCCTCTTTGACGCTGTCAAATTCGAGATCGATGATGGCGTAGTTTGGATTGTCAATCGGCCGTAAGAC
>JBOGTO010000594.1:0-4498 GCA_050695155.1 Ktedonobacteraceae bacterium
CTGAGCGCAGCGAAGAATCTGTCCCCGGCCAGAGATTCTTCGCTGCGCTCAGCATGACAACGCAATAGGACTCGCTAGATGGCGTTCCTCTGTCACGAATAAGGAGAGTTTCCATGAGTATACATAGTTGCGTTGTTATGCCTCATCTCAAAGACTCGCTTTCAACGATGGATAGCGGTAAATACGGCAGGATGTTTGCTGCTCTTCCCGCGTTGGTGGCTGATGAAGAATACTTGCTAAAGTTAGGGCGGGAAGAGTCGCTTATGGATGTTGACGCTGCCCATGACAACCGGCAAGAAAATACCGACAATCCACGCATCGCCGCTGGTTTTCCTGTCCTGGGACAATTTATTGCTCACGACATCACAGCTGATCGCAGTCTACTGCTGCATCATGCTCGTCTGGCAGAACTGCGTAATTTTCGTACCCCACGTCTCGATCTGGAATGCCTCTATGGGGCCGGGCCTTCCGGCGATCCCCACCTTTATGACATGGAGGATTTCGATAAATTCCTGATCGGCATCAACGATATTGGCGTGCTGGACGATTTGCCCAGAAATCGCCAGGGACGGGCGCTAGTTGGAGACCCGCGCAATGATGTACATCTCATCATTTCACAGCTTCACCTGGCCCTCCTCAAGTTTCACAATCGCATCGTGGATTGGCTGAGAGAACAGGGGGTACCTGCCTCAGACGTTTTCAATGATGCGAGGAGGCTGGTCAGATGGCATTATCAGTGGATCGTTGCGCATGAATTTCTTCCATTGAGTGTTGGCGATGCGCTTATACAGGATGTGCTGGCAAATGGCGCACAATTCTATGCCTTTGACGAGTCCCCGTTTATTCCAGTGGAGTTCGCCGACGCCGCTTATCGCTTCGGACATAGCCAGATCCGGTCAAGATATGTCTTGAATAAGAGTGGAATAGCGGGCAACGTTTTCCCCGACTGCGCAGGAACGTGTCCCGTACCGCATACGCGCGTTATAGACTGGTCCTATTTCTTCGAGATACCCGGTCATCAAGCGCCACAGGCCAGTAAGAAAATCGATACGTCGCTGGCGCACTCCTTGATGCATCTACCCGATTCGGTCGTCGGCAAGACCGAAGTCCCTGAGCAACATTCGCTGGCCTACCGCGACCTCGAAAGGGGTCTGGCGCTCGATTTTCCTTCGGGAGAAGCTATTGCCAGGACGATAGGTGTAGAGCCGCTTAGCGAAGACGAGGTAGGTCTAAACAAACTGGGGCATCGTGGCGAAACACCACTCTTTTATTATATTCTTAGAGAGGCAGAGGTGAGAAACGGCGGTAAGCATCTAGGTGATGTTGGCGGGCGCATTGTAGCAGAGGTGCTATTGGGTCTGCTTGATGGCGACCCAACTTCTTATCGCAATGCAGAAACGGAATGGGTGCCGGAGTTGCCGGGCGCGCGTGAAGGAGATTTCAAGATGGCCGATCTCCTAAAATTTGCCGGTGTCCTCCTGTCATCCTGAGCGCAGCGAAGGATCTCGCTTGATGGGCGGAGAGATCCGTCGCTTCGGCTGTCATGCTGAGCGCAGCGAAGAATCTCTGGCCGGGGACAGATTCTTCGCTGCGCTCAGCATGACAGAACAAAGTGAAGGATGGCAACGCAAAGCGAAGGATGACAGCGCAAAGCGAAGGATGACAGCCTGGAGTCATATAGTATCAGATGAGCTACGAGGATTAAAATGACCGTTATAAAACAACCATGTGATGATGGCGTTATCCAATCAACGCCTCTATCTGGAAAATTATCACTGCCTGGCAGGAAGTCAACCGGAACCTGGGTACTGGTTGCGACTATTCTCGGTTCGAGTATGGCTTTTATCGACAGTACCGTTGTCAATGTGGCGCTGCCGGTCATCCAGACAGAACTGAAAGCAACGGTTGCCGATGTGCAATGGGTGGTAGAGTCATACGCGCTCTTCCTGGCCGCGCTCATCCTCGTTGGCGGATCGCTGGGAGACCACTACGGGCGCAGGCGCATTTACGCGCTGGGCATCACGATCTTCACGCTAGCTTCAATGGCATGTGGATTTGCGCCGAATATCACTTTTCTGATCATTGCGCGCGCAGTGCAGGGCATAGGCGGCGCGCTACTGGTGCCGGGAAGCCTGGCGATCATCGGCGCTTTCTTCGATAGCGAGAAGCGCGGGCGCGCTATTGGCACCTGGTCAGGCTTTACCGCCATTACTTCGGCGTTTGGCCCTGTAATGGGTGGCTGGCTCGTACAATTCGCTTCCTGGCGCTGGGTCTTTTTTATTAATCTCCCCCTCGCTGCCGTCGTATTGTTCGTACTCTTCTGGCGCGTACCAGAAAGTGAAAGCGAAGAGGACCAGCGCAGAGGGCTGGACTGGTGGGGCGCGATGCTGGCAACGCTGGGGTTAGGAGGGCTAGTTTACGGCCTGACAGAAGCGAACAACGTAGGCTTCAGCAGTCCGCTGGTACTGATTGCGCTCGCCATTGGCATAGTCGCGTTAATCATATTCCTCGTCATGGAAGCTCGCATCAAAGCCCCTATGCTACCGCTCAACCTGTTTCGCTCTCCCACCTTTAGCGGCGCGAACCTGCTGACACTTCTGCTGTATGCCGCGTTGGGAGGAGCCTTGTTCTTTCTCCCGTTCAACCTGATTCGCGTACAGGGCTACTCGCCGACGGCAGCCGGGGCGGCCAACCTGCCCTTTGTCTTGATTTTGTTTACCCTTTCGCGCTGGTCGGGCGGATTGGTGGCACGCTACGGCGCGAAAATTCCCCTCATCATTGGCCCGCTCATCGCCGCCGCCGGTTTCGTACTCTTTGCCCTGCCCGGCATAGGCGGCAGCTATTGGACAACCTTTTTCCCGGCTGTAGTTGTGCTGGGTATTGGCATGGCAGTTGCTGTCGCGCCATTAACAACGGCGGTAATGGGGTCGGTAGACCCGCAAAGGGTGGGTATCGCATCGGGTATTAATAATGCTGTTGCGCGCGCCGCCGGTTTAATGGCTATCGCGGTACTGGGTATTGTGGCTCTCGTCACCTTTAGTTCCAATCTGGATAGCGGCCTTTCCGCGCTCTCTCTGCCACCTGGAGTTCACACTATGCTGATTGCGCAACAGAACAAGCTGGTTGGCATCGCTATTCCTGGCGGCCTGAGCAGCGCAACTCAAGCGGCAATACAACAGGCTATCTCTGAGTCCTTCGTCACCAGTTTCCGCGTAATCATGTTGGTGGCAGCCGCTTTAGCCCTGGTAAGCGCGTTAAGTTCTTTCCTGCTCATCGAGGGGAAGCCAGCTAAAATAAATACGAATGTGCCTGGGCAGTCGCCTTCCGCTGTCGGTAGTAACATTAGATAGTCGTCAAATTCCATGCAGGGGCGCGATGACGAATGTTTCCGACCAGGCGCGATTATCGGTTGTCACCCTGAGCGCAGCGAAGGGTCTCACGCGCTGGGCTAGAGATGCTTCGCTGCGCTCAGCATGACAGGCAAAACGCGGGATGAAATTCCCGGTTGTAGGTGGGAAATTTCATCATTGCGTTTCTATACAATCAAAAGGAGATACTTATGGCAAATCAGTGTACACATCTCGATCATATTCACCAGGTTACGCCGAGCGCGAACGGGTGCGAGGAGTGTTTGAAAACGGGCGATAGCTGGGTTCACCTGCGCATATGCCTGGAATGCGGGCATGTCGGCTGCTGCGACTCCTCAAAGAACAAGCACGCTACCAAACATTTTCACGCTACCCGGCATCCCATTATCCAGTCATTTCAGCCGGGCGAGGACTGGCGCTGGTGCTACATTGACCAGGTGATGATGGCCTAATCAGTCATGCACCGTTTCGCTCTGCCACTGGCAGGTTGCGGGGATGGTCGCTTTCAGTGACGCGGCGAGGCCATCCAGGTCGGTAACGTCGTCGCGGTACACGGCCCAGGCTTTGGCCTTCTGCTGCGGCGAAGTGGTCTTGCGATAAGCGATGACGCCGATGCGTTTCCCGTTGGGAAAAAATTCCTCTTTGATGCGTGTCAGGTCTTCCCAGCGCACCTCGATCACTTCGCCATTTTTGCTGCGTTTCACCAGAGCTTCCTCTTCCAGGTTGATGGTAAAAGGCACCGGTTCTACAATGCGCAGGAATATGGCGAAACCGAGGATGAAAAGGAGCGCCACAATAGTACTACCGATGGCCGGTACTCCCTCGTGCAGCGCAATCCACAAAACCAGTATGGTTAGCACGATGACGCCAAATATGGTGATAATACGTTTAAGCGGCCTGAGTCCTGGCCCGATGAAAACGCGCTCATGCGCTGTAGCTGCTGATGACATAGTGTTGATTCCTCGTTTAATCGTTTCGTCCATATCGTCCGTAGGGGCGGGGGCGGTATTGGGATGGGAGGGGGCCTTTAGGGCCGCCCGCGTCCCTGTTCATCTGGCCCAAATCCTGGGAACACGACACACCCCAAAGAACGGGGCGGGCGACGCAAGCGTCCCCACCCATCCCAATAC
>JBOGTO010000595.1:0-8427 GCA_050695155.1 Ktedonobacteraceae bacterium
CTTAGTAGAGGCGACCCTTGCGGTCGCCTTGCTTGCCACCCACCACTTGTGAGAAGCCCTGTGTATGGAGTTCTCTTAAATAGCGTAAACTGCCAGGCAATGGTATAATGGGACACATAAAATATCAGGGATGAGTGAGAGGGCTGATAATGGTCATGCAACCCGCGCGGCAGCATATGTCAGAGGTACGCCAGCTTTACCGGCGTCTTTCCATCCCCGCGTCGGTTGAACAGGTAGAAGAAGAAAACGAATTGAAAAACGATCAATGACGAATGATTATGATCTGATCGCCCCATTTTATGATGTGGAACACGCGCGTTTCGATGAGGATGTAGACCTGTATATGAACTTCGCGGAGTTGCGCGGCGGGCCACTGCTCGAACTGGCCTGTGGCAGCGCGCGCTTACTCTTGCCGTTGGCGCGCGCTGGCTACGAAGTGACGGGCGTTGATACTTCCCCGGCCATGCTCGACCATGCTCGTATTGCGCTCGAAGCAGAGGGTTTGATAGCGCGTTGCAAGCTTGTACAGCAGGATATGTGCGCGTTGCAACTCGATAAGAAATTCCACCTGGCGTTTGTCGCGCTCGGTTCATTTGGGCATGTCATTACACGCAGGGCGCAGCAACAGGCATTAGCCGCTATTCGCGCGCATCTCACGGCAAGCGGCACCTTCATTCTGGACATCAGCAACGAGGACGCGCGTTATATGGAGAGCATGAGCGGGCAAATGCTGCACCAGGGAACGTGGCAGCTTGACGATGGTGGCATGGTCACGCACTTTATCAGCCCGGCATCATCCAGCACTATGCACCTGCTCGACCTGACGCATTTTTATGATGCGCATAAGCAAGGCGAGGCCGTGCGGCGCACCATTACGCGGACACAGTTATATCTTTTCGAGCGCAACGAGGCGCAATTGCTACTCGAGCAGGCTGGCTTCACTGTCAAAGATGTGTATGGCAATTATGATTTGAGCCAGTACGAGCATGACAGTCCGCGTATGATTTTTGTAGCGGAGGCACGATAGCAATAATGACACAAGAACCTTTACATGAATGGAATCTCACTCCGACACAGGCCATTGCCCTGCAAAAGGAACTGGCGCAGCGTATCATACGCGAAGATCGCTTTGGAGAGGTGCATACAATCGCGGGCGTGGATATGGCGATCAACGAGCAGAATGGCATGGCGCGCGCCGCCGTCGTGCTGCTTTCCTTCTCAGAGTTGGAGATACTGGAAAAGCATGTGTATGAAGAGCCAATACGTATGCCATATATTCCTGGACTGCTTTCGTTCCGTGAAATTCCCTGCATTAGTGGCGCGTTCGCGCAACTGAAGCAGCAGCCCGACCTGGTAATGGTGGATGGACAGGGCATCGCGCACCCGCGCCACCTGGGCATCGCCGCTCATCTGGGCCTGTGGCTCGATCTCCCTACCATCGGTTGCGCCAAATCCATCCTGAGAGGCAATTATGACGAAGCGCAATTGAGCGAGGAAGCCGGAGCATGGCTGCCTTTGAAGTATCGCGGAGAAACTATCGGGGCCGCAGTGCGCACCCGCACGCGCGTGAAGCCTATGATTATTTCTCTGGGACATCGTATCAGCCTGGAAAGCAGCATTCACTATGTGCTACAATGCGCCAGAGGCTATCGTTTGCCAGAGCCGACGCGCCAGGCCGACAAGCTCTCCAAGCAGAACGATTGGCGCGAACCCGAAGTGGGGCAACAGCCAACACTTTTTTAAGGGATACTTACCAAGGCGGGGCTTGCCCCCGCCCAATAAGTGTCAAGTTAAGCAGCAAGCAGGCGGATGCTGTAGGGGCGGGGGTGGATGATGAGGTGGGGAGGGGACCCTTGTGGTCGCCCGCGTCCCGGTTCAGGTCTTTCCGATGTGGGTATCACGCTCACCTCTTCTCTGCACCCAGGCGGGCGACGCCAAGCGTCCCCTCCCCTTCCAACACCACCCCCGCCCCTACGGATCATTCCGGTCTTTTCGTTAACTTGACGCCTATGGGGTGGGGCTTGCCCCCGCCCTGGTATCCGCCTGGATACTTCATTTTTCCTGACTATACAACGGGGCGGTAAAATAAAAAGTGGTTCCCTGGTTGATGGTGGAATCGAAATCGATGACGCCGCCGTGCTGCTCAACGATCAGGCGAGCGATGGGGAGTCCCAGACCATAGCCGCCCATGCGCGATTGCAGGGAGTGATTAGACTGGTAGAAGCGTTCAAAAACGTGCTGGCGGTCTTCTGGCGGAATGCCATAGCCGGTATCTATGACCGAGATCATCGCAAATTGCTCATTGTACGGTCGCGCGCGCAGTGTGACGGTGCCGCCGGGAGGCGTAAATTTAATGGCATTGACGACCAGGTTGTTAAGCACCTGCTTCATACGCTGAGGGTCAACGTGGAGTCGCGGCAGCGCTGCTGGAATGTCTTTACGCAGGATGACGGACGCTTTTAACGCCTGGGGTTGCAGGTTGCGTAGCACCTGCTTTGCCAGGTTGAGGAAGTTGACTTCCTCTGCTTTGATTTCAAACTGGCCGGAATCCGAGCGCGTCATTAACAGGATGTCTTCTACGATAGTAATAAGCTGCTGCACACCCTCTTGCGCGTAGCCCAGGTAGGTTTTCTGCTCTTGCGTCAACTCACCCATGTGGCCCTGCATCAACAAATCGATGAAGCCATGCACCGAGTTCAGGGGGGTGCGTAGTTCGTGCGAAACCATTGAGACAAAATTGGAGCGCACACTGTTGGCGACTTTGAGCGATGAAACCTCGCGCGCGCTGAATACCACGATGCGCCGCTCTCCGGCCTCGATGGGCGTCACGCCAACCGCGTACTCGTCGGTGTGGCCGGATAGGGTTCCGCAGATCAACTCTTCGTTAGGTATAGGCGCATTTTTCTGCAAAACGCGCGTCAGGGGACAACTAGAAGTGCCGCATAAGACCATGCGATTAAGATTCATGCAGCTCAACACCTTGCTGCAATGCTGACCAACAACTGCCGCGCGTTTCCAGCCTAACTTCTCGCTACCGATGTTATTACTATCGATGACATGGAACTGCTCATCGATCACCACAATCGCATTCGCGGATTGTTCAAATAATGGCTCCAACTGTTCCCGCGTGTAGCTAGCATTTTGGGGCAGCGCGCGCTCCGTGCCTGCCACAGCCTCTTCTACCTCCGTTTGCGAATGGACTGGTTTGCGCATTGATTGCCTCTATTTCCCGAAAAACTTGTATCCTATGCCACGCACAGAGGTGATATGCTGCGGTTTCTCCGCGTCCTCTTCAAGCTTCATGCGGAGACGACGCACGTATACATCCACGATATTGCTGTTGTTCTCGTTGTCGTTCCACACCTCTGAAAGCAGCTTGTCGCGGTTGACTACCTGCCCTGGAGAGGCCATCAGCACACGCAACACTTGCATCTCAGTAGGTGTCAGGATAATATCGGCATGTCCAGGCCTGACAACTTTTAAATCGCCCGGAATCAGCTCAATCTGGCCGCAGCGGATGCTCTGGTTGCCAGCTTTGCTATTTTTCTTGATGCGCCGCATGATGGCCTGTACGCGCGCCACCAATTCCTGGTGAATGAACGGCTTACAAATATAATCGTCCGCGCCGACCTTAAAGCCGAGCAACTTGGATTCGAGGCCATCCTGCGCCGTCATAAAAATAAAAGGAATGTCATACCCCTCATCGCGCAGCTTCGCGGCAAATTCAAAACCGCTCAAATACGGCATCATGACATCCACAATCAGCAGATCAGGCTCGCGTTTCTGAATCATCTGCATTGCGCCGCGCGGGTTATCCGTCGTCTCAACCTCGTACCCTTCTTTGCTGAGTACGAATTGGACGAGCGTATTCGCAAATAGGTCATCATCAACGACTAGAATATACATTGCATTCCCCCTTTGATGAATAGACACCAACGTCTTTAACGCCCTTGCGCGATAGTCAACCACCCGCTTTATGGCATGGCAGAGCATCGCTGTAAGACCGGACCTATCAAACCTGGTCATTCGCGTGGGGGGCTACGTTCGTAATCAGGTTTTTTACATTCAAATGGAAGCTTTATTTTGTAACTCTACTGCATATGTATGTTACACGCTCATTAACGGCACTGTCAAGAGTGCTTACCCCTTTAGCCAGAATGTGATTTATATGTGATTAGCGCGTCCCGGATGCGGCGCGCAGTTTCTCCATATATACCAGCAGCATCGCAATATCCGCCGGTGTCACTCCTTCCACCCGCGAGGCCTGCCCAACCGTGCGTGGGCGCGTGCGCTGTAGCTTTTGTCGCGCCTGGGCGCGCAAGTGCTGTACGGCATCATATTCAAGATTTTCGGGAATCAGATGTTCTTCCAGACGTTTCGCCCGGTGGACGATCTGCTCCTGCTTGCGCACATAACTTTCGTATTTCACCTGCAACTCGACCTCTTCCGCCGTTCCCTCTTCCAGTTCGGGCAGATTTGATGCTTCAAGCGGCGTTGATGTGTGATTGACGCGCTGCGCCAGTTGCGCTACCTGGTGATAGGTAACATCGGGTCGGCGCAAGAGTTCGCGCGCTGTAAACATTTGACCAAGCGGGGCCATGTCCAGTTCCTGCGCGTGTAATTCGGTGGCTCGCGAGGAGGTGAAGACGACCCTGTCAAGCTGTTGCAGCGTGTGAGTAATGTGTTCGCGCTTGCGTAGCACCTGCTCATAGCGAGCATCGTCAATCAGACCATACTTATACGCATGGTCACTCAAACGCAAATCCGCGCTATCGGGCCGCAGCAGCAGGCGATATTCGGCGCGCGAAGTATGCAGGCGATACGGCTCGGTGAGCGGGCGCGTCACAAGATCATCGACAAGCACGCCCAGGTAGGCTTCGTGGCGTCCCAGCACGAACGACGCTTCGCCGCGTGTATAAAGAGCGGCATTGATGCCCGCCATGATGCCCTGCGCCGCCGCCTCTTCATAGCCAGACGTGCCGTTGATCTGGCCGGCCAGGAAGAGTCCCGCCACTGCTTTAGTTTGCAAGGAGGTCAGTAGTTGTTCCGGTGGCACAAAGTCATATTCAACGGCGTAGCCGACGCGCATCATCTCGGCGTGTTCCAGCGCGGGAATGCTGCGCAACATCGCCAACTGCACATCTTCCGGCAAACTGGTATTCATGCCTTGCACATAGACCTCGCCGGTGCGCCAGCCCTCCGGCTCGAGGAAGATTTGATGTCGCTCTTTATCGGCGAAGCGCACAATCTTGTCCTCGATAGATGGACAATAGCGCGGGCCGATACCTTCGATGATGCCTGTATAAAGCGGCGAGCGGTGCAGGTTGTCGCGTATGACCTGGTGGGTGCGCTCGTTTGTATGTACGAGATAGCAGGGCAACTGCGATCGCCAGCCATGCACATCTTCGTCAGTGACGGGATAGATGGGATTGGGTCGCGCTCCCGGAAGCTGTACATCTGCGCGCGCCGTCATATCCTGAGAAAAGTAGAGTGGTACGCGGCTCCCCGGCTGCGGTATAGTCTTGCTGAAATCGATGCTGCGCGCGTCGATACGCGGCGGCGTGCCAGTCTTGAAACGGCGCACCTCCAGGCCGAGCGCGCGCAGTGAGTCCGAGATACCGAGCGCGGGCGCTTCTCCGGCGCGTCCGCCGGGCGTTGTTTTTTCGCCGACTACCAGCCGCCCATTGATAAAGGTGCCGGTAGTTAGAATTATCGATTTGGCCTCGTAGCGCCAGCCATTGGTTGTTACCACGCCGCGCATGACTGGCCGCCCATCAGCGCCCTGCTCGCTCAATAAATGCAGGATGGTGGCCTGTTTCAATTCCAGGTTTGGTTCGCTTTCCAGCGCGAACTTCATGGCGAGCCGGTACGCCTGTTTATCGCATTGGGCGCGCAAAGCCTGCACCGCCGGGCCTTTGCTGGTATTGAGCAGGCGTATTTGGATGAAGGTGCGGTCGGTATTGCGCCCAATCTCGCCGCCCAGCGCGTCGATCTCCTTGATTAAATGCCCTTTGGCCGGGCCACCCATCGAAGGATTGCAGGGCATCAGCGCTATACTGTCCAGATTCATAGTAATCAGCAGCGTTTTGCGTCCCATACGCGCGCACGCTAAGGCCGCTTCGCAGCCCGCGTGACCCGCTCCAACGATAATAACCTCATAGACGCCCCGTAGTATTTGTTCCGGGGGAATGCTGCCTGCTGTATTATGCTCATCGCGCGTCGTTTCGTTGCTCATAGCCATACCCGTAATAGCTCGCACCCATCCTGTTTGTTTGTGTGGGTGTTTGTTTCAATCGTACTTGCGTATTATGAACCAGTTGAGGTCACACGTCAATAGAAATAAGAGGAAGAGTCTATTTTCCTGATTGACGAACCGCCGCCAACATGTTAATATCAAGCCACAGCAACAAAACCCATGGGGCGGTGGCGAAATGGTAAACGCAGGGGACTTAAAATCCCCCGGCCGAGAGGCCTTGAGGGTTCAATTCCCTCTCGCCCTATCAGCTTCTAAAGCCAATTTAGAAGCCTACTGGCATCCGAAGTGTGTCCATATTTGTTACAGCAACTTGTACTGACGACCGCGTGTTTTGCCTATTTTCTTGAGCACTCCTCTTGCAACTAGTTCTTCCAAATCTCTCAGGGCGGTATTCTCTGAAACTCCTGTCAATTCTCGATACTCACGGTTGGTGATAAAGCCGTGTTGCTGGATATAGCGCATCGCAAGCGTTTTTCTGCGCTCTTCCACTCTTTGTTCCTCTCTGTCGAGAATAGCCACATCATTAAGTGCAAGCAAATCATCGAACAGCATTGGCTGTGCTTCATATTCTTTCGGTAGGGTACCACTTGATTGAGAAGTGCTTGAGATAGGGGACTTGCGGAAGGTCACTACAACTTCACTCATTTCTCGAAATTGAGGTAGAGGAAGGCCCAGCCTTCTGGTTTCACGAATCATCAACTTGATCCCACTTCCAATACGCTCCATATATCCTGGAATGTCTCTCAATAAGTTTGCTAATACCTGATTACGTAGTCTCGACGGTACTTCCCCTTTTTCTAGTTGCTCAACAGTAATACCCGGAAGTAATAAGCCCGGATTATGGACTTCAATTCGATCAGAGTAATAGAAGACTCGAATACTCTCACCTATCCTCGTGTAGTCACGATGAACGATGGCATTAACGATCGCTTCACGGAGTGCCTCGATAGGATATTCAGGGAAGTCAATTCGTTTCCAACCTTCGATCTTTGCTCCTACAGCGATATGTTTTTTGAGAAATATCTCTGTCTCATCAATAATTTCCTGGAGTGTTCCTGTGATTATCTTACGATCGATGTAGGTACCTATGCCAAGTTCATCACTATACAGCACGCATACAACCTCACTTTGTGGTATGTGCTGCTGCGGGTCACTTCCGAAGAATAATATGCCAGCATTTGTAGGAACCATTTCACCTTGATTTGTGACTATCGCACAATCCATTCCTAGTAATACTTCTTCTGGGGACTCAAATCGGCCACTTTGCTGACTTCTGCCAGAACGATGGCTCAAGTAATCTTGCACCCTTTTCAGGTCGATGTCCTTCATAGTTGCTTTCCGCGCAGGCTGTAACTCCCAACGTATTAGCCCTCGGTTATTGGCAAGTTCTAGCATTTCTGGAACGCTCAATGGCAGCGTATAGGTGCCTCGACGTATCCAGCAAATACCGCTCGCTTGATACAAAGGACCATTATTCGGTGGCACAGAAGCAACTATCAGTTGCTTTCCATCTAAAATATATGTTTCTGGTTCAGGTGGATCGAGCAGCAAGACAGGCTGAATCTGCCGCGAAGCACGCAGTACCACATCTGTTGTAAGTGCCATACGGTTTTGCGGGATACCAACGATTCTCAAGTTTTTATCTTCAATCCCAATAATGATAAAACCGCCTTGTGCATTCGCCATACCACAAAGCCTTTCTGCCATTTCGGTAGGCCGAGGCGATGCTACCTTTAATTCAACAGCGTTCGTTTCACCATTTTTAATGAGGCGGCGCAGTTCTCGTTCACTCAGTTTAGACATAACAGTTCTAGCTCTCCTTCATTATCTATCAGAACAATTGTAGCATAAATCGCAGGACTCATGGCGGGATTCTGGTTAGTTATGGCGGGATTCTTCAGTAGAATCCCGCCATAGCACAGAAAAAAAGGGACTCATGGCGGGATTCTGGTTAGCCGTGAGTGATAATGGTGGATAATGAGTGATAAGCGGGAAATTTGTCGCAGTTTGTATCTTGCCTTTCTTTGATTGTACAATACCTGCGTACTTACCGTTCGCTTAAATCTGGACGCAATCCCAAGATTCTGATAAGCTCAAAGCATGAAAGAAGCCTTGAGCATTGAAACCGAAAGAATGGATGATATTCCGTTGTTGCTCACCCACATGCAGCG
>JBOGTO010000596.1:0-2213 GCA_050695155.1 Ktedonobacteraceae bacterium
CTACTATACACGAATGGCACAGCTTCCCAGGCCGGTGTATAGTGGTGGCGACCCTCGCGGTCGCCATGCCGCGATGAACTGGTTTATTCTTTCACGTCTCGCTTCCAGGTCAGCCAGATGGCAACCACCGCGAAGATGGCGGCGTATACTGCCGCGACGACTAGCGTGTGCGTGCCATCCACCAGGATGCCGTGCGCTCCTTCTGGAACGTATATTGGTCCAAGCCCTATGCCACTCGCTCGATTGTTGGTCAGCGCGATCGGCATCTGATTCAGGTTCGGCCCCAGGAAGTAGGCCGTGATGCTCAGCCAGAAATCGCTACCCGTCACACGATTTGCCAGCATCATGATGATCGTGCCGAAATTGTCCATGGGGAAGAAGGCCAGCGCGGCGGCTATGCCGAAAACTGAGGCGCGGCCAATCACCGCCATCGCAGTTGCCAGCAAGATGCTCACACCCATATTTAGCAGGACGTACAGGACGTAGATGCCGCTATCCGACCAGAATTGTGAGGTGAGCGCGCTGAACAAATTGAGATTGCCAGCAACACCGGCTATCAGAATAATGTTCAGCAGCAGATTGAGCAGCGTCCCGACGATCAACAGGATGAGCGCGATAATCGTCAGGGTCAGCAGCTTGGCAAAGAGCAGTTGCAGTCGCCCGACGCCGCGTGAGAGCAGGACGCGAATGGTGCCAAGCTGGTATTCCTGCCCAACCATGCGCGCCGTCACTATCAGCAGAAAGAAGCCAGTAAAAACGCGCAACACCGATAGGCCAATGGACATTTGATCGTAAGCGATGGTTAATGGCCCGCTGGCAAGTTCTGCCTGGAAGCGCGGTCTGACGGTCTCGATAATGTAGGGTAAGATGGTCACGCCGAGCAGCAGTACCAGCAAAATCCAGGTGGTCCACTGGCGCATCACTTTGAGAAATTCGCCGCGCACCAGCCCGAAAAAGCTGGGTTTGGCTGTGCGTAACTTCAGGTTCCCCGTAGTTGTGGATGTAATCACAGCGCTCATTGCACACCTCCCGGTCCGCCGTTGGTCAGGCGCAGGAAGACCTCTTCCAGGTCCTGCGTCGCCTGTGCGATGGTATCGGGCGCGAAGCCCGCCTTAACAAGAAAAAGATTGAGATCGCGCCCGCGATTGCCGGGCGCGGGTGTAATCAACGCCCCTTGCTCATTCAGCCGCGCCTCTCTGCCCCAACTCTGTGCCTGTACCAGCGCCAGCGCCTCCTGCGCTTGCTCCAGCGTGACGGAAAATTCGCCATGCGCGCTGGTCAGTTCCTCGACGGTCGATTCCGTGACCAGTTTGCCCAGGTTGATGATGGCAACGCGCGTACAAATTTGCTGCACTTCGGGCAGCAGGTGGCTGGAGATGAAGACGGTTTTGCCAGCGCCTGACAGTTGGTGCATCAGGTCGCGCATCTCGACGATACCGGCGGGGTCAAGGCCATTGGCTGGCTCGTCCAGCACCAGCACGTCGGGGTCCTGCAAGAGGGCCATCGCCACGCCCAGGCGCTGCTTCATGCCCAGTGAGTAGGTGCGCACGCGGTCTTTCTGGCGGTTCTGCAAGCCCACCAGTTCCAGCACGTCGTCGATACGCGAGCGTGGCACGCCGCCCAGCGCTGAGCCAACGGCGCGTAAATTGTCGCGCCCCGACAGGTACAGGTACAGCGCGGGTGTCTCTACCAGCGCGCCCACACGCGGCAGAATCTCCGCGCGATAAAAGGCGATATCCTTGCCCAGAATATCGACGCTGCCTCCACCTGGCGCGATCAAACCCAGCATCATACGAATAGTGGTTGTTTTACCGGCCCCGTTAGGACCCAGAAACCCGAAAATTTCGCCGCGCCTCACATCCAGGCTCAAATTGTCAACCGCTGTCCGCTTCCCATATTGCTTCGAGAGGTTGCGGATACTCAGGACAACTTCTCCCGGACGCGCCGACGATGCATTCGCTCCCGGCATAGTCATAACTCTTTCTGCCATACTGCTTGTTATTCCTTTCATAAAAAATGGGAGAAAAGCGTTTATATTTGCTTGCGCATCATATTCCATCCTCCAATATATGAGTAGCGTATGTCATGAGAAAAGTTCACTCATCAGGGATATGTAAAAGTCGAGCGAAGCCATCTCATAGCACCCAGACATGGCGACCCTTGCGGTCGTCATGCTTCCTGCGAGCGACTTTTACATAGTCCTGACTGCGTAT
>JBOGTO010000597.1:0-3134 GCA_050695155.1 Ktedonobacteraceae bacterium
GGGCCAGCCGGATGCGCCTATCGTCATTCCCTCCGGTCTGCGTGGGAAGGTGGTGAAGACGACCGCGCGCGGTGGAGTGGTTATTCAGACGCGCGCCGCTCTTCTGAAGGGCAATATCGGCGCGGGCCAGCAGGTTGCTGGTTTCCTGACCATATGGCAATCAATGAGTTCTCGCCCCTCACCCATTCCCGCTGGCGCAATTCTGGTGATTCCTGGCCCTGCTACCTTTGCCATGCTGCGGCAGGCTGTCGCTTCAGGCGTGGTGGGTATAGTCGCCAGCAGCATCGAGATGCGCGATCTGGAAGGCTTTCTGGGTCTCGATGTGTTCGACTTGCTGAACAGCGTCGATGTCGATATGATACAGGCGAGCTTGCCCTCCCTGACCTTGCTTTTTACCGAAGGATTTGGCTCAGTACACATGCCGCAACTCACTCTCCAGTTGCTCACTCGCTACCAGGGAGCGATAGCTTTGCTGTCAGGTGTGACTTCAACGCGCTATGCTCTGTATCCCGAACTGCTCATCTCGTTACCAGAAGCGGAGACGCAGCGCGACTGGCAGCCATCCTCGTTTGATACCAGCCTACGGTTGGGCGTGCGTGTGCGCGTGCGTTTCGGGACAAATGCAGGCGCGACAGGCGATATAGACTATTTCTTCGTCCACCAGCACCGTTTTGTTTCGGGTGTGCAAGGACGAGCGGTGCGCCTGCGTCTCGCAGATGGCACCACTTTAATCGCGCCAATCATGAATATAGAGCGTATTCCGTAGGCAGCAGGCACGTTTGTCCACACTAACTATAAGTTATCCACATATATCTATGCGACATGTGGATAACTTGCCCTTCTATGGAACGTTGACGACCAAATTGGTAATATGAGAAAGGGGGCGTCTTCTGATGACTATTCCCAATCAAAGTTGGGACTGTCATTCCTCGCAGGCGACCGCCTGGGGAGGTCTGGAAGAATCTCACTGCCACGCCGAGATTCTTCGCTGCGCTCAGAATGACAGATCAAGACCGATCTTGGTTGTAAATGTTCATCATGACGGGGGCGGCATTCCATTCCCCGATTGCGGGTGTCACAATTCATTAGGACGGAGGAGGGGCAGCGTGGGCTTGCCCACGCTCTGGTACCGTTATCTCACAATCAGCGTGCGCCCGGTCATGTCTTTGGGCTGTGGGATGTGCAGCACATCGAGGATGGTGGGCGCGACATCGGCTAGAATGCCGTTGGTGCGCAGCTTTGCCTGGGCCAGTTGCGGTACGACGAAGTAGAGCGGCACCGGGTTGGTAGTGTGCGCGGTAAAGGGCTTGCCAGTGTCGTAGTCGATCAACTGCTCGGCGTTGCCGTGATCTGCTGTAATTAGCAGGCCGCCGCCTATATCCAGTGTAGCCTCGACGACGCGCCCGATCCCTGTATCTACCGTCTCGACGGCTTTGATGGCTGCTTCGATTACGCCTGTATGACCGACCATGTCGGCGTTGGCGTAGTTCATAATCACGAGGTCGTATTGCCCGCTGCGGATGTGTTCGACGGCTGTATCGGTCACGCCAGCCGCGCTCATTTCGGGCTGCAGGTCGTAGGTTGGTACTTTGGGCGATGGTACCAGCAGGCGATCTTCGCCGGGGAAAGGCGTTTCGCGTCGCCCGTTGATGAAGTAGGTGACATGGGCGTATTTCTCGGTCTCGGCAGTATGGAACTGGCGCAGACCCTGTTCAGAGATGACACGCGCCAGGGGCATCTCTACCTCGTCGGCGCGATAGGCGACAGCGGCGTCCAGACCCTCTTCATACTCGGTCATCATCACGTATTGCAGGTCTGCCAGGCGCGGCCCGCGATTGAACTTGCCTTCGGCCTGTGGCGGCAACTCTTGCATGACAAAGGCTTTGGTAAGCTGGCGCGCGCGGTCGGGGCGGAAATTGTAGTGGATGAGCGCGTCTCCAGCCTGGACAACCGCGACGGGTTTGCCGTCCTCCATCACTACCGTTGGCAAAATAAACTCGTCGGTAACATTATTGTCGTAAGACTGCTGGATAGCGGCTATGGCAGAGTTGGCGTGCAAACCTTCGCCGCGCGTCATGGCAAAATAGGCCATGCCGGTGCGATCCCAGCGATTATCGCGGTCCATAGCATAGTAGCGACCGCTCACGGTTGCCACCTGCGCGGCATGTTCGCCGCCGATTTCAGCGGCGCGCGCCTGCAAACGCCGCATAAACTCGATGCCGCCCGTTGGCGAGGAGTCGCGGCCATCGGTGAAGCTGTGGATGTAGACGCGCTCGATGCCATGCATATGCGCCAGTTGTAGCAAGGCTTCGAGGTGCGATTCGTGCGCGTGAACGCCGCCATTACCGAGCAGTCCACAAATATGTAGCGCCGAGCCATTTTTCTTGACGTGTTCGACTGCTTTGAGCAGCGCGGGATTGTGGAAGAAGGTGCCATCTTTGATCGATTCGCTGACGCGCGTGAAGTCTTGCAGTACGCGCTTCCCCGCGCCGATGTTCTGGTGTCCCACCTCAGAATTGCCCATCTGTCCATCGGGCAAGCCAACCGCCGCGCCCGAAGTTTTGACCGCCGTATGCGGCCACTCGCGCGCCAGCTTATCGATATTGGGTATGCGCGCCAGCGCGATAGCGTTGCCCTCTTTGCGCGGATTGATACCCCAGCCATCCATAATAACCAGCACAAATGGGCGCGGACGCCCGCCAGGTGTTGTAATCATTTATTGTCGCTCCAATTTTCTGTCAAAGTAAATAAAAGGCGTGTAGCCTGTGATTCATTGTATCACGGGAAATTTCAGGTCGTCTGCCAGAGTAGGGCCGGATGCCCGCAAGGGGCATCCCTACACATGGGAAAACCGCCCACCTTTCACCAGTAGGTTTTTAAAATGCGCCGATCTCGCCTGTCATTCTGAGCGCAGCGAAGAATCTCTCGCCGGACATGATGTAGATTCTTCGCTGCGCTCAGGATGACAAGCGTGGCGTATGATCGGCCCTGGTTGGTAATGTTTGTCAGGGATGATTGTATTTCCGAACCATTCCCACGTTTATATGTAATAGCATACTTTTGACCGGATACCAACCAGCTTTTGTCCATATTGATAAAAAGCAGAGCGTTACAGAACATTTTAATAGTAGGCG
>JBOGTO010000598.1:0-21666 GCA_050695155.1 Ktedonobacteraceae bacterium
GGCTTGAGATTCTTCGCTGCACTCAGAATGACAGCCAGGACAGCTCAACGAAGTTTGACGGACTACTACTGCTATCAGACCCTTGCAGAATCTGCCTGTCATACCGTACACTGTGGTCATAGAAACCAATGCCACGCCGCCTGCGTGTACTCATAAAAAGGGAGAGCTTAGAAGCTATGGAATATCGTCCGTTGGGCAGCACTGGCTGGAACATTTCGGAGATTGGCTTTGGAGCGTGGGGCATCGGCGGCGATGACTGGGGCAACACCGATGACGCTACCTCGATTGCAGCGCTGCATCGCGCCATTGATATGGGTGTCAACTTCATCGATACGGCGGATGTCTATGGCGATGGTCGCTCGGAACAACTCATCACGCAGGTGCGCAAATTGCGCAGCGAACAGCTCATTGTGGCGACCAAAGCGGGCCGGCGGCTCGATCCCCATGTTGCTGCTGGCTACAACCGCCAGAACCTGACCAGCTTCGTCGAACGCAGCCTGCGCAACCTGCAAACCGATGCGCTCGACCTGCTGCAATTGCACTGCCCACCATCGGAAGTCTACGACATGCCGGAAATCTTTGGCATCCTGGACGACCTCACACGAGAGGGCAAGATTCGCTTTTACGGCGTGAGCGTGGAGCGTGTGGACGAGGCCCTGAAAGCCATCACCTATCCCCATGTGCAAAGCGTGCAGATCATTTTCAACATGTTCCGCCACAAGCCAGCAGAACAGTTCTTCGCTGCCGCGCGCGAACGCGGGGTCGGTATTCTGGCGCGCGTGCCACTGGCGAGCGGGATGCTAACAGGCAAGTTTCGCCCTCAGACACAGTTCGCGCAAAACGACCATCGTAACTTCAACCGGCACGGCGAATCCTTCGATCAGGGCGAAACATTCTCCGGTGTGGACTACGACTCAGGGCTACAGGCCGTTGAGCAAGTGCGCCCGCTCGTCCCCCAGGGCGCGAGCATGGCCCAATTCGCGCTGCGCTGGATACTCATGTTCCCCGAAGTGACCGCCGCTATCCCCGGCGCTAAAACCCCGCAGCAGGCCGAGGACAACGTGCAGGCGGCAGAACTGCCCCCGCTTAGCGATGAAACCATGCAAAAGGTGCGCGAGGTCTACGATACATACATTCGCGCGCAAGTTCAGGGTCGTTGGTAGGGTATATGAACGATCAATGGCGACACTGTTCATTTTCACAACATCGTGAGCAGTTGCTGTCGCAATAGTTCCAACGCCTGCAAAGTCTCATCGCGTTCCGTCGAAGATGGAACTTTCAGGCGTACAAAGGCAGCAAACCCCAACAGCGCGGTATTCAACGCTTTCACCTCCGGCACACTCAAGAAAATACGCGCCTCCAGCGCCTGAGACGAGATACCCGTCAAGCGTTGATAGACGCTCTCCAGCAAATGCATCTGTGTTTGGCGTTGTGGCGACTGCGCGGCGGTGCGACGCAAGACCACCAGGTAGCCACTGATGATGCTTCTCAGCGCCGCCAGGTCGTTGAAGCCGACGGGTACGGTCGGCAGCTCATGCCCCTGTCTCTGGTTCATCCTTTTTTTATCTCCTGCTTCTCTTCTTCTCCCCCTTCGGTTGTCCCGTCAGGCGTCGTCACATCGTCTTTTGCTTGTCCTTCCATGCCCCAATTGTCAGCATTCATGAGCGCCTGCGCCCCCTCGTGCTTGCCCTGCTCGATCAATTGCAGAATGCGCTCGCCGCCACGCTGCATCCGCGCGTTGATGAAATCATGCCGCGCGCTGCTGGCAAAGCCATACATCCCGCGTTGGGCAGCCTCCAGTTCCAGGTCGATCTGGTGCATCAGGCGCGCCACTTCGCTTTTCGATTCACTCTCCATAGTTACTCCTTAACCAGCTATCTTTTTCGTTATCCCCTACAAAACAGTGTGCAACAGACTTCAGTACAAAAGAAGCGCAATCAGGTACTCTAATAGGTACTTATAGTGGTTGAGGTATATAGTGTGCTGTATGAGTGTTATACTTAGGAAAACTCGTATTTATGTAGTCTCACAGAGGATAGAATATGCACAAGCAGAATGGATTCTCGATGTTACTCAAGCTCTATCGGAGAAACAGCAGCTATACTCAGGTAGAAGCTGGCAGGACTTTAGGCTATTCTCAGGAGACAATCAAAGCCTGGGAGGGAGGCAAGCGTTTTCCTCTGCGCGAGGATGTTTCACGAATCGCTCACCATATGGGGATAGAGGCACAGGAGCTAGACCAGACAATCAATGCGAGCCGTTTGGAAAATGATATACGCAAAGTTCGTAGTAAAGCTACACTGGTTGATGAAACCATTGAAGCTGCTAACGGTGTCCCTGTCCTTCCTTCATCACTCTTGCAACTCATTCCTGTACAACAGCATCTTCTCTCGCGGCACCAGACTATCGTATTACTCGCGGGAGTTCCATCTGCCATTTTTCGCTTAACACAATCTGGGACATCTTCTCCTTTACGTGCTGAAGAGATTACAGCTTTATGTGCCACATATGTTCCTCTGTGCTGGCAACTATACTTTGAGGGCGGATTAACTGAAGTGCAACAAATCCTCCCTCCTTACCTTACTCAGCTTTCTCATTCAGTGCAGGAAGCAGCCGGCAACCAACAACAGATTGCAAATGAGGCTTCAAAAGCCTATCAATTGGCTACCTGTATCGAAATGCATCAACATCATTTCGATGCGGCGTTAGCTCACGCGAGACTCGCTATACACTATGGACAGATCGCGGAAGATTTTAACTTACGGATTGCCTCGCTTATTCAACAGGCAAATGTGTATTCCAGCTTCAAACAACCAGGACAGGAACTTGATGCGTATCAAGAGGCAATGCAACATATAGAGGATGTTTCTCCTTTATTACGGGGCCGTGTCTATATTGGTCTGGCAAAAGCTTTTGCCAATGTCGAACAGGAGCAGGAAGCACTACAGTTTCTTGAGATGGCAAATGAACATTACCCGTTCCATCCTGAAAATGACCCATGTTTCAACTTTACCTGCCACAGTCGTTTTACCTTGACCAACCATACTGGACAAACCTTTTTGCAGCTTGAAAAGCCAACCCATCTTGAAAAAGCCTGGGACATTCTCACGAAGATTGACACAATTGTACCTGCCGCGTTCGTTCCGCGACGAGTTGAACTCTCCATTCGCCAAACGATAGCTTCGCTGGCACTAAACGATTTGGGAAAGAGTTGCAGTTATTTAGAAACTGCTGTAATAGGGGCAAAAGCAATTGGCTCGCCTTTCCGCTACAACGAAGCATTTGAACTGTATCGGCGTATACGCAAGAAATGGAGCAACGAACGATCTGTCAAAGCGTTGAAGAAATATTTTCAGCGTTAAAGTTGCATCGTCTGGAGTTGACGAAGATGATCGAGAAGATGTATGCGGGCAAAGAGCAACCATTCCCGCCAGTGCATAGCCCCCAATTCAAAGTGCTTCCAGGTAAGTTCAAGCTGGGAATCAGGTTCCACCTGATGAACGGTATGCTCAAGGCGCTGAAAGGAACTCTCCAGGATTGACAGGAGTTCTAAACGACTCATTTGCCTGTGCCGGGGAAGAATCTCATTGCGATCGTTTACGTCAGGAGGACACAACCCCTGTTCGAGTGCCGTACAAATGGCTTGCTCATAGACAGCCATGAAGAGCGTGACATGCTCCAGTATCTCCGCTATTGACCATGCTCCGTCTTGATAAGATTTCTCGAAAGCTGCTTCGGAGAATTGACCCAGTGCTTCCAGGAATTGATGATACACCTCTCGCAAAGTATCATATATTTGGGTCGGTGTACGTTTCATCGATTGGCTTGCCAGATAGCTACGCAGTTGAGCTATTTCTTCTTTAGTCATCGATTCATTCCTTCTCTCATCTCCATAGCCAAAAGTATATCATAACAGGTCTACCAGGAGGCTTTCAAATCTCTTTCCAATTCCTTTGCTTTCTCTTCGGCAGGTTTGATGACTTTTTCCTCGAGGGTTGCTTGTAAGTCTGCCAGGCTATTGTAACGGCAGCCAGGGAGGACGTAGGGGTATTGCTTGAAGTCGGGAAACATGCTAAACAGCCTGCGGCTTCCATTGAGCAGCGGCTGCACAGCCACTGCCGTACCCGGTAGGATAGCACGCAATTCTTGCGCGATACTTTTGTGAAGCGAGGGGTCTGCGATGATAAAGCGGGCCATACGGGCAAGCGTATGTAGCGAATGCGAGGCAAATTAACCTCCTGCGGGTCTGTCGAACTGAGTTCGGCTCCTCCGAGGTTTGCTCCGCTCAGGTTTGCCCCATGCAAATTTGCGCCGGCCAGACTCGCCTCGTAAAGGTCTGGCCGCACATCAGGATTCTTTTTTCGCCAATCGTTCCAGGGAAGAGTACCTTGCTTGAGTATGCTGAGTTGCTGTCTATTAGCCATACCAACTCCCCAGGGCTGTAGTTGCAGTCAGTATAGCACAAGAATCACCCTTTCCCACGATACTCACCCCTGACGCCCACAAGGGGCGTCACTACATTACATTTCGCCAGCACCCCACCCCCGACGCCCACAAGGGGCGGAGAGCGGAGGGGTCTACCCACATGTAGTGACGCCCCTTGTGGGCGTCAGGGGTGGTGCGTCTGGATTCTGCCAATCGTCACAGGAATACCATTCAATACCGCGTTGCCCGACAAGGGATCGACTTCTCCTTCATCTGTCAGGATGTTGGTATTGACTCCGGCATGTTCGCTGGCGATGTGCATACTCGTCCCTGGCAAGCCATGCCCCCAGCCGTGCGGGATGCTGACTACACCGGGCATAATGGCTTCCGTTACCTCGATGGGTATCTCGACCATTCCAGCGCGCGAGGTGACACAGGCGGTCTCGCCATCCTCTAGCGACAGGCGCGCCGCGTGGTCGGGATGGATATGCAGCGTGCAGCGATCCTTGCCCTTCGTCAGCACATGCAGGTTATGCATCCAGGAGTTGTTCGAGCGCAGGTCGCGCCGCCCGATCAACAACGCCCGCCCATTATTGCTCTCATAGCTATCTCGCGCGAGCGCACTGCGCAACCGTTCTACGTCTTCAACGATGGGTGGGGGAGCCAGTTCGATTTTGCCGGATGGTGTGCGCAGCACTTCCGGGATACGCGGCTGCAGTGGCCCCAGGTCAACGCCGTGCGGGTGCGCCTCCACCTCGGCCAGGCTCAGGCCCTCCGACACGCCGAAGCCATCGCCGTAGGGGCCACTGCGCAGCATGAAATCCAGCAGGCGTTCCGGCCCAGTGCGCGGTTTGAGCGCGTCCATTATTTCGCCAACATCGCGTCCCTCGACATTCGTTCCCGGCATCGCCACTTCGCGCTGTACAAGCGCATTGGCAGTAAGGTCATCCAGCACACGCGCATCAGCATCCGCGCCCTGCCCGGCGAGAATGGCTGCCAGGCGCAGGAATATCTCCCACTCGTCGAGCATCCCCTCTTCGCGCTCAAACACCGGCGCGGCGTAGTGCGCCACGTTCTGTACCGACAACTGGTAGAACGCGAGATCATAATGCGAATGCGCCAGCGAGAGCGGCGGCGGCAAGATCACGTTGGCAAAGCGCGTCGTCTCGTTCAGGTATATATCCACGCTTACCATGAAATCAAGCGTGCCAAAAGCCTTTTGCAGGCGTTCGCTATTGGGATTGCTCAGAGCAGGATTGCCAGCCAGCGTCAGTAACGCTCGAACCTGTCCCCTGCCGGGCGTCTCGATCTCTTCGGCCAGGCAGGCCGCCGGTAGTTCGCCAAAGTATTCCGGCAATCCGCGCACACGGCTCTTCCAGCGTCCAAAACGCACGCCACGCCCGCGAGCGCCCGTTCCGGTGGTATTGCGCCCGCCAGCCGCCGCGCGTGGGAAGAGCGCTCCACCTTCGCGGTCAAGATTACCGGTCAGGATATTCACTACATCTATCAGCCAGCTTGTCAGCGTGCCAAACGCCTGGGTGCAGGTGCCAATACGACCGTAAACAGCAGCGCGAGGAGTCACGGCCAGTTCGAGCGCGATACAGCGTATAACATCCGCCTCAATACCGCAGATGTCCGCCGCGCGCTCAGGCGTAAACGGCTCGGCCAACGCGCGTACCTCTTCAAGCCCGTTCATATGCTCACTTAGCCTGCCAGGAACGACCAGCCCTTCGGCAAAGAGCGTATTGACGATGGCAAACAGGAAATAAGCATCACTGCCGGGGCGGATGAAGTGATGCTCGTCAGCCTCCTGAGCGGTGCGCGTGCGATACGGGTCTATGACGACAATCTTACCCCCGCGCTGGCGCAGCTTACGCAGGCGACCGCGCATATCAGGGGCGGTCATCAGGCTACCATTGGAGACCAGCGGATTCGCGCCGAGCAACATCAGGTAATCGGTATGATCCACATCTGGTATGGGAATCGATAGCATCGTGCCGAACATCAGCCCCGCCGAGACCTGCTTGGGCATCTGGTCAACGGTGGACGCGCTATAAAAGTTTTTCGTCCTTGCGGCATGGAGCAGAGTTGGGAGATATAGCAAGTCGGCCAGGTTATGAACAGTTGGATTGCCCACGTACACTGCCAGCGCGTCGCGTCCATATTCTTGCAGAATAGGCATAAGTCCGCGTTCGATCTCAGCGAAAGCCTCGTCCCAACTCACCTTGTGCCACTGCTCGCCCCGGCGCACCATCGGTTCGCGCAGCACATCGGGGTCTTCGTGCAACTCCTTGAGGCTATAGGCTTTGGGGCAGATATAGCCATGACTGAATACGTCTTGCGCATCCCCTTTGATGGAGAGGATTGCGCGCCCACGAGTGACAATCTCTAGTCCGCAGGTAGCTTCACACAACGGGCAGGTGGTATAGCTGGTTTTTGTCTCAGTCACGCGGCTGTTCTCCTTTATGCAGAGCAGAAATGCAGGCAAACATCGTACCACAATCATACACTATGCACTGTACCTTTGAACAGTTTTCACTCTGCTTGTGAAGTGCTATTATAGTATACAAGTCCCTTTTCTCGTGCGAGGAGTGTTTGTGATGAAAAAACCGGCGTATAAGTGGATTGCGCTCTCTGTTACCACTGTCGGCTCCTTTATGGCTGCCCTTGACTCCACTATTGTTATCCTGGCCCTGCCGAACATGCTGCAAGACCTGCATTCTGACCTTGTGCGCATGACCTGGATTATCCTGGGCTATCTCATCGTCAGTACCGTCCTGCAACTCAGTTTTGGTCGCATGGCCGACATGTTTGGCCGCGTGCGGATGTACAATCTGGGCTTTGTGGTCTTTACGCTCGGTTCAGTGCTGTGCGGCTTCTCGCCCACAGACTCTTTCCTGATCGGCGCTCGTATCATTCAAGGCGTAGGTGGCGCTATGCTTGCCGCCAATTCAATGGCGATCATCACTGAGGTCTTTCCGCCCGAACAGCGCGGGCAGGCCATGGGCATCAACGCCGTCACCTGGGGTCTGGGCAGCGTGCTTGGCCCGGTACTGGGCGGCGTGATCCTCTCATTCGCCAGTTGGCGCTGGATTTTCCTGATTAATCTGCCCGTCGGCATCATAGCGACGCTGGCCGCTTTCTTACTCCTGCACGATATTGCTCCCAATCCACACGGTGAACGCTTCGATATTATGGGCGCGGTGCTTTTTTGCATTGGCCTTGTCACGCTGTTGCTCGGCATCATGGGCAGCATCGGCGCGGGATGGCTCTCAGAATCCGTTTTGATCTACCTGGCTATCGCGCTTGTCTCGTTCATTGTGTTCGCCCTCTGGGAGCGCCGCGCGCCCTATCCCATGCTCGACCTGCGCCTTTTTAGTAGTCGTCGCTATTCGTTCTCTGTGCTGGCTGCTACCTTCCAATCGCTCGCGCTCTTCGCGGTGAACTTCTTGATCGTCTTCTACCTGCAAGGGGTACTCGGCGACTCCCCGCTGACCGCCGCTTTTTTCATCCTGCCCCTGCCAATATTCACCTCCATTATCGGCCCGCTCGGCGGACGCTGGGCCGACCGCGACCGCCGCAAAGGTACCACCCCTGCAACGGTAGGGCTTATCTTGCAAGTTGCCGCGTTGGTCGTGCTGGCCTTCCTGACTCCCAGCACGCCCTACCTCTGGCTGGCCGTTGCCCTCAGCCTGATGGGGCTGGGCGGCGCGTTCTTCTGGTCGCCCAATACCAGCACTACGATGGGAGCCGCGCCGCGTAACCGCCTGGGCGTGGCGTCAGCGACCCTGAACACCTTGCGCAACTTCGGCATGGTATGCAGCTTCGCGGTAGCTTTGAGCGTCGCGGCGGCCTCAATGCCGCCCAGGCTGGTAAACGCCGTCTTCCTCGGCACCGTCAGCCACCTCGCGCCAGTCTACGCCAGTGCCTTAACAACCGGCATGAGCCACGCCTTTATCGCTTCCGCCGCCATCTGCGTGGTCGCCATCGTTTTCTCGGTTGTGCGCGAGAGCCGCGCTATTGCACCTGTCACGACCACAACTCCGCCCACGCAGGTGCCAGAGCCCACTGCGAAACAATCGAGGTAGCCGATTGGTGCTATATGTTGACCGGGGCGACCACCCCACCCCGGATGCCCACGAGGGGCATCCCTACATCACACAATGGCCCCACCTCCCCATCCATGATGACCGGGGCGGGGCGTGGGGCGCGCGTGTGATGTAGGGATGCCCCTCGTGGGCATCCGGGGCTGGAGGAACGCTCCTTATTTGAAATAGATTGGTGCTAGCATCGTATGATAAACTGAAACATACCAGATACTATGCTGTTCAACAACGGAAAAATAGGCTCATGCTCAGAACAATAAACGCCACGCGCTACGTTACACCTTTGCGCGAAGGAGGCTCACTCCCGGCTATCGTCGAAGCTGATGACGATGGCCTTTATGTATTGAAGTTTCGCGGCGCGGGTCAGGGACCCAAAGCGCTGATTGCCGAACTGGTGGCTGGCGAAATCGCGCGCGCTTTACAGTTGCCCGTCCCTGAAATCGTCTTTATGCAGCTTGATGCCGTACTTGGCCGCTCCGAACCAGATTTCGAGATTCAAGCCTTGATTAAGGCCAGTCCCGGCCTCAATCTCGCCCTCGATTTTCTCCCTGGCGCGCTGGCCTTTGACGTAATAGACGCGCAAAGTTTAGACCCACTGCTGGCCTCCAGCATCCTATGGTTCGATGCCTACGTTACCAACGTGGACCGTACGCCGCGCAATACCAACATGCTCTGGTGGCATAAACGCCTGGTGCTAATAGATCACGGCGCTTCGCTCTACTTCCACCACACGGGAAATGACTATATGAAGTATAGTCGCTCACCCTTTATTCCCATCAAGGATCATATCCTGTTGCGTCCGGCCAGTCAGCTTCTGGAAGCCGATGCATTGCTAAAAGACCGCCTGACGCCGACCATTATCACGGACATCATCAACGCCATTCCTGATACATGGTTAGAAGGCGATGCACTTTATCCAGATCACGCCGCGCATCGCGCCGCCTATATCGCTTACCTGCTAGATCGCCTGCAAGCGTCGCACATTTTTGTAGAGGAGGCCCTTCATGCCCGCGCGCAACTCGTATGATTACGCGCTCGTGCGGCTCGTCCCCCACGTTGAGCGCGGCGAATGCATCAATGCCGGCGTCATTCTCTTCTGTCGCACGCAGCGTTTTCTGGGCGCATTGATCCACCTGGACGAACGGCGCGCGCTGGCACTCGCCCCGCGCATCGACTTTGAATTTGTTAGCCAGCATCTTAACCGCATCCCCTTGATTTGTGCGGGAGGCGAGCAAGCTGGTTCTATCGGTCGCCTGTCGCAACCCGAACGCTTCCACTGGCTCGTATCGCCGCGCAGCACCATCATCCAGACCTCGCCCGTCCACTCCGGCCTGTGCAGCGACCCGGCAGCCACATTGGAGAAGCTGTTCAAAAAGATGGTACTACTGGAAATGTAATTGGACGCGGGCGGCGCAAGCGCCCCACCCATCCTCTCCACAACCCCTACAAGCGCATGATTTTCTGTAGGGGCGGGAGTGGTTGGGAAGAGTGGTAGGGGCGCTTGCGCCGCCCGCGTCCCTTATGGCGCATACAAAGCGTCGATTCTACAGCTTGTTGCTACTCGATAATCGTTGTCCTGCGGATATCCGCATCAGTGAATATATCGAACTCATCGCGGCTATGTGTAGAAAATTCTGAGACGACCGCGCCTTCGTCGCCTGCCTGAAACCAGTGCAACATATCGGGCGCGATAGTGTATTGCTGGCCGGGTAACAGCACAATCTCATGCCAGACGGTGTAAGTATGTTCGCGTCCCCTGGGAAGCTGCGCGGCTGGACTGTTGGTAGCCGCACCCTCAACATACAGGTAGACGCTGCCCCATCTGCAACGAAAAGTTTCTTCTTTGCCTGGTGTGTCCCCAATGGGTGGATGGCGATGTTCCGGGCAGGTCTGGCGTGGGAAAAGCGCCAGTTCTTTAGCGCAAACCCGCTCAGTATTGACGTATACCACCAGTTCCAGCCCCGTCGTCTCCAATTCTCCCAGCCCAAAATCAGCCACCTCAATATGCTCGCTCTCTTCAGGCGTCAGCACAATACCGGCGCGTTCCAGGTATTCCCGCGCCCGCGCCTGAGCGTTCAATAGTTGTTGTCGGATAAGCATGATTAAACCTCCTGTTTATCCTTCGGCCCGACCCACACCCCGTTTTCCGCGTCCCAGCGCCAGCCCGCTTGAGCAATATCGAACGCGAGCGGCAAGTGCGGCCAGCCTTTCGCCAGGCGTGCCGCCGTTCGAGGCCAACTGCGGATGCCGCTGGTGGCATCAACCGCCTCTACGCTGCACGCTCCGATGGCACAGGCCATTACAAGTGACAGTGCAGGCGACATGCCAAACACAAATCCCGTCAGAAAACCGGCAATGGTGGCATCACCCGCGCCCGTCGTACCCACCACATCAACGGCGAAGCAGGGCATCCACAACTCCCGGTTCGCCCATGCTGCCATATGTATCCTATTGTTACCCATCCGCGAAAGCACACCGGCATTAGCAGTGCGCAAATACAACCCGCGTTCCCCAAGCTTGAGCGCTACAATCTTTGCTCCCATGTCGAGCAACTGCTGGCCCATCTCTGAAACCATATGTGGCGTGATATGGTGAAGCGGCCTGACGCTATCCGACAGCGCGGCAAAACGCTCAAAAAGCGGGCGATGCAGCATCAGCAGGATTTCTTCGGCGCTGGGCAGAAACACATCTACATAGGGCAAGGTCGCGGACAAAATGGCCTGCCAGTCCGCGCGACCGGCGGCGCTTTCAGGATCGGGCATTGACAGATCGAGCGAAGTGGTGAGACCCATGGACTGGACACGCTGGAATATCGCTGTTAGTTCAGCGCCATCGGCCGCGTACATACGCTCCATGAGTGGCGGATAGCCAAAGTGGAAATGCTGCGCCCCGTCAAGCATAGCGTAGCGCACATCATCGGCTCCAAAGGTCGCATTGCAGCCGGGCGCGTGAATAAGCATTCGATCCGCGTGGGGCGTGCTGAGGATAATCGAATAGGAACTGGCTTCGCCGGGCGCAACAATCATGCCTTCTGCCAGTTCAGGGCTACGCTCATTCAGAATGTGCAGGATGGCTTGCCCGAACAGATCATCGCCAACTTTCCCCATCAAACGTACCGGCACATCCAGCTTGCGCAGTGTAAGCCCGGTATTCGACACTGGCCCACCCGTTGAAAACATTACCGGCCCCGCTTCCACCGTCTGTCCCGGTCTGAAAAGTTCTACGCCGCCCGCCAGCGCCGGAAAGACATCCAGACAGATATGCCCGGCAACCACTACTTTATATTCTTTCTTAGATGAGCTTTTCTTTTTAGCCATGTTTTTCTCTTCAGCACGATAATTCCCTGATGAACTTTGACGGATGCCTGAAAAAAACCATGATCAATGGCAACATCAAAACACCTGCCATCCTGCCCCAATAGCCGGTTCAGGCGCGGTACAACCCTCATACAAATAACTCCCTACAGCCAGAGCGACTACTCATGTCACCCCTTGCTTGTTTGTCATCCTGAGCGCAGCGAAGGATCTCTGCGTGGCGAGCGAGATCCTTCGCTGCGCTCAGGATGACATCCGACGGCAGAGCCGCCATTCTGGCTCGTGCCGCACATTACTTCGCAAAAATGCTCTGCGGCAGAAATGCGCTGATTACCCAGTGCGGCGCGTCCACGATCTCGCAAATCTTCAGATCAACCATCACGCTGCACAGCATGTAGGCATCGGGGCGCGATAAGCCATAAGTGCGTTGCAGGTGGTCAATCATGTGACGTATGGCATTACGCGCGGCCTCCATCAGATCAGGCCCGATACCATCTGTTGCATAATACGCCGCCGTATTTGAACGTGCCGCCAACGGGCCGCCAGTAAGAAACTGCGGTTCCTCCACCTGTATATCCTTGCGCACCGTCAAACGCACCGTTGCCCGCATGGGCGTCTCGATGGCTGTGCCGCATACTTCACCATCACCCTGCGCGGCATGTCCGTCTCCCATCGAGTAGAGCGCGCCCGCCGCCTCTACCGGTAGGTAGAGATGCGCGCCTTTCGTCAGGTGCTTCGTATCCATATTGCCGCCATGCCGGTAGGGCGGAATGGTCGAGAGCGCGCCCGGCTTCCCTGGCGCGAGACCCACCTCGCCGCAAAAAGGGGCTAGAGGCACGCGGATACCTGGCGCAAATTCGGCCCAGCCGTCGGCTCCGCCTTCGAGATGCCATATCTTGAGGGCGGGTTCTGGAAATTCGTCGGCCAGCAAACCAAAGCCTGGAATGATGGCCGTCCAACCCCAATCGGCTGGCTGGAGATCAAGAAACTCCACCTCCAACGTATCACCTGGAGCCGCGCCTTCAACATAAATAGGGCCATTCACCTGGTCAACCTGTGAAAAGTCCAGCGTGCGAATGGCCTCGACCGTGCTATCATGCACAATCTGGCCGCACGACGCATCAAGTAAATCAAAGCTCACCGTTTCGCCAGATTGAATCGTGGCAATCGGTGGAATGCTGTGATCCCATGCCAGATGCCACTGATGACGGTGAATATGAATAGTCCGTCCTGTCGCTGGTGTGTCTACCATAGTTTACATCCCGCTCCTTTTCAATGCTATTGTGAACTAACATATATTATATCCTAAAGCAGAGACAAAAACTTGCGTATTGCTGGCAAAAACTGTAGAATAGGGGCGTTGTGTGGCAATGGAGCATGGTTAGGAACTACGGCATGAATATCATCGCTAACGATGAATTGGCCTATTCTTATGTAAGAAGGCTCGATAGAGGAAAATATCTGGCCCTGGCAACCCTGATACTCCTATTTTTGGCGGGAGTACTGGGGTTTGTTTTTCATATCGCCCAGAATATCCCCGACCTGGTCTCTAACGTCATGTACCCGCTCACATCAGGCGTAGGGGCCAGTTGGGCCTTCCTAACTGCCTATCGAGCCTATCGTGGGCCGCTGCGCCTGGGACTAAATCACGCTCGTGCCTGGCTGCTGGTCGGCATGGGACTTTTAGCCAACTGCGCAGGTGGCCTGCTCTACACCATTTTAGAGCGCAGCGGCCAAACCATCCTGATACCATCTTTTTCAGATATCGGATTTACGCTCTTCTACCCGCTTTTCTTCGTCGGCCTGTTTCTCATGCCCACCGCTTTGCGCTTCCGCCTCCGTATGGCTCTCGACGCGGTAATCGCAACGCTCTCTATTTTAGGGGTAAGCTGGTTTTTTTTCATCAGCAAGGTCTTCGATGCCGGAGTAGCGGCACGGGTTACTACGTCTGAACTTGTTATGTCGCTCTCGTATCCTTTCTGGGATGTACTACTTATTCTTGCGATTATGCTCCTGATCTATCGCCGTACCAGTACGCTTTTCACACCATCACTTATACTCCTCGGCACAGGCATTATCTTAAACGTCTGGGCTGACACAGGCTCTGCATATACCCAGGCCATCGGCACGTACTACTCCATAAACTTCCTCATCGACCCGTTCTGGTATCTGGGCTTCTTATTAGTGGGCATCTCAGGCTTGTATCAATATGCCACCATCATTCATCACACCTACCAGCATGGCCTCGCCTCTGTGCAGTCATTAAGCGTAAGCGAGCCATATTCTGAAAAGTTCAACCCTGGCGATGCAAGCGCTAATCGCTGGCGGCTTGCGCAAAATACTCTCGTCTATTTCCCCCTTGCTATCCTACTCATCTTGACGTTCTACAGCGATGCTCAAGAACAAATCTTCAGTCATAGTACCACGCTCTTCCTCACCGGACTTACCACTATCGTTGGTATACTGATTGCTATCCGCTCTTTAGTGGCAACGCGCGAAAATGAAAGACTCCTTGCCGCGCTGGCCCTGGCGAAAGCAGAGCAAGAGGGCATCGCCAGGGAACAAGCTAAATTGTATGTGGAGTTAAGCCACACCCATGAACGCTTGCAGGAGATGGATAAGCTCAAAGATCAGTTCATGGTGACGGCTTCCCACGAACTACGCACACCTCTCACTTCAATACAGGGCTACCTCGAATTGCTGGTCGATTACAGCCATAGCGCCGCGCCCGAACAACTGCGAGATTTCTTGCTAAAAGCGCAGCGCGGCAGCGAAGAACTCGCGCTACTGCTCAACAATGTCATGGATGTCAACCGCCTGGAAGTTGACGCGGGCATTCGTCCCGCCCATTTACAGCCTGTATCAGTACAAGAGGCCGTACAAAGTGTCGTTGTGCTACTCGAGCCACAGGTGATGAAAGAACATCGCAAAGTAGAACTGCTCATCCCCGCGTCGCTTACCGTGCATGCCGACCCCGCGCGCCTGCGCCAGGTACTGCTTAATCTGAGCGTCAATGCCATTAAATATTCGCCCGAAGGTTCGCCCATCACCTTCTCCGTTCGCCCGGTGAGCGACCCTGTTCCAGCCGTCATTATCAGCGTAATCGATAAAGGCAATGGCGTTCCGCCGCCAGAGCAGGAACATCTCTTCCAACGTTTCGTGCGCCTGGAACGCGACCTCAACAGCGCCACGCGCGGCTCCGGCCTGGGACTCTACATCTCGCGCCGCCTGATCGAGGCCATGGGCGGAAAAATCTGGATCGAAAGCAGCGGCATCCCCGGTGAGGGAGCAAGCTTCCATATCCAGCTCCGCCCGACCAGCTAACTAGCCTGCTGATTATACGTAGGGCGGAGTAGGTTCCTTTCTGATAGAGAGTTTCATATCTACGTCTATTGTCGAACGCTTTGATGAGAGAGGAATCTACTAGCAGATATTATATGTATCGAAACGAAATGGATACTTGACATTCTAAGTTTAATGTTCTATCTTTTAATGGGAGAGGTTAAACCTGTTTTTCAGCGCCTATTTCTATTTTGCGCCTGGTTGCATGTAAGCATTCCGCGATTCTTGCTGGCTATTTTGGCGGTAGACTGATGGAGGCAAAGCGCATGAGACGTATCCTCATAATTTTACTCCTCATCATCGTATTTATTCTCTTAGTAACAGTCCCTTTCTACATATGGGGAGTTACGAAATTCGATTCTTTAACCACGCAAGAGAAGAGCATAACCGATGTTGTTCTCGTAACGCTTGAATTAATCGGCATCCTCATTAGCAGCGCAGTCGTTATCACCATACTTTTTCAGTACTTCCGCTACCGCCGTCCCTACCGACTGGTTTTTGATGCGTTTAGCAACGAGCCGGATCTTATTAATAATGAGAAAAAGCCGCTCAATCTCAGCATACTGGTGCAGGAAGAATTGATACGCCAGTTCAAGGTTATTTACACTCAGGTGAGTGGATATTCTGACAGGAGTAAGGACAAAAAGAGACAGGAGTTCGAGGCACTCGTCGCTGATGAGCGATACATCGAGGAAGGGCCTTTAGGAAAAGGCATGGGAACATATGTATCGGTAGAGCAAGTTACTAAAGGGGGCATGATTGCAGATCTCAAGGACGTAATCGCACAATTGCGTGACTCCCAGGGCATCAATTTGATGAGCCTTGTGGGAGAGATCGTGCCAAAAGAGGTTGCGCCCGTCTCGAAATTCATTGAAGCTATTATTCCCCCCCATGTCATCAAAGCAACCGCTTATTTACAATGGCGGAGCATGGTTTCTGATGGTGATATCGTTGATGATGTTTCTGACAAAGTAGGCATTACTTTCAAGTATGTGGACCTCAGTAACCAGCGTAACCTGATGGTACGTACCCTCTGGTGGCAATCATCAGAAGATCAATCGAAAAAAGCTACCGGTACTCGATCAACAGCTAAACGAAATATAGCGCATAAAACTGTACCGAACAGGGTAGCAGAGCGCTATATCGAGTTGCTCACTCCTGCTACGTATTGGATGGCATTGATGTTCTGGGAACAGAAATTACTATCGAATGTCCCCCCTCTCAATCGCATTTTCAATATCCGCGAAAAAAGGCGTCAGGCGCGAATTTTCTATCTCCTGGGAGCTCTGTATTATGCCCATGCCGACCAGTTTCCGGCCTATAAGAGTTTTTTCTGCCAGCTTGCCGTTGAGCATCTGCGACAGGCGACAATTACAGATGAGACCTGGAACTTACCCTACCTTTACCTGGCGAACTTATACAGCTTCAAAGCGCAAGAAACGCAAGGCGAAAAGAGTGAAAAGCTGCGCAAGGATGCGAAAAAGCTGTACAAGGCGGCTCTCGATCATACCAGAAAAAAGAATGCCCACACAAGACCTCGCATTCTCATCGCCCAGGCTCTGGCAGATTTAGCCGCTACCGTCAAAGCCGGAAACGAGGGGCGGCGTAAAGACTGGGAACAGCAGAAGGAAGAGGCAATCCAGCAGATTGAGAAGTTGCAAGAGGAGATAGACCCCGCCACCTTCGACCCTCGTCGAGCGGATTGTGCTGCATACCTCTATAACCTGGCAACATGGTACCAGATAGCTTATGACGAAACCATTCCTGTTGCCAATACCAGGCCACACGATGAGGCCCGCCGCTACCTGGCGTACAGCCTGGTTCGCGACACGGATTTAAGAGATACAGTTAAAAATGACAGAAACTTTACGGGTATGCGCACTGAGGGGGATTTAGAGCTTCTTTTAGAGATGATTAACGAGGCTCAGGTGAGAAATCCCAATCTGGCAGAATTGACAGGGGATGAATTCAAACGTGAGCTTGACACTATCCCGCAAATAATAGACCAACGGTTGCGACCGAAACGACAGCAGATGGTTTCATCTCAGCACTAAAAAAATAAAGGGGAGAGTATCCGAAGTATGGACCCGGACACATTTTTAGCACAGGAGGATGTTCATTTATTTGTGCAAGCGCTCAATACATTTGCGCTCGAAGTTGATGTTGCCGATGATCGCAAGCATATGCTGGTCAATGCCGGTATCCATCCTGCTTTCCGCAGCAAACTGAACTTCGGCACAAGCCCTTATCTCTTCGCTAATGCACTTGCTGCGCACCTGAGAGCATACCGCGTGTCCGATCAACAGCCGTCATATCATCCCATGGTTAGTCTGCTCGATTATCTGCTCAGGGTACATGAACTGGAAGATCAGGATAGAAAACTTTTCGAAAGATTGCGTCAACAGTGCCTGGAAAACTTCGACAGATTGGCGGCCCGCAGCGCGGTCGGGAGAATCGAGTCACCACCAGGAACTGCCAGGGGAACAGGGGTGCTAGTTGGCGCGCAATCGCTGTTGACGTGTAAGCATGTTTTCGAGCGCATCTTCGATCATGGGCTGGAACGAGCATGGGTACGTTTTGGCTACAAAGCAGGCAAATACGGCATAGAGCCGGGCGAAGTTTTCGAACTGGACATGGAAAGCATTGATAGCTCCGGTACGCGATCCGACCTTGATTATGTCCTTGTGAACATTACCGGCAGGCCAGCATATCGCGCGGCCCTCCTGTCCAATGACCTACCGGACACAACGCAAAATATTCGCCTCGTTCATCATCCACGCGGTGAGCCTGTGCAAATATCTGATATTGGCCGCGTTGTCCAGGTAGATCAAGAATACGTGCAGCACGATATTAAGGCCGATTATGGCTCATCAGGAGCGCCTATCTTCGATCTGCGCTGGCGCGTGGTGGCTATCCACCGGGGGAAACTTGGCCTGAGCCGTTCCTATGCGCCAGGGATAACCGAGGGCATTCCCATTAGCGCCATCTGGAACGGCATCGAATCTCATCTATCTGCATGCGCAAGTTGTTAAGTTGAAGACAAAGGAGGAACCAACATGCCAACACTACAAGACATTCAAGGATGGGTGGACGACGCTCTGGCCCACATTGCCAATCGCGCATACGTGCAGAGTACACCCTGGCCTCGTATCAAAGAGATGCTCCCTGATTGTACCGAACTCGAGGAGTTTCACCGTATGCAAATGAGAATGCTAATTTATGAGAGGTTAAATAAGCAACCGCTGCATGGAGCGCCAGTACCAATCAATTTGCAGAGACTGCAAGGAGACCTACAGGCAGGCGGAGTGCAGGCGATTGAACCAGCAGCAGCTTATATATGGCTTGCCTGGTAATACCCGTAAAAATTCACGGAACCTTTGCTGGTAATATGTATCCTCGGCCAGTCCTATTTACTTGCGCGGCCTCGGCTTGACAGGCCGGGGATATTTTCTGCTCGCTCCGCCTGAAAGCATCTTCTGCACGCACTTGAGCTTCTATGGTATCCTAAAGCAGTAAGTTTTTCACATTGTGGAAGACGGCCTATTTTTGCGTTCATTGCTTGTAAAGATACCTTGTAGCATAGCTCTTGTAGGTGTACAGATGCAGTTCCTGTCAGAAGATGAATGCTCGCTCCTCCATTCTATTCTGGTCAACCACGTCCTGATTGCTAATGAAAGCGCCCGCGCCGATATGTTGATTAACTGCGGCCTCTCATTGCTCCTCCCCAGGCTATCATCACTGGGAAAATCCTCTTTACTTTTCGTCAATGAATTGTGCGCCCGCCTCTCACAACCACAAACCATAGCCAGACCTTCCGGGCAACCTGGACTCGTCGCGTTATTGAACTATATCGCCATGCCACCCTACGATGTTGATCTCACGCTAGAAGAGAAAAGGTTTCTTGAAAGTGTGAAGCAAAAATGCCTGCAATGGCACGAGTCACAGAAATCTTGAAAATTCGCCGTAATTGCTCTTGACTTTTAGCAATGCTGGCTGGTATACTCCAACTGTGAGCAGTGTATCCCCCCAGGGGGGAGGGTGGATTGCAAACAGAAATGTCGTGTTTACAATGTCTCATCTGACAAACGATCCATCACGCGAGGACATCGCCAGACGGCTCGCGCGCATCGCCGGACATGCCAACAGCCTCAAACGGCTGTGGGAAGAAGGGCGCGAGTGCGACGACATGCTGACGCAGGTGGCCGCCGTTCGCGCCTCGCTTGACCAGGTAGGTAAAGCCATTCTGGAACATCATATCGAACATTGTGTCGAAATGGCAGTCAAGCATGGCGAGGCCGACGAAGCTATTCGTGACCTCAAAGCCGCGTTGGATCGCTTTGTGTAGCCGGTGTTCTCTTTACAAGAACGCCAACAAAAGGAGAAACAGTCCATATGGACAGCGGAAGTAGTCAACCTCCCAGTAGATGGAGGGGTCTACATCATTCCGTAGGAAAGACATGGCCTGGCAGATAGCGCTTCATTCATAAACTCCACTATCGCCTCACCACTCGTTTTTCCTACCCAACCAGAAGTGAAAAGCGAGCAGTGTGAGGCGTGTTTTCCTCCATGCCGGGACAGCTCCGGCAGCGTTAGCACCTTCCTCTCACTCCTCCACGTCCCTGTCACCTGATCGGCGCGATCGCAACCCGCTTTGTTACAGGAAGTAGAGCCTGTTCTAATATGGCGTGTTGTCTGGTTTCGCCCATGCAGTAACAGCAAGTCAAGCCTTCATGCATTTTGAAAGAAGGCTTCTATCGTCATACTCTTGTTCCGTCAAGAGGAAGAGAGGAGTACTCCCATGTCCATGATTCAAGATTCCACTTTCGAGGAAGAGGTGCGCACCGCGCATCTCGACGAGGCGCACGTTGGCGACATTCAGGGTGCCTGGGGAACCATCCGCGCCAACGATACCGCGCCGCGCAAGACCTGGTTCGCGCGTCTCATCACCCTGCTCGTTATCATGGGGCCGGGACTGGTCACGATGGTCGGCGACAATGACGCGGGCGGCGTTGCCACCTACACGCAGGCCGGCCAGAACTACGGCACCAGCCTGCTGTGGACGCTGCTCATCCTGATCCCGGTACTTATCGTCAACCAGGAGATGGTAGCGCGCCTGGGCGCGATTACCAGAGTCGGCCACGCACGCCTGATCTTCGAGCGCTTTGGCAAGTTCTGGGGCGCATTCTCGGTGATTGATCTTTTCATCCTGAACTTTTTAACCATCGTCACCGAGTTTATCGGTTTCAGCATGGCTCTCAACTACTTTGGCATCAGCCCCTACATCTCGGTCCCGGTCGGTGTCGTGGGACTTATCGCCATCACGGTGACGGGCAGTTTCCGCCGCTGGGAGCGCGCCATGTGGGTCTGCTGTGTCGCCAGTGTGCTGATGATTCCCATTGCGCTGATCCCACATCCAGCCATTGGGCCAATTGTGCATGATACATTCATTCCCAACGTCACTGGAGGGCTGAACTCGACGGCGCTCTTGACCATCATCGCCATCGTTGGCACAACGGTTGCGCCCTGGCAGCTCTTTTTCCAGCAGTCCAATGTGATCGACAAACGCATCACCGCTCGCTGGCTGAAAAACGAGCGCACCGATACCATCATCGGAGCCTTCCTCACCAACATCGAGGCGGCAGGGCTGATTATTGGTGCGGCCTTCGTTTTCACTGGCACAAAGTTGTTCGGTGCCTTCGCAGATGCGGGGACGACCGCGCATGGCTACGCTGCACAGGGCCATCCAATTATGGGTGTGCTGCTGATGATCGTCCTGCTCAACGCGAGCATCATTGGAGCCTGCGCCGTCTCGCTCTCCACATCCTATGCCTTTGGCGATGTCTTCAAGGTCAATCACTCGCTGCATCGCAAGCTGAACGAGGCGAAGCTTTTCTATGGCAGCTACACGGGGATTGTCATAGGCGCTGGCGCAATTGTGCTGATCCCCAACGCGCCGCTCGGCCTGCTGACCTTCGCGGTACAGGCACTGGCCGGCATCCTGCTGCCGAGCGCCACCGTTTTCCTGGTGCTGCTGTGCAATGATCGCACGGTGCTTGGTCCCTGGGTCAACAAGCCCTGGCTCAACATAGTAGCAGCCATCATTGTCGGGCTACTGGTCATGCTCTCGCTGATCCTGGCTGCTACTACGCTGTTCCCCGACCTCGACGCCATTAAGCTAGCATCAGTGCTGGGCGGCATTCTGATCGTCTCGCTCATCGCAATGGGAGTAATCGCGCTGGCGCAGCGCATCCGCAAAGGGCCAGGCCCGGAGCGTGTTGCCCTCGAACGCATGGAAAAGGAGACGTGGCAGATGCCACCTCTGGCGGAACTGACGCGACCCACCTGGTCGCCCACGCGCAAGATCGGCATGTTCACGCTGCGTGCCTACCTGCTCGTCGCCGTCATCCTGCTGGTGGTCAAGACCATCCAGCTCGCCATCGGCCATTAAACTGATGATTTGAGCGATTGAAGTCCAGGCA
>JBOGTO010000599.1:0-8005 GCA_050695155.1 Ktedonobacteraceae bacterium
CCAGCGTTGCCGCTTCGTCAAGCGCGTATAGTGCGGGTGGCCGCACGAGTTGATTCGCGCTTCCCAGGTAGCGAATAACGACACCATATTCACGTTCAGCCGCCTCAAGCGAGACGTAGCCGTTGACGACATCGTGCAGCACTAGCTCGACAGATCGTTTGTACGGGTTGCCATAGCCGCCACCACCGGCAGGATTGAGTTGCACGCGATCACCCGGCGAGACGGAAAAAACCGCCTTTGGCTGGGGGCGAATACTATTGTTCACGAGGTATTCGCCTGCCGCGCCCTCTTTGCCTCCTTCAAGCCCATTGGCGGGGAAGTGGGTGCGGTCAACCAGCGCCGAAATGCTCCACGCGGCATCCACCGGGGAACCAACCTCCGTCCACTGGCCTAAGCCGCCACGAAAAGTGCCAGCGCCGCCCGAATCGGTGCGCAACTCGCGCCGGTATTGCACCAACGGTGTCAGACTTTCTATTACTTCAGCTGGCACTCCCGCAACGCCGCTGGGGAAACCGGTAGTATTCAGGCCATCCTTTATGGCGCGCGCGCCCGTGCCTCCGCATTGGAACAGGCTGAAATTAAAGGATTCCTGCGTTCCCGGCCATTTTCCGTGCAAGACGGAGATCCAGATAGGGTCGGCTCCGCACGCTATCAGCTTTCCGGGCATGGCGGGCGCTAAGGCCCCGAAGATAACTCCAGGCAAGAAATGGCCGATCAGGTGACGTGAAGCAACCGCCGCTGGTTCGAGACAGTTCAGAATCGAGCCAGGAGGCGCGGTCACATGCACCGGGCGAAAGGCTCCCTCGTTATGCGGAACGTCGGGACTTATCGCCGCCTTGATAGCGAACGAGGCATAGGCGTGCGTATAGTTCAGCACTACATTGATGCCGCGCGAACTCTGCGGCGATGAACCGGCAAAATCGATGAACAGGTCTTCGTCCTCGACCGTGACGGTCACTTTGATACGAATCGGCTCGTCGTAGCCATCGCTCCAGGACTCGTTCTCGTAGCGCCCGTTGGGAAGCGCGCGAATAGCCTCGCGCATGGCGCGTTCTGAACGAGTAATGATTTCACTGGCAAGAGGGTCTATCGAGTCCAGCGCGAACTCGTCCATAAAGTGCAGCAGTTCGCGCGCGCCGACCGCGTTTGATGAGGTCTGCGCGTAAAGGTCGCCTATCGTTTCGTTGGGAGTGCGCACATTGGCGCGGATGATCTTAAAAAGCTCGTGATTCGGCTCATCGCGTATGAACAGTTTCGTGATGGGTATGCGCAATCCCTCCTCGTAAACTTCGCGCGCCTCACCAGAGAAGATATGGCCGCCAATATCAGGAGCATGGCAGGTACTGGCGAAATATGCAACAAGCCGTGAGTTTTTGAAAACCGGCGTTAGCACAGTCATATCGTTGATCTGCCCGGCGGTTTGCCAGGGATCGTTGGTAATCAACACGTCACCCGGTTGCAATGTTTCTGGCGGATAGACTTGCAAGAAATGGCGCACGCCCGTCGCCATCGCGTTGATGTGGCCGGGCGTTCCTGTGAGCGACTGGGCAATCATGTAACCGCGCGTGTCAAAGACGCCACAGGCCAGATCCTGCGACTCGCGCACCACCGTGCTGAAGGCAGTACGCATCAATGTTACCTGCTGCTCGTTTACCACCGAGAGCAGGCGGTTCCATAGCACTTCCAAAGTTATGGGGTCCAGTGTATCGGTCATGGCAGAAAATCCTTGCAGCCTATAGTTCAATAATCAGGTTCAACTGCTCGTCAATGCGAAAACGGCAATCCGGTCCCACAATCACGGTCGATTCGCGCTCTTCGACGATGGCCGGGCCATTGAAGCCAGCACCGGGTAGCAGAGCATAGCGGTTGTAGACGGGTGTGTCGTGGTAGCCTCCCAACTCCGGGAAATAGGCCCTACGACTGCCTTTATGGGCCGCTTGAGCAGCGCTATGCTCGTCTGCGCCTGCTTGCAAGCGTACCTGGGGAGCCGGGCTGGATGAGACAACACGCCAGTTGATGATCTCAACCGGCACCGACTCGCTAAGCCGTTCATATAGACGGCGATAGGTCTCTTCAAATGAGCGCATGATACCGGGAATACTGGCGCTATCAAGCTGACCGGTTGGCAGAGCAACCTGTATTTCGTGACCCTGACCGGCATAGCGTATATCCGCCATACGCTGATGACGAATGTGCGCGGGCGAAACGCCCGATTGCTCCAGAAGCGCCTGGCCTTCTGCCTCCATCTCGCTGAGCAGCGCATTGGCTCTTTGCCAGTCCATTTGATCGAGACGACTCGGCCATGAGCGCACGAAATCAAAGGCGAGCGGCGCGGTGAGAAAGCCAACCGCGCTCATGACCCCTGCGCCAAACGGCGCGATCAAGGCGGGCGAACCCAGCGCCTTTGCGATGCGGAAACCATGCACCGGCCCTGCTCCTCCGAAAGCAAACACAGGGAAGCGATGCGGGTCTTTGCCACGCTCCAGCGTATGGATACGCGCGGCATTCGCCATACTTTCATTGACGACCTGGTGGATGCCCCAGGCCGCCTCTTCCAGCGAGAGACCAGCAGGTTCGGCGATGCGTTCCACGATAGCGCGGCGCGCGGCAGCCAGGTCTATCTTGAACTGGCCGCCCAGGAAATAATCGGCATCCAGGTACCCAAGCACGAGATCGGCATCCGTTACCGTTGGCTCGGTGCCTCCATTGCCATAGCAGACCGGGCCTGGCTCCGCTCCCGCCGATTCTGGTCCAACCTTCAACAAGCCCAGCGCGTCTATACGTGCTATCGAGCCGCCGCCAGCGCCAATCTCGATCATCTCGATTACTGGCAGTTTGATTGGCAACCCCGATCCTTTTTTCAGACGATAGCGGCGATCAACTTCAAATTCATGGGCGATAAGCGGCTGACCCTGATCGATAATGCAGAACTTGGCGGTGGTGCCGCCCATATCGAACGAGAGCAGGTCGCTATATCCACACGCCGCGCCATAGCTGGCAGCGGCTAATGCTCCGCCCGCCGGGCCTGATTCGAGCAGGCGCACCGGGAAGCGTACCGCCGTATCTACCGTGACGATACCCCCGCTGGAAATCATCAAGAAGAGGTTGCCGTGAAACCCGATGCGCTCTAAACGCGCCTGCAATTCGCGCAGGTACTTCTCAACGCGCTCCTGCACGTAGACATTGGCGAGGGTGGTTGATGTGCGCTCGAACTCGCGTATTTCAGGCACGACCTCCGAGGAAATGGAGACGCGCATAGCTGGCGCGACGCGCTGCATAATGGCGCGCGCTTCGCGTTCGGCAGCCGGATTGGTAAAGCTATTCAGAAAAGCAATCGCCACAGCCTCGACGCGGTTCTCTGCAAGCTCGCGCGCCAGTTGTGCAACGAATGCCCCGTCCAGTTCCTGGAGCGTCGTGCCATCGGCCAGGGTGCGCTGCGGCACATCAAAACGCAGGTAACGCGGTACCAGTGGTTGTGGCATTTCCAACATCAAGTCGTAGAGTTCGTAGCGGTTCTCCCGCCTGATCTCAATGGAATCGCGGAAGCCCTGCGTCGCCAACAGGGCAGTAGATGCGCCTGTGCGTTCAATAATGGCATTCGTCACCAGCGTAGTGCCGTGAATAAGTTGTCGCACCACGCTGGCGGCGATGTTCTCTCGCTTGAGTGTTTCGAGTACGAGCGTTTCAACGGCCTCCGATGGGTCACGGGGCGTAGTGAGTGTTTTGCCCACCGCGAAGCTGCCGCTCGCATCGTCGAACACAACAAGATCAGTAAATGTGCCTCCGATGTCCACCCCTATCCTGTGATGCCCGGAGGAAACTGCCATCACTCACCCTCCAGTTTGGGGAAGCGACTCAAAGGGAATATATCTACTTGCGGCGAACGTTGCTGTGAGAGCAGGCCACCATCGACTGCCAGGGTATGGCCGGTAATATAGCTGGCATCATCTGATGCCAGAAAAGCGGCTGGCCCGGCCATATCCGCGATCTCTCCCATGCGTCCGAGCGGTACGACCTTGCCTCTCTCCTGCTTGAGTTCTGGACTCATACCTTGCGAGTCAATCACGCCGGGGATGAGCGCGTTCACGCGAATGCCATACGGCGCGAGATCAAGCGCCATCGCCCGCGTAAGAGCCTCTATGCCACCTTTTGATGCATCGTAAGCAGCCATGCCCCGGTGAGAATGCGTGGCTCCGCCGCTCGACATGTTGATAATCACTCCCTGATGACGAGGAGCCATGATATGGGCCGCGCGCAGCGAACAGAGAAAAACGCTCTTGAGATTTACCGTCAGGACGCGATCCCACCATGCTTCGTCCCCCTCGAGAAAATGCCGTTCGACATTAATTAGTCCAGCGTTGTTGACCAGCACGTCCACCGTTCCCAGGCGTTCAAGCACTTTATCGAACAGGGCATCGACTTCGCTCTTACTGGACACATCGGCAACACCAGCAATAGCCAACCCGCCATTTGAAATAATCTCCTGTACGACTGCTTCGACTCCAGCGGCATTGACATCATTGACGATGACCTGCGCGCCCTCACTGCCAAAACGCAAGGCGATGGCGCGTCCAATGCCGCGCGCCGCCCCTGTTACGATGACTACTTTGTTAGCAAAGCGTTGTTGCGTTTGCATCAATATGTTTCTCCATCTCCCGTCAAATAAAGTTTCTGTGGGTCAACTCGCTCCAGATCAGTCACGCGCACAGGTTGTCCCTGGCGGGATGAAACAGTATATCACAGGGGCAAGTCTCTCCATACGATTAAGAAGAGTGAATCTGGATTTGCGCGTCTGCTTCAGAGACGATTTCAGGGCGGGTTCTTTTCGCTTTACGTACCATCGTAGCTGCCGCATCGCTATCGCGCACCATCAGCCCGATGCAGGCCCCTATGAGCGCCAGCACAGCAGAGGCGACGAATGCGGCATGATAGGCTGTCAAATTGGGTATCACTGTGCCGCTCGAACTCAGTTGCGTCATACCCGCAATGCTAATGACACTACTGGTTAAGGCAACGCCGAGCGAGGAACCAACCTGTCGTTGCGCATTGTAGAGCGCCGATGCGTGGCCGGTCTCCGCCGACGTAATAGTCGCGTAAGCCGCCGCCTGCAACGTCGTAAATGAGAAGGCCATGCCCGCTCCGGTAAGGAACATCAAGGCACGCATCAACCAGAGGCTGGTATCCTGTCCGATCAGGCACATCAGCGCCATGATGACCGCCACGCTGGTGAGTCCGCCCACGATGAGGCGGCGCGGTCCTACATCAGGATAGAGGCGCGTGACGATCTGCGTAGAGATCAGCACACCAATTGCCTCCGGGAAAGTTGTCAGGCCGGAGGCAAGCGCCGATACGCCGCGCGCTTCTTGCAGGAAGAGCGGCGCGGCGTAGAGCAAACTCAGAAAACCCGCACTGGAAAAGAACGAGATCATGTTACAGGTGCGGAATGAGCGGTTACGCAACAGGCGCAAGTTCAGAATGGGATGCGTGGAGCGCAATTCGACAATAACGAAGAGCGTCAGGGCCACCAGACCCGCGATGCCACTACCGAGAATGCCAGCGGATGTCCACCCGTAGCTCGGCCCTTCGCTCAAGGCGTACATGGTCAGAGCGAGACCAAAGCCGCCCAGAAGAAAACCTGCCAGGTCGAAAGTCCCGCCAGCATCTCTATGATATTCTTGCAAGTAGAGCAGACCGAACACAAACGCGGCGATACCTATGGGTACATTGACAAAAAATACCCAGTGCCACGATAGCTTGACGATGAGTAGACCGCCGATCACCGGCCCTGTAGCAGGAGCAAATACGGTTGGTATATTGAGAATGCGCGAAACCTGCACTCGCTCTTCGGGCGGAAAGGTGCGATACAGGATCGCCGTTCCTACGGGAGTCATCGCGCCACCTCCCATGCCCTGCAAAATACGAAAGCCGATCAGCATAGGCAGGCTGGTTGCCAGCCCGCATAAGGCCGATGCGCAGGTGAAGACCACCAGCGCGCACAGAAAAACACGCTTCGTCCCTATCCGATCGCCCAACCATCCAGAAGCGGGGATAATAATGGCGAGACTGACAAGGTATCCCACGACAACTGCGCCGATTGAGGTACCCGTCGCGTTGAACTGGCGGCTTAGCGCCGGGAGAGCAACATTCACAATTGTCGCGTCCATGATGCTCATGAACATGGCAGCGACGAAGACAATACTAACACTGACTTTCGGGTTGATGGAAGGGAGATGCATGTAACAGGCTCCAATGATGCGACGAAGATGGGTTTGTTATTTTCATCCTATCATTGTAGTCGTTGATGCATCTCCCTTGTCAAGTCGCCTGGTCTGGTGATTACTGGTAAACAACGGAATCATACTATTGACAGGCAGAAATTTTTCGGTTATGCTTATTTTGTTTATTGACTGATGTATCAGTCAAAGCAAATTCCTGGATGAAGGCAAAAAAAGCTGAACAACAATAGTGGGATGATGCAACCCCCCCATTATAGAGAAAGAAGATACAGTTATGGCAACAAAACGCCGCAAAAAAGACATAGAACGCTTTGATCAATGGGCAAGCACCTATGAAGATTCCCGGCTGCAACGAGTGTTTTTTGATCAGATACATCAAACAACGCTTGCCCTGGCAACAGGTATCGTTCATCACCCCGTGAGCGTCCTTGATGTTGGCTGCGGAACTGGAAAACTGTTGCGTCGAGCCAGAGTCTTCTGGCCGGAAGCGCAATTAATCGGCGTAGACCCGGCCAATGGCATGATCGAGATGGCAAAATGTTTGACTCCCGGTGCCACATTCTTTACAGGTATGGCGGAAGCATTGCCGCTACAAGATGCCTCGGTTGACCTGGCGCTGAGTACCACCTCTTTCCACCACTGGCAGGATCAAGCGGCTGGTATACGCGAGATAGCACGCGTACTCCGTCCTGGAGGATGCTTTATCCTTGTGGATGCCTGCTTCTCTGACTGGTTTGTGCAAGTTTTTCGCCTAAAACGCTTTCATAGCCCGGCTCAACTGCGAACACTCTTCACCCAGGCGGGATTACAGGTCCAGATGCAGAAAAAGCTGGTCTGGCACCGATGGCTTGCCACTATTGGCAATAAATGAACACACTGATCTCTTTGCGATGTAATGGAAAGGGCAGGAATTTTGGCAAAGCGCAAATACATATCCTCATGCTTTAAGCAGACGCAAAATAATCCCTACATCGGGCAGACGAGCCGGTTCATAACCCTGATAGCTCATATCGAATACCATCCCCTGGATGCACCATTCCCAGGCGGTAGCTAGAAGGTCAGGGTCTTCCGCGACCACTTCGCCGGTAGCCTGCCCCTCTACGATAAGCTGCTTCAACGCCTCGTGGCTAGCGCGGCTCTCTTCTACTACCATCTTACGTGTCTCCTCCGGCACAGCGCTACTCGTTAATGCTATGAGTACAAGCATCTCATATTCAGGCTCATCCCGCGCCCCCTTTACTATCTCTGCTGTCAACCAGCGTAAGCGATCCCAGGGCGTCCCCGTTTGGACGCGAGCAGATTGTATGAGGTGTAGCCCTCCCTTGAGAGCTTTTTCTAATAGCGCAGTGAAAATAGCCTCTTTATTCGCAAAATAATGATAGACCAGCCCATAACTGATCTGAGCGGCAGCAGCAATATCCGACATTTTTGTCTCGCTAAATCCATTATGCGCAAAAATAGTCATAGCGGCGTCGAGAATGCGCCCCTTCTGCTCCTCACGTATGCGCGCATTGCTATCTTCTGTACGAGGTGACATCGTTTCTCTACTCTTTTGCTATTGATTGATGGATAAGTCGATGTGTCCATAGCGTACTCGCGGGACTCCATTGTGTCAAGTCTTTTCCAGCTTGTTCCACTCAGGACTGACGATGCTCAAAATATCCGAATGCGAGCAGAATACAGATGGCGAGAGTCACGATGCTAAGAAGAAAAAACCATCAGGCTCATTCAAATTAGCAAACCCCCTCTACTTTCACGTTTCTCAGCCC
>JBOGTO010000600.1:0-4583 GCA_050695155.1 Ktedonobacteraceae bacterium
TTTATGCTCCATACCCTGCAAGCCCACTAGTTGCAGCAGTTCTACGGCGCGGCGCGCGCGACTGGCCGGATCAACTCCACCCAGCACCTGTGGCAGTTCGACGTTGGCCTGGATGCTCAACTCCGGCAGCAGGTTGCGCCCGCTCTGCTGCCACACATGCCCGACCGTATAGCGCTGGTAATTAATACGCTGCGCCTGGTTCAAACGGGTCAGGTCCTGCTTATCGACAAAACACTTGCCCGCGCTGGGCAAGTCCAGGCTGCTCAGGATGTTCAGCAGCGTGGACTTGCCGGAACCCGACGCGCCCACAATGGCAATCATCTCCCCCGGCTCCACTTCCAGGTCCAACCCCTGCAACGCCACCACCTCCAGGTCAGCCACCTTATAAATTTTTACCAGGTTATCACAGGTAACAAGCGGCACTGCCATGTGCGCGTTCCTCCTCAAAAAAAAAATACTACTATTATATATGATGTAGGGACGCGATTTATCGTGTCCCTCCAGCCTAATCTGCGTTCAATCGTAGTGTCTGGCCGATGGATGGGCGCGAAACTACGCGGATCATGAACGTGAGCGCCACAGCGCAGATGACGATCAAGGCGCCCAGCACAATCAGCAGCGTCAACGGTATGATTATCTGGATGGGCGGCACGTTTTGCAAAAGGAAAAAGGCCCCGCTGGAAAGATTGCTGGTCGCGCCCGTCGTGGTGACGCTGGTAAAGATGATGGCGGGCAAGGCCAGTAGTGAGAGCAGCGCCCCGCAGAACAGACCTAATAACATGGATGTGATGTAGATGATAGTCTGTTCCCATGATAGGATACTGGCGATCTGCGGCGGCGAGGCTCCCAGCGCGCGCAGCACAGCGAAATTGGTCAGGCGATTGCGCGCGCTTAGCCATGATGCGATCAGGCTCCCTGCCAGCGCCAGCAGCATAGCCGTTGCCGCGCCAATCGCCAGTACACCCAGCAAATCCAACGAGAGCGGGTCATTTTGTAGGTTGCTGATAAGGGCGCGTCGATCAATCAGCGGCGTCAGTACCGTGCAACAGCCGGTAGTAAAGGCTTTGCGCACGCTGGCTAGCGAGCTTCCGTCATCCCGCGAACGCACCCAGGCATAATTGATGGGCAGCGCGGAGCCACTTTGCGCGAAAGCGATGTTGTAGACGCTGTTCAAACTACGATAATCGACCAGCACGCCACCTGACGGAATGTTACCGTTGTCGCCGCCCGCTACATTGTCGCTGATAGTAGGAATCAGGTTGACCTCTGCGATGGGCTTGAAGATCAAGGGGCCATCAGGCACGAAGTTCAGAGCGAAAGGCGTATTGAGTGACAGGTGCAAGTTCTGCCAGGTCGCGCTATCCACAATGGCCGGTAGCACGTTGCTGCTGGCTGCATCTTTGCGTCCCGCAACCAGCATGGACATCAGCTTAGAGAGTGGTTGCGACGAATCGCTGTTTGTCCAGTAAGGGCCGCTCGTGTTGGCGTAGGAATTGGCATCGACCCCTTCCAGTTGAATGGGAATCGCCAGTTCGCTGCCGCCGCCGAACACCGACGTGTTATAGCCCAGCGTTACGGAAGTCACGCCGGGGATAGTCTTAAACATAGCGGTATTTTCATCCAGCGATACTGCTGTGAAACTGGGATCTTCCGTTGTGCCGCTGAAGTCCGCGCCTGTCTGGAAGGCGGCTACCTGCGGGATGCGCTGCGCCTGCGACGCATTGAAGACAAACGAAAAGATCACAAAAGCCGTCGCCAGGGCGAAGAGCAGCGTCATGCGCGACGATTGACGGGGCGAACGCGCCATCTGCGCCAGCGCCAGCATGGGCGCGGCGCTGCGGCTGCGTGTCGCCAACCATGCCCCCAGTCGCAGCAACAACTGGAAGAGGCGTAAGAAGACCAGTAAACAGGCGATCAACAGGAATACCGTGCGCAGCATGGTCAGCGGTGAAAGCAGCAGCAAACTCAAGCGCGCATCAAGTACGCCTGAATTGGCGATGTAGTACGAGAGCGCGAAGCCTACCAGCGCGATAATAATGGCGACAATATCCAGGTTGATGCGCTGCCAGACGGGGCGGCGCGTGGCGCGGGCCGCTTCGCGTCGCATTGCCAGCACGTCCACTTGCATAGCGCGGTAAATCGATATGACCATCGCAATGATCGAGGCCACCACCGCTACCAGCGCATAACCGCCCAGGTAAAGAAAGATCGATCCCGGATTGCCTGCAATCATCGTCAACGCGCTCTGGTCAGCAGGCGAGAGCGTGGGTAGCAAGACGAGTGAGACCAGCGCAACCGCCAGCAGAGGCCCGGCGATAAGCGCGATCACGCCCAGCGCGACGCTTTGCACAGTAAAAGCTCCAAAGAGTTGCGAGCGACTGGCTCCCCGACTGCGCAAGATCGAGATCGAATCGGCCTGCCGTTCGACCAGGAAATCTGACATCATGCTGACGAAGAAAAGCACCAGCGCCAGTACGAAGGCCAGCATACTCAGCACAGGCACTTGCGCTACCGCGATACGATCATGATAGCGCTGCAAAATGTCACTGGGCAACACAACCGTCGCCTGCTGGAGATTCAGGCCCTGATTATAAGCAGGGTTATTGCTGACATCCACCTGTACCGCGTTGATGCCACTTATGATGGTATCAAGATTATCTACGATGATGCGCGAGGGATCGAGTGGATAAAACCAGGACAACACGATAGGCGCATCCAGGCTCGTGCCGTTTACCTGCGGGTCGGCGAAAGCTGTATCGAAAAGCGACAGCATAGCGTTATTCGATGCCAGTGCAGTGAAAATCACGCCGGGCGTGCGGCCGCGCTCCACACTCTGGTAGGTGTTGCCATGCCAGTAGGGATCGTCTCCCTGCTTCAGATTAAAGATGCCCACGACGCGCAGCGACACCATCTTGAGAACGTGCCTGGTTGGGGGCAGGCTGAAACCATATCCGGTGGTGAGGATTGAGCCGACGGTCGCATTGATGCGCGTCGCGGTCTGCTGCGAAAGAGCAATATCGAGCGTTGTGCCTCCTGTTTGCTGGTTGTCTGATGGCAAGCGACCCTGCTCCATCTGCACATGCGACTGCGCCTGAGCCATTGACGCGCCCGCGAACTGGACGAGATTGCATGATTCAAAAGGCGGCTGTTTCCCGCTGCAGTGGTTTGGTTGATCGACATAAAGTGGTGTCTCTATCACCTGTAGCGAAAATTCAAGCGGCTTCAAATATGGTCCCAGTTTTTTGTTGAATTCCGCGTTAAGATTGCTTGTGGTATGATCGATGCCGGCCTTTGAAACAATCGCGCTCTGGCTATCCACTATCACATCTGAACTCTGGTAGGAAGTAGAAATAACGCCGCGCAAACCAATGCTCTGTGACACATCCGAATAAAGCGGCACCGCGCACACCAGCATCACCGCCGCCATAATACCCAGGCCCGTAATCAGTAACAAGCGCCACGTCTGGCGCACACGCCAGCGCGCCAGCGTCACTACGCCGGGCAGCCGCTTACCGCGCGTTTTGCCTCTGCCGCGCTCAGGCGTGACAGGTGCCTGCTTCGGGTCATGCGCGCCTCCGGCCTCTTTTGTCGAAAGGGACATTCTAACCTCGTTTCAATGCAAACAGGAGTAAGATAATGGCACAGCTAGCGAGGGATGCTAAGTAGCACAGCCTCTCCCTCTTAGATAATAGATATTTATCTTTATGACGCCCAACACCTGAAAGTATTGCACTTGATTATATACCCTCATGAACAACTAAGTCATATGAGGAGATATATAGACAATCCTGCATTATTGGTACAAACTCGCGTTCATTTAGACAGCAGGGAACTTTTGCTCACAATGCAACGTTCTGACATAAGAAGGTATCATTTGTATCAAGTTTGTTTGTCGCAGTAAAGTGTAAGGAGAAGAAGATATGCGTAGTGTTCAAAGCGTTCAGCGGCGCGCATGGTTTGCGCTGGGCGCGTTTCTCACCTTGATCGTTTTAGTACTGGCGGCCTGTGGTTCCAATACGGGTGCGGGTTCAACGAACGCGGGTTCCGGCTCGACACCAACGGGGGTAACTCCTACCACAACCGCAAGCGCCTATGGTTGCCCCGGCACAGTGATGACGGTCTCGCCATCTCCGGCGAAGATTGTGCTGAAGCAATCTGATAGCAATGCAACTATCACGGCGCATGTGGGCGATATCGTTGAGATTGATTTGCCCTTCGGACAGGCCTGGACAGGTCCCACCACATCACAGGGTCAGTTGCAACTACAGGGGCCGGCGGGCTATGCTTTGCCCACCTCAAAAGTATGTGTGTGGAGATTTACAGCGCAGAGTGCAGGCACAACCCAGGTAAACTTTTATGGCAAAGCCATGTGTCAGAAAGGCCAGATGTGCCCTCAATATATCATGCGCATCCCTTACACGATTGTGGTTAAGTAGGGTTTTGTCAAATCACAGGGAGGAGGATGCCCGGCGGGCATCCTCCTCCCTGTGATTTTTTATTTTTCGTCGCGGATGCGCTCGACTTCTACATGGAGTGGGCCACCCTTGAAGGTGTTGGCTGCCGGGGAGTGGGCAGGGGGGTCC
>JBOGTO010000601.1:0-2456 GCA_050695155.1 Ktedonobacteraceae bacterium
GTACGCGATTCCAGACCGAGGGCGACGCAAGCGTCCCCACTCCGCATCCGCCCCGCTCCCGCCCCTACATACTTATGGTAAACTGAGAGAAAAACCGCTCAAGGAGAACACTTCATGATTGAAAAAGTACGATTGGCTGAGAAGTTTGCGCAGTTTCATGATACCTGGAGTCCGAAAATTGTGGGCGAGTTGAATGACTCACACATAAAGCTTGTCAAACTGCAAGGGGAGTTTGTCTGGCATCATCACGAGCATGAAGACGAACTCTTTTTGGTCATTAGTGGGCATTTGCTCATCAAATTGCGTGATGGAGAGATTCACCTGGACGCGGGAGAATTTGCGATCATTCCACACGGCGTCGAACATTTACCGGTTGCCGAACAGGAGACGCAGGTACTGCTGCTGGAACCCAAAACGACGCTCAATACTGGCACTGTTACCAACGAACGGACGGTGGCAGATCCCGAACGGCTCTGATCGCCATCATGCTTGCTCTGCTGCTACAGTACTCGTGCGTGTGTAGTCTCTTGGATCGAGGCGGTCGCGCAGCGCGTCGCCCAGCAGGTTCAGGCTAATCACGACCAGGATGATCGCCAGGGCGGGGCCGAGCATCATCCAGGGGTCGGTGCTGAGATAGACCTGGGCATCATTAATCATGGTCCCCCATTCGGGGGTTGGCGGCTGGATGCCCAGGCCCAGGAAACTGAGTACCGATTCGTCAAGGATAGCAAATGAGATAGAGATGGTGGCCTGCACAAGTAACGGGCTGAAAATGTTGGGCAGGATATGGCGAAAGAGGATTTTGGGCGTGCGTGTTCCAGCGGCGCGCGCCGATGTGACATAATCTTGCGCGGTTACCTGGAGCGTCTGGCCGCGCGCCAGCCGGGCATAGATGGGTATACGCACCACCGCCAGCGCCAGCGCTAGATTGATGATGCTCGGCCCCAGAGCGGCCACAATGGCTAACGCAAGCACAAGCGAAGGGAAAGACAGCAGCGCATCAACCACTATGGTGATGAGTTGGTCAACCCAGCCCTTAAAATAGGCAGCGATCAGCCCCAGCAGCGTGCCGCATACACCGCCCAGTAGTATCGTGATGAGACCCACTGAAAGCGAGATGCGCGTGCCATAGATCACCCGGCTCAACTGGTCGCGTCCGAGCGCATCGGTGCCGAGAAGATGTGCTAAGCTGGGTCCTTGCGTGGCGACGGCGGGATGATAGAGCAATGGCGGATAGGGGCTGACGAAAGGCGCGAAGATGGCCGCCAGCACAAACACGAGTAGTACAACCCCAAACCACAGGCGCGGGTCTTGCCGGAATGCTCTCATGACCCGTGTATACCACCTTACATCTGTGGGCGCGGGTTGAGACTGCATATTGCCGGCTTCTTCGCTAAGATTTGTTGGTATTGCCATAGTCTTCCCTTATTATTCCTGGCCGAGACGTATGCGCGGGTCCAACACGACGTATGAGAGATCAACGAGTAGATTAGCGCCCATATAGAAAAATGCCGAAAGCAGCACAATGCCTTGTATGACTGGATAGTCTTTCGAGAAAATGCTCGTGACGGCCAGTTGCCCCACGCCGGGCCACAGGTAGATGGTTTCGACGACGAAGGTACCCGCGATGATCGAACCTACCTGTATGCCAATAATGGTGAGTACCGGAATAACGGCGTTGCGCAGAGCATGGGAGTAATTGATACGCCTCTCCCCTATGCCTTTCGCTCTCGCCATGCGTATGTAGTCTTGACCAAGTACCTCGATCATGCTGGCGCGAATCTGGCGCATGTTGCCTGCCACTGCTCCTGTTCCCAGCGCAATCATAGGCAGGATGAGGTCGCGGATGTTGTTGAGCGGGTCTTGATTAAACGGAACATAGCCGCCCGCCGGAAATATGCGTATGGTGACGGCGAAGATGAAAATAAGCACCAGTCCTAACACAAAGCTGGGAATAGCTGTGCTGAAAAGAATGAGTACATTCATAAGCCAGTCAAGCCGGGAGTTGCGGTGTGTCGCGGAATAAACGCCCAGCGGAAAAGCGATCGCCAGGGAAAAGAGCAGTGAGCATATGCCCAACTCTGCCGTTACGGGAAAACGCTGCGTGATGGCGTCCAGTACCGGCTGCTGAAGCTGGATCGATTGCCCCAGATTGCCGTGAAAGAGTTGCCACAGCCAGATTATAAACTGCTGGAGGAGCGGTTTATCCAACCCCAGTTGCTGGCGTAAGGCCGCCAGCGATTGCGGCGTGGCGAACTCGCCTAGCAGAATGCGCGCCGGGTCGCCGGGAATGATATGAATAATCATGAACGTCATGAAGCTGACCAGCAGCGCAACCGGAATAATAAAGAGGATGCGTTGCGCAGTATAGCGAATCACCGTTATTCTCTCCTGACGAACAATGCAGGTCGTTTTCTGACGTGGTGTGTTGGGGGGGGGGGGGGGGGGGGGGGGGG
>JBOGTO010000602.1:0-11018 GCA_050695155.1 Ktedonobacteraceae bacterium
GCGAACCGCGAAGCGGTGAGGATTCAGAAAAACATGTGCATGTATTAATTATGCTATAGAGAGGAAGAAACAAGCAAGGCTTCGGCGTCTTCGATGATGTAGCGATAGCCCTGTTCGGTCAGGAAGAGTTGGCGGTTGGCCGAAAACTCCTGGTCGCGTGTATCGCGGGTCACGACGGAGTAGAAGTAGGCCAGGCCACCATCTTCTTTGGGGCGCAGGATACGCCCTAAACGTTGTGCTTCTTCCTGGCGCGAGCCGAAGGTACCTGATACCTGAATAGCAACGTTGGCGTCGGGCAGGTCAATGGCGAAATTGGCGACTTTACTGACCACCATGTGTTTTATTTCGCCCTGGCGAAATTGCTCATAGAGGTGTTCGCGTTGTTTGTTTGAGGTTTTCCCGGTAATCATGGGGGCCTGTAACTCTTCCGCCAGAATGTTCAGTTGATCGAGATACTGGCCGATAATCAGTATCTGGTCGTCGCGGTGACGGTTGACCAGGAAGCGCACCACATCGAGCTTGGCCGGGCTTTCGGCGGCCAGGCGATATTTTTCACGTTCTTCCGCGATAGCGTAGTTTAATTGCTCGTCTTCGCTCATACTGACGCGAATCTCGTGGCATTCAGCCGTTGCGATCCAGCCCTGCCGTTCCAGTTCGCGCCAGGGAACGTCATATTTTTTGGGGCCGATCAGGCTGAACACGTCAGCTTCGCGCCCATCTTCGCGCACCAACGTGGCGGTCAGACCGAGGCGGCGGCGCGCCTGTATTTCGGCGGTGATGCGGAACACTGGCGCGGGCAAGAGATGCACTTCGTCGTAGATAATCAGCCCCCAATCGTAACTGCCGAACAGCGAAAAATGGGGATAGTCGTCCTCGGTCGGTTCCGCGCCGTTGCTGTTCTTCTGCTTTTTCTTGCGATAGGTGAGTATCTGATAGGTGCTGACCGTGATGGGACAGATTTCCTTGCGGTCTCCAGTATATTCGCCAATCATCTCCGGTGGAATGTCGGTCTTATCAATAATTTCCTGAATCCACTGGCGCACCGCAATGGTATTGGGGGTCAGAATCAAGGTGGCGCGTTGAATGTCGGCCATCGTCGCCAGCCCCACAATAGTTTTGCCCGCGCCGCATGGCAAGACGACCACGCCGCTTCCGCCGCTGGGTGCGCCACCGGCGTAAAAGGCTCCCGCCGCCGCGTACTGGTAGGCGCGTGGCTCAAAGGCTTTGCCGCTAAGCGCTTCCTCGCGCAGTTGCAGAGGCAAAGGCGAACCGTCGGTGTAGCCCGCCAGGTCTTCGGCGGGAAAGCCGATGTGAATCAGCGCCTGCTTGATATGCCCGCGCCGCGATGCGTCTACCTGGATAGTGTGCTTATCTAATTGCTGCAACAGGTAGGGCTGTGTGCGCTTGTGATGCATGATTTCCGCGATCAACGCCACGTCGTTCGAGGTCAGCAGCAGCAAATCGCCTTCGCGCACCAGCTTGACACGCCCGTAACGGCTAATGTATTCACGAATTTCGACGACGATATTGGACGGGATATCATATTTGCTATAGCGCGTCAGCAATTCCAGGATCATTGGCGCATCCATGCCACCGGCGGCAGCATTCCACAGGGAAAGCGGCGAGAGGCGATAGGTATGGATATGTTCAGGCGACTTTTCTAGTTCCGCGAACTGGGCCAGCGCATCACGCGCCTCAGCGTGCAACGGATGATCGACTTCCAGCAATATGGTGCGATCACTTTGGACAATCAGGGGGTTATTTGGATTCATACTTCCCTACACTCCGGGCATTTCTGCCCATGCTTTGATATATTTCATGATGGTGGTCAGAGCGGCTTCTTCATAGTTATGCATCAGGTGGCGCGCCCCGACAATCACTTTAATACCCTTTGGGCCTTTCAGGTTTTCAACAAATGGCTCTAGCTTAAACAGAGGACAAATTTCATCAAATTCGCCCGTCACAAAGAGTTTTGGGCGTTCAAACGCTTTGGGTAGCCCACTGGCTACACGGTATATGGGCAGGCTAATGGCTACAATGGTGCGAATACGCGGGTCATACGGCGCGTACAGGAGCGCGATATACGCGCCGAAACCATGCCCAACAACACAGACTTTTGTCGTGTCTGCTCCCGGCTGTGCCAGCGCAAAATCGATGGCCCCTGCCAGGTCGAGCGGCTCCATGCGCCCATCGCTCTGTTGTCCCTGGCTTTTGCCGACGCCGCGAAAATTGAAACGCAAGGCGATCAAACCATCGTCCGCCAGCCGCCGCGCGAGCAGGGCGGTCAGGGATTCGTGCATATCGCTGCTGGCGGGTTGTGGGTGACACAAAATTATCACCGGAGCATGTTTCGCCCCGGCAGGTATATGCGCTACCCCCTCGATATGCAAGGAGGGTTGACCGCGACTGGCAAACATGACAGGTTGTTCAGTAGATGTTGGTGATAATGACATGTCCACGCCTTTTGCTAACGACCCGCTCATCTGGTGCAGTATTCATCTTATCGCAGTCCTGCCCATGCGTCAACTATGCGGTACATCGAGTCGTTTTTCGGGCAATTGGTGAGATTTCGATAAAACTTTTGTCATTTATGACGATTTCTCACACATACCCCTTTGCATATGCGCGTAAGGATGTTATACTGAGTAGTGGAAATGTAAAACATACGCATTTATGCGTAAGGACGATGTGTTCTATTTGTGTCAATTTGTGTGAGGGTAGCGTTTCTGCTATTTTTTCGTTAGCTCTCACCCTCATATGACTGACAGGTTTTTGCCTGTACGAAATTCTTCGGGGGAAGGGTTTCGCCAGGCTCCTTGCTGATCGTGCGTTTGGACGGGGGGAGGAGTGGAGTGGGGCAATGCGGCAATCACAATTCCCGCACCATCACAGCGAGCAATCGCCGGGATTTGATTGGTAAGAAAGAGCAAATCAAAATCTTCTTTCTGCCGTGTATTTGTTGTAGTCGCAAACATTGTAGGGTTGATGGCTCATTGGAAGCGGAAGCTATTTGCATGGGGATGGGCAGGTATTCCCTACAACCAGGAAGCAGGAGAGTTTATGGCTAACATTTTAGTCGTCGAGGACGAACGAGTAATTGCAAAATTACTGAAGGAAACACTACAGATCGAGGGGTATCAGGTTGTTACTGTCCTTAACGGCGAAGATGCTGTACAATATGCGCTACGAGAAACACCTCACTTGATTGTCCTTGATCTTATGCTCCCCGGTATTGATGGGTACGAAGTATCCCGCCGCTTACGCAGTCACCCGAAGACTATGCATATCCCCATCATCGCATTGAGCGGGTTTAGCGAGCTTACCGATAAAGTACGCGCTTTTGAGATAGGAGTCGATGATTTTATCACCAAACCATTTCAACTCGACGAGCTGCTGGCACGAATCCGCACGCAGATTCGCCGCGTGCAACAAAGCTGCCTTTCCCCTTTAATTGGTCTCCCCGGCGGTGTGCAGGTGGAATTAGCTATCAAACAAAAGCTTGCTACGGCAGAACCCTGGAGCATCCTCTATCTTGATCTGGATAATTTCAAAGCATTCAATGATGTCTACGGATTCTTGACGGGCAATGATATTATTCGCCTGCTTGGCAGCATCTGCCAGCGCGTCGTGCGCGAACATGGCAACCCCGATGACTTCGTTGGACACATCGGAGGCGATGACTTTGTGGTGGTGACGACTCCTGATCGCTGTAGTCATTTATGTAATCAGATCAGCATGGCTTATAAAGTGGAAAGCGCGGTCTTTTATCGCGTTGAAGACCTGAGACGCGGCTCGATCAGCGGGGTAGACCGCAAGGGGCGTCCCTATCAATTCCCTCTGGTGGCTCTGTCAATCGGTGTAGTCAATAACCATGTGCGTCGTCCTCAGAGTATTCAGGAAGTAAGTTCTCTGGCCGCTGAAGCAAAATCCTTCGCCAAGCAATCGAGCAGCAACGTCTATCATATTTCTCCTCGTCGCACTCTGATTAACCAGGAAAGCGCCTACGCTCCATTTCTCAACAACTCTCCTATTTTACCGTCAGCATTGGCGCAATTCGCAACGGACAATGCCCGTCATTATCCGGATTTATTAGCCGCCGTTGAATCAAAGGCAGAATACGAGCAAAGAGTGCATTAAATTTTCCAGGCGGGGTAGAGCCGCCCTGGCCTAAAGGAGCCATTATTACGAGTCAGAACGAAATACGCCCGGAATATATCTTGAGCGAGGAAGCAGATGAGGCGCGCCGCGCTGCTGAAAAAGAGAATGCGCGGCGTATTATGCGAGAAAGCGGCCTGGCGGAGATGCTAAAAAAGCTCAACACCAACGCCTTAAAGGGGCGCGCCACCTTTCACGAATACGACACGATGGTGCTTATGCGCTGGGGAACAAGCTATACGCGCCGTCACCTCTGGATCGAGGTCAAAGGCAATACCATTCGCTTCCGCCTCTCGCCCCATCGCCAGTGCAGCGCGCCCGTTCCGCTGTGTGACGGCGAATATCATACCTTCACCAGCGAGATGTGGTCTAACCACGCTCTCTTGCTCAACGAACTGAACAAATATTATGCAAAGCCGGTGGCTGAGTCATCTTCTGATTAGGCACCTCATCCCGTCCATCCCACCCCCGGATACCCACGAGGGGTGTTCCTACATATCGAGGTGTCCCCGCCTCCCATTAGCCCTCTGCTGTTTGGGGTTCGAGCATAATGATGCGTTCCATGCCTACCTGGTTGAGGAATCCCCGAAAGGCTTTGTACTGCTGGTCGCTATAAAAGTCTTTTTGCTGTGTCTCGCCCGGCCAGCTCAAGAGATTGAGGAAGGTAGAGCGATGCGCGTTTTCCTGCCCGGAGGCCATGCCGTTGACGCCATATGGCATGGTATCCACGTTCCTGCCGCGTGTGAGGAACGCGAAAGCCAGCGTTGGTTGCGTGGCCTGGCGCTGCAAGTTCTCGATCCAGGCTCGTTGCACGCGCTCAGTCTGGTCTGGTCGCACGGTTGCCAGGTGCGCTGCCGCAATGTTCGGCTGCGCGGAGGGGCGACTATACCCCCACAGGTAATGCATCTGCCACTGCTCAGGCGCGGCAGTCAGCAGTTCGCTACTGGCATTGAGCAGGAGGTCGCGCGGGTTCTGGCGTTCCTGTTCCTGCGCCTTCTGCCAGAACTCCTCATCTTCCCACGACGTGAGGATAAAATAACACGCTTCGCCCTCTCGGCCCGCATACAACCGCGCGTTCATCATGCCCGGCACATTCTTCATAGTATCCACCACCAGGCGCACCCGTGCCAGCGCCTCTTCGTTCGCCCCTCTGTTAGTATGTGCCAGCGTCGCAACCAGTAATTCCATACGTAAGTTATCACCTGCCGCCATTTTTTGTTCGGAGTGTAGCATGACATAGTGGGATGTGGTTGTCAATGGCTTTGCCTTTTAATTGTTTATTGCAGTAATGCTAACTGTATGGTATGCTCCTCCTTGAGAACGTTTGTAAAATCCCGTTAAAGAACTTCTCAAGAAGAGTATGGAGCATCCTATGCAGCTAGAAGAATACTTTGATTTCTTATCTGAGGACGATATTCGGCTCAAAGGCACAAGAGTTGGCATAGAAACTGTCCTGTATGATTATATTCATCGTCAACGTTCTCCTGAAGTTATTGCTCAAACATATCCCTCATTAACGCTGGAACAGGTCTACGCTACAATCCTTTACTACCTGCGAAATAAAGAAGCTGTTTCAAAATACCTTGCGGACTGGTTGGAGTGGGGCAGAGAGATGCGCAAACAACAGAACATGAATCCTTCGCCCGAAAGCCAGAGGCTTAGAAAGATTAAAGAAGAGAGGCAGTCTTATAAAGAAACGGCATGACAATTCGTTATCTCATTGATGAGAATCTTGATCCTCTCTACAAAGCGCAACTACTGATTAAAAAGCCGGGACTCGTGGTGTATTCTATCGGAGATCCTGGGACCCCTCCTAAAGGAACGCTTGATCCAGAGATATTGTGCTGGTGCGAGGAGAATGATTTTATTCTCGTCACTAACAACCGTAAATCTATGCCTGCTCATCTAGCTGAACATTTATCACAGGAACGCCACATTCCAGGCATTATCACGCTCAATTTAGAAATGGATATAGGAGACACTGTCGAAGAACTAATCTTAATAGCTGAAGTGGGTAATCCCGGCGAATATAAAGATCGCATTGAGTATTTACCAGTAACGTAGTCTTAAAAAAGCAGCTATTTTAGCGTACATGCGGCATCACTTCATTTGCAAACCGCTCGATTTGCTCCATTCTGTCGGGCCAGCGCGGGGACATAAATTGGAGGGCGATATGGTCTACGCCAATGTCGCGGTATGCTCTGAGGGCTTCGACCAGTTGCTCGGATGTGCCGCGCAGGTAGCGTTCGTCCTGGGGTACAGGCTGAGAGGTTAGTTCAATGGGGCGGCAGCAGGTTAGTTTGATGGATTGTGGGTCGCGTCCGGCCTGCTCTGCCAGGCGCAGCACGTTGTCGAAACCAACGCGTAGCTGGGCGGCGGTGATCTCCACGTAGTAGGGGAACCAGGCGTCGCCGTATCTGGCGGTGCGTTTCTGGGCCGCGCTGCCCTCGCCGCCAATCCAGATGGGGATGCGCGGCTGCTGTAGAGGTTTGGGATAGAAAGCCAGGTCGCGCAGGTGGTAGTACTGCCCCTCGTAAGTGATGTGTTCTTGTGACCATAGACGCTCTACTATTTCCAACTGCTCATCGGTGATGCGACCGCGTTCCTTGAATGGCACGTTCAGAGCGGCGAACTCCTCTTCCATCCAGCCTACGCCGATGCCCATTATCAAGCGACCGCGCGAGAGTTGTTCGATGGAAGCTGCTACGCGCGTCCAGTAGAGAGGGTGACGATAGGGCAGTACCAGCACGCTGATGCCGAGCGTGATCTTCTCGGTGCAGCCGGCCAGAAAGGCCAGGCAGGTGAACGAGTCCAGGAAAGGCCGGTCGGGAGGGACGATGAACTCATGATTTTCGCTGTAGGGATACGATGTTGCGATCTTCCAGGGCGTCACTACGCGGTCAGCCGACCAGATGGCATCAAAACCCTGCTTTTCCGCGCTTTGTGCCGCCGTTATCAGCGTATCAGGGCCGGTAGCGCGGCCTGAAATCGGCAAAAATACGCCAAGTTTCATCGTTTCCCTCTCTTTCGTCGAGAAGTGTTACCCGACAATTTGCAGGCTGCCATCATCCTGCAAGCCCAGAATGATCGGCGCTACCTGCGTGCTTGTTACCATGATACCTCCAAAGTCGTGCAAGCTGATAGGGCTGCTGACTCCGATAAAACGCTCCTGGCTGATAAGTTGCACCAGCGTATCTCGCGTGGGCAGCGCGCTAACTGTCGCAGGCGCGTTCTTTCCTATAGCCGGAGTGAGCGCGCGTGCCACGATTTCGACGCCGTCAGCGAAGAGCAGGCCGCCTTGATCGAGGATACTCGCGCCGCTGCAATGCGTGCCGGGTGCGGCAAACGATGTGCAGAAGCTGGCATAGAACTGTTTGGGCCAGTCGTTATTATCGGGCGGGCGCACGGCGGAACTGAGCGAGACATAGATACGCGGCAGCGTTAATTGCTGTTGCCTGGCCCATTGCACCAGCTCTTGTAGCGCGGCGGGGTGTACAAATTCGCCGCCGATCATCAAGATGGGCTGCTGAGCGGGGGGCAACTGCGCGATGTCTTGCGCCAGCGTAATCACATCGTTAGTAAGTAGTGGCGCGAAGATCAAGTCCGGGCGCGGCTTCGCCAGCAATGCATCTTTGAGACCCGCCAGCAGATCTTCCGTTGCAGCCTGCGGTCGCCCACCGGCATCGAGCAGCCCGCTTGCTACGGCCGTCTCACGCGCTACAATCTGCGCGCCTCGCTGCTTTGAGAAGTTGACGGAGAAGCCATCGGCGGACCCGACGGATGATGGATTGCCGGGATCATAGAAAATGGCGACGTGATGCACACGCAACTGACGATAGGCATAATTCGCCGCCAGCCAACTTTGATCGGCGTCGTCCGGCGAGAAGCGTACAAAGGCGAAACCGGGCGCACAGTGGCGATAGAGCGATGTTTGCTCCAACTGATTGATGATAAATAGCCCCGTTGCAGTGGGTGCTATCAGTGGTACTCCCGCGTTGCACAGCGTGGGTAGGACCAACTGCACGAGGCTGCTCGGCGCGAGTCCCAATACACCCAGCAAGGGAAGTGGGCTGCTCGCTAGCAGCCCGAATTGTTGCAGACCGGGCGATGTAGCCAGCGTTGCGATAGTGTGCGCGATTTGCAACGCGCCTTGCGCAATACCCGTTGTATTCGCCAGAATAAGGTAGAGCAGAGGCGTACCCGGCGTTTGCATAGCGGTACTGTTGTATTGCTGCTGCGCGATATACGCGCCTATGAGTTCCTGCGTGTAGGCGGCGTAAAGGATATGGCGGTCGGTACCACCCTGCGGACTGGCAACGCCGGGGCCACTGTCAAAAGCCACCACGAGCGCGCCGTAGGGATGACCAGACTGGCGCACCTGTAAGTCCTCACTATAGATAGCGGCTTCCGCGCCATTGCAGCCCGTCGTATCGGTGCTGACCACATTGGTAGCCGTTGCCAGCAGGCTGCCGGCTTTTGTAAGATTATTCGCCTGGAGCGCCTGAGCTGCTGCTCGCTTATCCTGGTAGCTACTGGCATTGCAGGCATCGAATACTTTCAGGCCATCGCTTAAACCAATGCCGTCGGGCGTAGGGATAATGACCTTGTGAACGGGAGGATGATAATGACGCGCGTTGTCCCAACGAACGGCGAAGAAGACGCTGAACGTGGAGACGAGCAGCAAGAGTATCAATGTACCGTAGGCAAGCGCCATAGGCGACATAGGCACCTGGCCGCCCCGGAAAAAACCTGTCAATTCCCAGCCGATGGCGCTGAAAGGGTCGCGCACCTTGCGCCTCCGGTACTTGCGGCTAGCTTTGGCCTCCTCGCGCGAAATATCGAGCAACACGAGGCAGCCTGACTCGCACGTCGCCAGGTGATCTTGCACTTCCGGGTAGAGCATAGCGACATCCTGGCCGCTATCCATAGCCTCCGCGTATGCTTGCAGCCTCTGACGACACTGGGCGCAATTAAGCGACCCATCGATAACGGCAGGAAGAGTCGATGGCGCTGGCGCTGGTGTCGCCTTAGCCGGTATTGCGGGCGCAGTGGAGCGGGCGGTGGATTTATGAGGCACAGCGATCGGCTCTGCGGCTTTGGGCGCAACGGCTGGCAGGTTGGATTCCACACGAGGTGTTGTTGCAACCATCACAGATTCTGGCGGTGCTGGCGTAATTTCTTCTATTGGACCAGGTGTATATGTCTCTAAAGATGCATCAGGCTCTAAGGCGCGGCGTGACCGCTTTTTCTTGCGCGGTGGGCTGATAACGGGGGGAGAAGATAAACAGCGCGCGCAGGTGACTAAGTGCTGTTGTGCCGCCTCTACAGCTTCTTCGGGTACAGCATCGGGGTCCATGTCGCGTTCGACGAGTACGGAAACAGCGAAAGCGCACGCTGGCGGCAAGTGTTGGTCGATTGCCATCAGCATCCTCCATTATTACGAAGATTATTCACGGGCAAAGGAGCGCAGGGCATAGGTGATCTGCTCTTCGAGCGTCATTGGCCGGTCTTGTGGAATCTTTGCCAGTGCGGCCTGTGCTGCGGCAGCCGAGTACCCCAGACCCATCAGGGCTTCCAGAACTTCGGTCTGCAACCTGCCGGATGGCGTATCTGAGGCCGCGCCCCCTGTCGCTGCCAGCGCTGGTAGCTTTCCCTTCAACTCGAACACTAACTTGCCTGCAAGTTTTTTGCCAACACCCGGAGCCAGCGATAAGCGCGTAATATCTTCGTCCGCGACGGCGCGATAAAATGTGCTGGCGTCCATCGTGGAGAGCAGGGCTAAGGCGATCTTTGGCCCGACTCCGCTAATTGTTATCAACTGCTCAAAGGCGTCCCGTTCCTCCGCGCTGGTAAAGCCAAACAGGGCCATGCCATCCTCGCGCACCTGAAAATGTGTATGGAGTGTAACCTCCGCGCCCACTTCGCCCAGGCGACCCAGGGTTGAAGAGGGGGTAAAAATGCGCAGGCTGAAGCCGCCAACGCGAACGATCGCGTGATCTGCTCGTCGCGCCTCTAGTACGCCATGAATACTGGCAATCATGATTCTGCCTTCCCTCCCCTATAGATTACCATTAAGCATGAAATTACGCATCAGTTATAGGAGATTTGGATAAAGTACATTGATGGTTTTTAGCTACTATACCATAGCAGGCCAATAGTACTTGTTCTCAACCTGAGTTATCCACAAAAACCAGTAAAGAAACGGTTTGTTGAAATAGGCGAACCCTGGATTATGGGAAAAACTAAGGAGAATTGAGAATTCATGCACATGTTCTTTGTAAAACGTCAAACATCTTTCACTATGCTTTTTGGAGTGCTGCTCTTGCTTTTGCTGGCGGCGTGCGGCAGCAACACCTCTACGGGTAGCCCGGCTTCATCCGCGACATCTGTACCAACCGCGACCGCCACGCGAGCAGCCGTTGCGCCAACCAGTACCACGAATGCGCAAGAAGCAGCTTTGATACCGATGATGACGCTCGTCGGCCAGCCCACAGCGAAAATAGTTTCGGGACACCATACCTTCGCAGTGGATGGGCAGATCAAAAATGGCGACACGAAGCAGCACGATATTTACGTCCAGGCAACGCTGCTGGACGCTTCGGGAGCCATAGTTGGTTCAACCGCTTTTTTCAATGTTGACAACGTGCCAGGCGATGGAACCGCAAACTTTACCATTCAAGGATTAACCATGCAACCGACCTGGACCACCATCCAGGTAAAAGTTGTCGGAGTGGCCGAGAATATCGGCAATTCGGGCGGCGATTAAAGATAGTTATTAAAGGCAAATAGCGACCAGGCATGGCGACCGCGTCGAATACATGGCGACCGCAAGGGTCGCTGTATGGTTTACCCACCTCGTGACC
>JBOGTO010000603.1:0-1697 GCA_050695155.1 Ktedonobacteraceae bacterium
ATTTTCTCGTGTCCGCAGTTTTTATTTCTTCAGTTCCGCCACCTTTTTCTCCACATCGATGCCCATGAGCTTTGCCAGGTTGCCGCCCAGGATTTTCTTCTTGGCCTGGGTGGTCAGTTGCGGATAACCGTAGCCTGTGACCAGGTCTTCGGGCAGCTCGAATTTCCAGAAGGCGTCGAGCGCCCAGCGTGGGTGCCAGATGGGCGTTTCGCCACCATAGAGGATCTTGTCTTCGCCGCACCAGAACAGCAATTTTCCCAGGTTTTCGGCAAACTGCCGGGGAGCGCGCACCACGAAATTCAGCGTGGCGGCAATCGAGGCGTACAGATTGGGGTAGCGCACCAGTTGCCAGCAAATCTCGTCGATGAAGGGCAGGCCGACATGGAAGATGATAAAGTTGATGTCGGGGAAGTTGGCTGCTGCCCCGTCCATGTCCCACGCCTGCGTATGCTCGATGGGCTGCGGGCCGAGCGGCACGCCCTTATGCACGCCGATGGTATGCACGCCTAGTTCGAGCGCCTTCTCAAAGACAGGGAAGGCCACGCGCGGATCATCCATGCGCCAGGGGAACGGCTCGCCGTAATCGTAGCGCACGTTGTAGAACTTGAAGGCTTTCGCGCCGTATTCCTTCACCTGACGTTCCATCAGGTCGAGCGCCCTCTTACCTTCTAAGGGATTGACGGAACCCCAGAAGATGGCGCGGTCGGGATATTTCTGTGCCATCGCCGCGCACTTCTCCCACTGCGACAGGCCATCATAGAAGAGGTCGGTCAGTGGTAATGGCTGCGCGACGATCATATCGGTGCCTGATTCCTCGAAGACCATCTGCGCGATTTCGTCGATGTTCCATTCGCGCAAGAACTCTTCGGGGCTGAGTACGCGCTCTCCCGGCGGCGTCAGCACCTGGTGGAAGGCGTACAGGTGATTGATGAACATCTGACCGGGCTTGCCAAAAGCGTTTTTCATGTCAAAGTTGAAGACGTGACAGACACAATCAAATACGAAGGCATCATTGTCCAGCATGTTGTACTCCTTTCGTACATTTCAGGAAATCGACGACGATTGCGCGGCTTGCGCTTCTTTTGCTTCGCGTTCAAGACGGCGCTGGCGCAATGGCAGCAAATGCGCCATTGGCAGGGTGAGTTTCTGGCGCGCGCTTTCGCTCATACGTTCGGGCGTCCAGACAGTGTTCCAGACGATTTCGGTGTTCACTTCACCGACGCCCTCGATAGCGCTCACATTTTGATCGATCATCTGTAACAGATGCGTTGAGAAAGGACACCAGCCGGAGGTCAGCAGCAATTCGACGCGCACATCATGCCCGTTCTCAGCCACTTTCACCCCCTGAATCAGCCCTAGCTCAACCACGCTAACAGCGCGTTCTTTGCAGCAAGGGTCATAGCAGCTTTGCAATACCTCCATCACCTGCTCAGCATGGATACGGGGCTTCTCATGTTCAGGCAAGGAATTCTCCTTTCCATATACATTGTGGGCAATTGATCTAAGAGGAACAGCCTACGAGGACGTAACGGGCGAGCGTAGGTTATAGCATAGGGCGCAAATATCCTACAAATCAAGTATAGTCAGCATTATTGCAAAGCACAAGGGCTTAAAACATGGCGACCGCCAGGGTCGTCCACGGGCGGTAACTTAACAATTACAGGACCATCATGCCTGTCATTCTGAGCGCAGCGAAG
>JBOGTO010000604.1:0-6349 GCA_050695155.1 Ktedonobacteraceae bacterium
AGCAACAACAGCCCTATGACAATCTCCTGAAATCACTGCTGGAGGGACAAGAAAAGCAGATGCTTCCCTACTTTGTCCCCAATGCCGAATACCTGGAGACGCTTAATGTCGAAATCGTGAGAACTCCACTTCGGGTTGATCGCGTCTACCTGGTCAGGCACAAGGGACGCAAAAAGATCGCGCATCTGGAGTTTGAGTCTGGGCCAAACAACGATATGGCGGCTCGCTTACTCGACTATCACGCCTACTTGTATCGCAAGTATAAACTGCCAGTCAAATCGGTCATCGTCTATCCGTTTCCAACAAAAATGGTTGAGTCTCCCTTGCTAGAAGTCGATGAAGATGGTGAGATACTAACGTTCCACTTCCGGGTATTGCCCTTATGGCAATTAAAAGCTGAGCAGTATTTCAATAAACATGCTGTCGTCATGTATGCCTTATTACCGACGATGGAGGGAGCCGACGCGCCCCTGCTTCACAAAGCTATCGATGAGATGGTAAAATACTATCAAGGCGATGATACGAAGTTAGCGCAAGAGTTTCGGTGGATGGGTATCGTCATACGGAAAGTTAAAACGTTGCCGCGCGCGGATAAGCGCGAGATTCAGGAGCGATTGAACATGTGGGACGACTTGATGGAAAAAGACCCTAAAATGCGAAAGATTCGCAAGGAGAGCGAAGCCAGAGGCAGAACCGAGGGCTTGAAAGAGGGTGTAGAAAAGGGCTTGAAAGAGGGTTTGGCCGAAGGGTTGCGCAAAGCTATCATCACTGCTGTGAGACTACGCTTTCCTGATCTGACAGAGCTGGCGCAAGAAAGAATAGCTCAAGTCAACAAACCTGAAAAACTTAATATACTGGTTGATCAGATTGCGATAGCTCCTGATGAGAATATGGTTCGCTTGCTTCTCGATCTAGTTGCTGCTTGATAAAGAAGCAGATTTAGGCTGCATTTGTTTAACATTACCTGCAAAGGACGTTCTTTGTGAGAATCCAGTATTGACATCCACAAAGAATGTCCTTTATTCTTGTAAATCTTTGACCAGTCGCTCCGCCAGTTCAAACGAGTAGTTCTGGCCGCGATCATGTGGATAGACCTGGAACATGTTGGCGACCCACAACCCTTTCAAGGGCGTGCGCAGTGGTGGGATGTGCTGGCGATACTCGGTGGTGACGATGGGCTGCGCAAAGGGTGCTTGAAAGAGCCAGCTTTCGGTAATCCATTCCTGGGAAAAGGATGGGTTGATGCGTTTGAGATGCGGCAAGAACTCCGCGATAACCTCGGCTTTGCTCATTTTGAAAAGCGGGTCATCCATTGAGCGATAGTTGCCGAGGTAGAGCAGGTGCCGTCCGCCGTATTCGGAGGGTGGGCGATAGTTGGTATGCTCGACCAGGCTGGTGAAAGGATAGCCGGGGTCGCAGGGGTTGATCCAGTAGCTATCGGTCATCTGGCGATCCAGCGCGAGAATGAGGCATTGCGCTCCATACGCCTGACCCCAGTCATAGCGCGCGCGGTAATCGTCCGGCAGCGCGGGTATGAGGCGACAGGTCAGGCGTGTTGCCATAGTGGAAATGACACGGTCAAACGTCCATGTCCCGGAGCTTGTGCGCACCTCCCAGCGCCCATCCGCGAGCGGCTGTGCGCTTTCCACCCGCGTTCCCAGCAGGACTTTGCCGCCCGCCGCGCTGATATGCTCGACTAATTTCTCATAGAGCAGCTGGAAGCCGCCGCGCAGGTAGCCCAGGTAGGTAGTGCGGTCATGGAAACGCGCCCAGAACCAGGGCAGCGCGATCTGGTCGCGCAACGCGCCGAATTTGGCCCCGAAAAGTGGCGCGAAAACCATGTCATAGGCGCGTTTGCCCATCCAGCGACGCAGCCACGCTTCCGCCGTTTTCCCCTCGTATGGCCCCGAACTCGTCAGCTTGAGCAGCGCGCCCACGCCTGCCACACGCAGCCGTTCGTCAATACGCAATGGCGCGAACTTCAGCAGCGTCATGGGCGAGTCCAGTTGCTGGAACTTGCCATCAATGAGGCAGACGGTGCGCGGGTGCGACCACTCCAATCGATCGCCCAGATCAAGCTCCTCTATCAGCTTAATAGCGGTAGTATCGGTCTTGAACAGGTGATGATAGAATTTCTCCAGCCAGCTATCGCCCACGCGAAAACCAGACGCCAGGCCACCTGCCGTCGTCTCCTGCTCAAACACCATCACCGCGTGACCCGCGCTCGCCAGTCGATACGCCGTGTGCAGTCCCAGCGCGCCCCCGCCAAGTATGGCATAGTCCATGTATCTCTATCCCTCGTTCGTGCTTTGTCATTTAGACCGTCGCAATTGTAGCACAATTGGAGAATTTGAGATAGCTGTTTATCAAACGAGGATTTTCATAACCTCCTTCTCACATGCCTGCACCGCTCGATGGGAGCGCGGTGGGTATCACGATCACAAGCACACCATAAAGGATCAGGGCCAGCGCTGCGACTTGGGCACTGCGCGCTCCCAGTGGTAAGACTTTTTCTGCCAGGATCAAGACGGCGAGGAGTGCCATCGCCGTGATGTTCATGATGCCCAGGGGGAATAGAAGCACGAAGAGCAGCCAGTTACAGCCCAGGCAATAGATGCCATATTCCAGGCCCATGCGAAAGGAGCCAGCAGAACCGCCATGCCAGGAATGAAGGATAAAATCATGAGGCGCGCGACATTTCGCCAGGCAGACACGTTTGAGGAGCGTGAGCTGGTACAGCCCGGCTAACACAAGGATGCCTCCGCCGATTTTGGTCGCGTTCATCATTATCCAGGGGACCTGTTGGGCCAGTCCTGAGGCTGCGAGTGCGCCCAGATATGCCACTACGCCGAAGAATGTCCAGATCAACAAGTACGCGCCAATGAAGATCCATGTGAACACAAAGGCACGTTTGCCGCTGGGGCGGTCACGCTGGACTCGCGCGAAGACCAGGATCATCGGAGCTACTGTGGGAAACATCATCGCAATCATCATCACAACCCAGATCACCAGGAACGATATGGCTCCCATACCCATAGTCAGGCCCATGTCCATCTCGTTCATCGTTCTGGACTGCCAGATCAGAATCGCCCACGACACGGCGGTCAAGATTAGCAGCAGCAGGACGAGGGTGCGTTCTCGTCGCACCCTCAGAGCGCTTCCTCCGACCGTTACGGAGCCTTGCTCTTCAGGCATAGTGGTCCTCCGACCTCTGCCCATGCGCTCAATCCTCGTATCTGTCGTGGTGCTGTACCCAGTACTGTGGGTCTTCATGACCCTCCTCACCGCGCCCCCTGGGAACCAGGTCGAGGTAGTGGTAGGCAGCGTTCATCATGTCGATGCCTCGAGCATAGCACGAGTAGGTGTGAAAAACCGCGCCGTTCTCGTCTTTGTAGAAGACGCTGATGCCTTCACGGTCCGTGAGGCCGGGATCTCTTATTGCATAGTTGTAGAATGCCGCTCCAGCATGAACTTCCTCCGGGGTAAACGATGCTTGATAGTCGTAGTTGAAATCGTTCTGGAACGAGGAAACCCACTTGAAGCTCCACCCCATTCTCTTTTTGAACGGTTCGATCTTTGTGAGCGGGGCGCGAGAAATAGCGACAAAGGTCGCTTCGCGTTGATTGAGGTGAACATCGATGCCGTTGAAATTGTCAGCCCAGAACGAACAGTGCAGGCATCCTTCTTCCCAGTCGGGGGGGAACATAAAGTGATAGACGACGAGCTGGCTCCTGTTCTCGAATAGCTCGGCCAACGTCTCCTTGCCGCCAGGCCCGTCGAAGACGTACTGCCTGTCAACTTTCTCCCAGGGGAGTGCGCGCCTCTGCCGGCTCAACTCATCCCGCAGCTGCGTGAATTCCTTTTCCTTCGCCAGGAATGCTGTGCGTGCTGCGAGCCATTCTTCGTGCGAAACCACTGGATGGTTCTTGATACCGTTGTTACCGTCGTTTGTCATGCGCTTACCTCATCTCCTTCAGAGCGTTTTTGAAAATATTTTCTCATTGGTTCCCAATAGAGCAGGCTCCAGTGCGTATTGACGATTGAACTCAACGAACCGATTTCTCCCGTCTCAGGAACACTGACCTTATAATCAGGAACATTAACCTGCACAAGCTGAATTTCAGCTCCAGCTATATTCTTCTGGAAGGTTAGGACGACCGTCGAGTCAAGATCAGTCACCTCGCCAGGGTCTAGCGCGAGGTTCCACACGATATTTTTCCAGGTCAAGACGATCAATTTCTCTGGAACAAGCTGCAAAACCTTCGCGGTCAGCGAGAACTGCGTCTGCCCATCGGGGCCTGTGAAGTCAAAGGCGCACAATTCGTCCCCTTCTTTGCCATGAGCAACTGCACCCTCCCCTGGTCGGAAAAAGGATGCGGGTCGGCTCCCGGCAGTCATGGCAGAGTGTTCCCTGGAAGACAGGTATGCATTATAGAGGGTCTCTGGACTGACCCCTGGGAAATGAGCAGTCTGGGCTATCATAATAGTTGACCTCCTTCAGATGAATTTAGATAGTAGTCCATGCTCTTTTATGCGTACACTTATTAGACTGTAGCGAACGCCAAAACTGTGCGGTCTGACCGGAGATATTTGGAATACCCTGTCCTGACGTAACAATTGGACGTATAATGATTAGACTGCGGTGAAGGTCAAAACTGTGCGGTCTAGCCGGGATGTTCAGTTCAACCAGCACAGTCAGTACCGATTGAACTGAACATTAGCAGAGTCTGAGAAATCGAGGAAGACCTGTGACATCTGAACGCGCAAAAGCACACGTTACATCTGGCGATCCCTCTGAATTCACCTCCCTAATTGAGCCGTATCGTCGGGAACTGCACCTGCATTGTTATCGCCTGCTGGGATCTCTCTATGACGCTGAGGATCTGGTGCAGGAGACGATGCTGCGAGCCTGGCAGCACTTCGGCACATTCAAGGGCGAATCCTCGCTGCGCACCTGGCTCTACCGGATAGCAACCAACGCCTGCTTTGACGTACTCAAGAAACGCTCGCCGCGCGCACTGCCTCCGGCGGTCTCTCCCGAAGCTGATCCTCTCCAACCCCTGGCACCGGCGTGGGCCAAATCCACCTGGCTTGAGCCTTATCCTGATAGCTGGCTGACCGAGGCTACGGAGGACCCGGCTGCGCGCTATTCCAGGCACGAAAGCGTCTCGCTCGCCTTTCTCACTGTCCTGCAACTACTCCCGCCCCGCCAGCGAGCGATCTTGATTCTCAGTGATGTGCTGGATTGGCGAGCGAGAGAGATCGCGTCCCTGCTCTCGATCTCAGTATCAGCCGTCAATAGCGCTTTGCACCGGGCGCGAGCTGCGATGGCGAAGCAGTACCATACACATGAACGAGAGAAGGGCGAAGGGCAGGAGGCGGATGCCCCGACACAGGCATTGCTGGAGCGCTATCTACGTGCCTGGGATACCCAGAATATCGATGGGCTGGTAGCGCTTATGAAAGAAGATGCAACCTTCACAATGCCACCATCTCCGTCCTGGTATCGTGGGCGAGTAGCGATTGGGACATTACTCACCGGCCAGGCCTTTGCGCCAGAAGCGCAGAACAGGTGGCGCTTCTTTCCCACTGAGGCCAATGGATGCCCGGCATTTGCCGTCTATCACGCTACTGGCCTGGACAGCACTTTTCGAGCCTTCGGAATCCAAATTATTGACCTGGAAGATAGCACGTCAGGTCTGCTCATTGCCGACGTGACGACCTTCCTGAGCCCCTCGCTGTTCCCGCACTTCGGCTTCTCACCTGAATTGGCCGAGTAAATCAGTGTCTCGAAATGTCTTGTAATATCTGGTGATTACCCATAAGTGACGAGAGATTCTTCGCTGCGCTCAGAATGACAAACTCGTAGACTGTCATTCTGAGCGCAACGAAGAATCTCCGTCGGTAGCGCAACAGATTCTTCGCTGCGCTCAGAATGACATCGGGAATATCCAAATGACAAAAAATTAAAACGTATTGATTTTATAAGATTAGTATATTATAATATTATGTATTAACGATCTGAAAGAAAGAAGCTTTCGATGAATGCTGATCTGAATATTTCTCATGACGGGATGCAGCCTCAGAGAGAGGCGCTACCCATAAACCGGGACTCGCCGGTTCCCCTCCATCATCAAATGCGCAATTATTTGCTGGGTTGCCTGGAACGCGGGGAGTTGCAGCCGGGTCAGCAGCTTTTGCGTGAAAGTGAGTACGCGACGCGCTTCGGCATCAGTCTCGCGCCGGTGCGGCAGGCCATTCTTGATCTGGTAAAAGAAGGGTATTTCTACCGCGTACCGGGGCGCGGAACGTTTGTGCGCGAACAGAAAGTAGCTGAGAAGATCAGCAT
>JBOGTO010000605.1:0-3313 GCA_050695155.1 Ktedonobacteraceae bacterium
CTGGCCGGGCCACGCCGCCCGCAGGACCGCGTTCCCATGCAAAACCTGGGCAAGGTTTTCCGCGAAGTTTTTGCTGATCGCTTTGAACCTGTCAAGATCAATGGCGTGGTAGAAAGGGCGCTGATTCGCCTGGGAAGCGAGAGCAACAATACTGAGCCTGATCCCATCGCCGAAAAAGAGGATGCTGAAAAGGCGCGGACAAAGAGCGAGACGAATGGACACAACGGTCATCTTAAAGACGTAGTTGTGACAATGGGCAACACGCAGTCGCATATGACCGATGGTTCGGTCGCTATTGCCGCCATCACCAGTTGCACTAACACCTCCAACCCCTCGGTCATGGTGGCAGCTGGGCTGGTAGCAAAACACGCCGTTGAGCGCGGCCTTTCGGTCAGCCCGACGGTCAAAACCAGCCTGGCCCCTGGTTCGCGCGCCGTCATCGACTACCTCGACAAAGCTGATCTGACGCCTTACCTGGAGGCATTGCGTTTCCACCTGGTGGGTTTTGGTTGCACGACCTGTATTACTGAGGGTACGCCGGTATTGCTTGCCAACGGCACTGCGCGGCGTATCGAGCAGATGGCGAGCGCTGGAGGAACTGCATTGCTTGCCCCCACCGCAGATGGCAGGCTGAGTACAGCGACACACTCCCAGATGATGGTGCAGGGCGAGCGCGAGTGTGTCTCACTCGTCCTGCAAGACGGGCGCACATTGGTTTGCACACCAGACCATAAGATCCTCTGTACAGACGGGCGCTGGGTACGTGCCGACCAGCTCATCCTGGGTCAGGACCGCGTCGTGGTTGGACTTGAGGCTCCGTTGGACGAGCCAGGTGGAGACGAATCCGGTTACGTATTGCATGTGGACAAACTGACATTTACGATGGATACAGAGCATGAACGCCTGCGCACTCTGGCGTTCGCGCGCCTGCTCGGACATCTACTGAGCGACGGCTCGATCAGCCTCTTGAAGCAGGGTAGGATGCACGTTGGGCAGGCCATGGATCGCCAGGCGGTTCTTGATGATATTGAATTGCTTACCGGTTGTCGTCCTGTGGCAACGCGCTATGATGAGCGGAAGTGGACCATCGTGCTGCCGAAGCCACTCACTGAGGCCATCTGCGCGTTGCCCGGCGTGCGCATTGGGCGGCGCATTCAGCAGGTGCCGACGCTCCCGGCATTCGTGTTAGATGAACATTGCCCTGTCGCTGTGGTGCGTGAGTTCCTGGGTGGGCTTTTCGGGGCGGACGGACACGCGCCTACCTTGCACCGTTGGGGCAAGAGCGAGGAGGAGGCTACGCTTGAGACACCTTCCTATTCCCAGAGTACCATACCAGAGTATGTGGAGGCTCTCAAGCAAATGATGGAGGATGTGACTTGCCTGCTGACCCGTTGTGGCGTGAAGACCAGGGGAGCCAGGGTGTACGAGTATGCCACGCGCCGCGCAACTTCCTCCTACCCGGCAGCACAGGACGGTATCTCTCGTGTGGAGGTTCGCCTGGAGCTTCCAGATGGCCTTTCATTCGTGGAGCGCGTGGGATTCCGCTATTGTATGGACAAGGCTCTACGAGCCAGCGCGGCAGCCGTGTACTGGCGTCTGGTAGACCAGATTCACCAGCAGCGCCTCTGGATGTCGGCGCGTCTTGAGGAATTGCACAGGGAGCAGCCCAGGCTCTCATTCTCTAGTGCGCGTAAGATAGCGGCGGTGGGGTTGATGGAGCGAGAACCAGTCGTCTCTCCGCACTACGCGCTAATGGAGGGTCATGATCGTTTTTCGCGGCTGCCACAGGCGACAACACGCAAGTTCCAGCCACTGCATAGAGATTCTAGTGACTTTCCCTCCCCTGCCGAACTCTTGAGCGAAATTGGGGCGCGCGATTGGTTTGCGCCGTTGCGTTCGCGGGCGGATACAGACGCTTCGAAGCGCTACTGCGTCGAGAAGGAAGCGCGTACACTGCCGACACTCGCGCTCCAGGTAGTGGAACGGCGGCCAGCAGGCAGGCGGGCGGTGTTCGATCTGGAAGTGAACGATCATCATGCCTTTGTGGCAGGTACAGTCGCGGTTCACAATTGCATTGGTAATAGTGGTCCTCTGGCCGATCCCGTTGCCGAGGCTGTGCAGGATAACGACCTGATCGTGGCAGCCGTGTTGAGCGGCAACCGCAACTTTGAGGGGCGCATCCATCCCCAGGTGCGAGCGAGCTTCCTGGCCTCGCCGCCGCTCGTGGTGGCCTATGCCCTGGCCGGAACGGTCGATATTGACCTGACTAAAGACCCCATTGGTGAGGATATTAACGGCGAGGCGGTCTACCTGCGCGATGTCTGGCCGACCCAGCAGGAGGTACGCGACCTGGTGGCAAAGTCGATCACGCCCGAACTGTTTGAAGAGAACTACGCGCATGTGTTCGATGGCGACGAAAACTGGCGCTCTCTGCCCGATACGGAGGGCGAGCTTTTTAACTGGAATCCCGACTCGACTTATATCCAGGAGCCACCATTCTTTCATGATATGTCCCCGGCAGCCCAGGGAGTGAAGGATATTCATGGCGCGCGCGCACTGGCCGTGATGGATGATTCGATCACCACCGATCACATCTCGCCAGCAGGCAATTTTGCTCCGAGCAGTCCCGCCGGTAAATACCTGCTCGAGCGTGGCGTGGAGAGACGCGACTTCAACACCTATGGCGCGCGGCGTGGCAATCACGAGGTCATGGTGCGTGGCACCTTCGGCAATATTCGCCTGCGCAATCGTATGGTGGGTGGCAAAGAGGGCTACTACACTGTTCACCTGCCCGATGGCGAAGAGACCACCATTTACGATGCCTCGGTGCGTTACCAGCAAGAAGGCGTGCCGTTAATCCTCATCGCGGGCAAGGAATACGGCTCCGGCAGTTCGCGTGACTGGGCCGCCAAGGGTCCCTTGCTGCTGGGTGTGCGAGCCGCCATCGCCGAAAGCTTCGAGCGCATTCACCGCAGCAATCTGGTGGGCATGGGTATCCTGCCCCTGCAATTCAAACCCGGCGAAAACAAAGAATCGCTCGGCCTGACGGGCCGGGAGGTCTACGATATCGAAGGTATCGCGGGTGGCCTGAAACCGCACCAGGAAGTGACGGTCAAAGTCACCCGCGAAGATGGCTCAACCTTCCCCTTCCAGACCATCGCCAGATTGGATAGCCCCATCGATGTGACCTACTACGAAAACGGCGGCATTTTGCTGGCCGTACTGAGACGGTTGATGAAGGAGTAACTGAACTGACGCCCTCCATGAACCTTCGAGAATACCTCAAAGATCACATGTAGGGGCGGGGGTGGTG
>JBOGTO010000606.1:0-4760 GCA_050695155.1 Ktedonobacteraceae bacterium
AGCTTATGCCATGTGCGCTCGCAACTCTTGCAACGCGGCCAGGCGTTCTTTGGCAGTGGTGCCGCCGGGGTTCGCTTTGGCAAGGTTCTTGTAGACGCGGCTGGCCTGCTCGTACTCGCCCACCGACTGATAGGTCTGGCCGAGCATGTCGTAGGCGTCGAAGTTGCCGCGATCAATAGCGATAAGCTGTTGCAGGGCGGCAACCGACTCTTTGACCTGGTGGGTTTCAAAGTAGTGGCGCGCGATGACCTGCTGGTACTCGGTCGCTTCACGCGCGCGGCCAATCTGCCAGCAGAAGCTGACCACCTCGCGCAACAGGTCCATGTTGTCGGGCGACAATTCGGCGGCGCGACGGAAGTTCATAAAGGCGTCGTCGGTAGTGCCGGTCTCGGCGTTGATGTTGGCGAGACGCTGCAACATCTCGCTGGCCTGTTCCGACTTGTTTTGCCGCAGGTAGATGTCAACCAGTAGGCGCAGCTCCGAGATGCCATCTTCGAGCAGGCCGCGACCGACGTAGATGTCGGCCAGTTCCTCGTGGGCGCGCGCATCGTTTGGAGCCAGGCGCACCATCTCGCGTAACACGCTCAGCGCGTTGTCGGTCTGACGCTTATCGCGATACGAGAACACCAGGTCGGCGTATTCATCTAACGCGCTGTCAATGTCGCCCCGGCGAGCAGAGATTTCCGCCAGCGCCGACGTGACCTCGTCGGTATAGGTGGTCGTTTGTTTGACCTGGCGCAAGATGGCCTGCATCTGTTCTTGCTTGCCGATGCGTCCGTAGGATTTAGCCAGCATGAGCGAGATTTCCACCTCGGGAGCCTGGTGTTCTTCGCCCTGCTCGCGCGGGCGCGCCGCCCACACTGTGGGCTCAATCGCAGCCCGCGAGTTGCTGCGCACGCTTTGCAGGGCGTTTTCAAGCTGTTGAATGGCTGCTTCCGGTTTGCCCTGCGCCAGCAGACATTGCGCAGCGCTGGCACGCGCCAGCACTTCGTAGGATGTATCGCGTATGGCGAACTGATAGGCGTTGATGGCAAGATCGTAGTTGCCAGATTGCTGGTGAATCTGTCCCTGCGCGAAACGCACATCGAAGTTATTGGGGTAGGTCTCGGCCGCCTGGTTATACTCGCGTACCACCGTGTCGTAGTTCTTCTGGCCGTCGCCGCGCAATTGCCAGCGAATGCGGCTCAAGATTTCGAGCGTGCTGGCGCGATTTGCGCCGACGCCGGTAATCATGGCGGTATGCCAGCGCACCAGCGCGGTGATATTGAAAGGATCTACCTGCAAGACACGCTGGTACTCGGCCACAGCCTGCTGTGTGCGTCCCAGTTTTTGCAGGGCCAGGGCATAGTTCAAACGAGTCGGTACGCTGGTCGGCGCATCCTGTAGCGCCTGCTCAAGCTCGGTCAGGGCGCGATCCATGTAGCCCAGGCGCAGGTAGGACTCAGCCGCCAGGCTGCGTTCGCGCAGCAATTCCTCTTTGCTGCCGCGTGTTGCCAGCAGGTTAATCAGGCGCACACGGTAGGTCAGGTTGTTCGGCTCCAGTTGCAAGACGCGCCGGTACGTAGAGATGGCGTCATCGATGCGCCCGTTAACGACATAGGTATCGATGAGAATACCGTACTTGGTAATGGCCTGCTCGATCTTGCCCTGGCGCACGTAGATTTCGCACAGCACCTGGTGAATATCAAGATACTGTGGCGCGATGTCGATGACCTTCAAACACTCTTCAGTAGCCGGAGTCAGCAGACCATGATCGACATAGCGCTGGATGTCCTGCATAGATTTCACGACCTGTACCCGCACATTATCCGGCAGGTTAGAAGTGCTGGCTAACAGGCCATCAGATACATTTTTAAGGATGCCCTCGTTGGTTGCGCTGCCAGCCATCTGAGCCAGCAGGTCTTCGGCGCTCGCAACCCTGGCCGTTTGCTCCGCAGGCGGATTGACCGGCATAAACACAGGTTCTGGCGCGGGAATAGGCGCGACCGGTTCGGCTGACGCTGGCTGCATAATAGCAGTAGGCTGCGCGGGCATGACCTGCTCTGCCGGAACCGGCGCTGGAATGGCGGGCGGAGGTGGCGGAGGCACTTGCGCTGTCTGCTCAAATGCTGCCAGAGCCTGTGCTGGCGGCGGGTTAAACGCTGGCTGCTGTTCGGGCGGGATAATGCGTGTTGCGCTGGCACCCTCGGTCAGCCACGATGGAGAAGCCTCTGGACCTGGCACGGGTGGTTGCGCGATGGTCGGCTGATTCATCACTGGCGGCGGCACCGGTTGGCCGGGCTGCTTCATGGCAATCTGTGTCTTATCGTTATCGTTTAAGATGCCTGTCAACCAGTCGGGCAGTTCCGCTAACGAGTTGGCTGAGGTTGGTGGCAGAGGCGCTGATGGCGGCTTTTGCGCTGGTGCCGGGGGCATTTTGCCCATGTTATAGGCCATTGTCGCGGCATCAAGCATATTCGCCTGCTGAGGCATACCAGCCTGTTCGGGCGGCAAGATGCGCGTCGTATTGGCCTGCTGAACGGGCGGCAACGGAGTAGACCCAGGCATTTGTGGGGGCAGCGGCGTATTCTGCACCTGTTTGAGCATAAACTCGACCTGCGCTACCTTATCATTCCAGCCGCGACTGCGCAAGAAACCAAGCAGGGCGTTATAAACCGTCAGCGCCTGCTCCTGCTCGCCCAGCAAACGATGCGCCTCCGCCGCTTCCTGGCAAAGCTGCACCAACTGATCGGACTCTTCGTTTGTCAGGGCATCGAGATTGACGCGATCCACCGCTTCGTCAAAATGCATGGTCGCGGTGCGCAAATCGTTCTTAGCCCGATAACACTGACCAAGCGCGTAGTAGCAGGAAAGCGCGTAATCGGGATCGTTTAAGAGCGTCTGGAACTGCCGGATGGCATCCTCCCAGCGTCTCTGCTCCTGATAGAGCCAACCCAGAAAGTAGCGAGCATCGGGGCGGTCAAAGCCGCTCTCGATGATTTGCTCACAAAGTTCGATAGCATCAGGGAAACGTCCCTGGGTCTGAAAGTTCTGAGCCTGCCTGAGTACACCAGTAACCTGGCTGGCTGTAATACGTTTTCGAGGAGTCGGTGGCATCCCGCCACCAGCAAGAGCCGGTCCGGGATTGCCTCCCCCGCTGTAATTGCCCGCGCTACCCATATTACCCATAATGCCAGTATTACCTCCGCTAAAATTGCTGATAGAAACCACATCCGCTGCCAGTTTCCCACTGGAAGCCAGGGGACCCGACGACCCTCCAGTTGCCCGGGGGAGCGAACCTGATGACTGCGCCTGTCCGCTTAACTGAGCGAGCAGGTGTTGTGCCTGCGCATTGGCCCCATCCACACGCAACACCTCATCACATTGCGCCTGAGCCGCTGCTTTATCATTTTTTAAGAGATAGCCCTGAGCGGCAGCCAGTCGCTCCTGAACCATCAACGTGTAATCTTTTTTCCCCGCGTAATAGGCCGCGAGGCTTTCATGCGGCTGGACTTCATTGGGCGATAGCTGCACAGCCTTTTGCCATGTCGCCTCTGCTCGCGCGCCCTGCCCGGCCTGCGAATACAACTCCGCCAGATGCAAATACGCCCGGTAGGCGTCTTCGCGCCTGCTCAAAATCGCGTACAACTCGGCGGTTTTGCTTAGCGCAATGACGTTGCTGGGGTCTTGCTTGAGTATAAACTCGTACTCGTCCAGCGCCTGTTTCCACTGCTTGGTTTGCATGTAGCAATAACCGAGACCACCGCGCGCCGCCGCGTCGTCTGGGAACTCAGCAGATGCTCGTTGGTACTCCCTGGCTGCCTCCGGCCACTGACTATCCCAGCGGTAGCGGTCGGCAGCATTCATTGCTGTGCTGAATGTTTGTCGGTTCCCAGGCATGAAAGGTACTCTTCCTCGATAGTAAACAGTGTCGCCACACACCCGACTCTGACAGGGAAACCAGCCAGAATCAGTCTAGTTAAAGTTAGGGTACTACAAAAATGATTACCATGAGCTATGAAGCAGTGTTTTTGGTACTAAAGTACCTTCTCTCTGGTAGTCGTATTGTTTCATAGCATTCCACTTTGTTTCGCGTTTCAAAAGCTATCCGCGATAGTTTATGAATTGCAGCGCGACGGGATAATCCTTCTGTTTCAGCAAAGCAATTACGGCCTGTAGTTCGTCGCGGCTCTTGGCTGTGACGCGCACGGCATCGCCCTGGATTTGCGGTCGCACTTTCGGATAGTTATCGCGGATGTACTTGCTGATCTCCTTTGCCAGTTCCTGTGACAGTCCCTGCTGCAACTCGATCACCTGGCGCACCTTGCCGCCCGAAGCGGTCTCCTCTTTGCCCGGCTTAAAGACTTTGATCGACAAGCCGCGACGAATGGCCTTTGTTTCGAGAATATCGCGCACGCTTTTCAGCGTCATCGTGCTATCCGTCACAATCGTGATCGACTCCTTCGCGTGAGCAATCTCCGTTTTAGTATCTTTCAGATCGAAACGGGTCGAAACATCGCGCCGCGTCTGATCGAGCGCGTTCACAAGTTCCTGCTCGTCAAATTGTGATACTACATCAAATGAACAGTCATTAGCCATAAAATTTCACTCTCTTCCTTGCCTATGGTACCGAATGGCTACTGGCAAGCAAGCCATCCAGATGGAACAATGTATCAGTTGACACTTTCTTCTCTCTTCTGTGGCATTTTAACGTATTTTGCATAATGATGCCACTGGCACCCCCTATATGGACATTCTGGAGGTCTACATCTCTACTGTAG
>JBOGTO010000607.1:0-2158 GCA_050695155.1 Ktedonobacteraceae bacterium
ACAGAAATGAAAGGGAATATCAGACCTGCCCAGAAGCCACATATGCCCATTCTCCTGGCAGGATCGGGAGAACGAATGCTCAAACTGGCAGCCAGGGAAGCTGACATTATTGCCGTCGGCTCAAGAATCGCCGCGCGCGGGTCGGACCCGGCAGACGCCACTATGGAGCAAAAGATCGCCTGGATCAAAGAAGCTGCCGGTCAGCGTTTCGCCGACCTGGAACTAGCCCAGACGATCTTCGACCTGGAAATCACAGACAGTGAAGCTCCTATCTCTCAGGCAGGAGGGTGGAACATACCAAAGAGACCATTGAGTACTGAACAAGCGATTGCCCATCTCCTTGAGCAGCGCGAACACTACGGCTTCTCCTACCTACAGGTCTCTGCCGGACAGATGGAGAACTTTGCCCCGGTGGTTGCAAGATTGGCCGGGAATTGAAAAATGTAAAGAGCAAAGAACAGGTGGTGAGGCCATCTTCATATCTCTAGTTTCTTGTTCGCCTCTATGAGCGCATCGCGCAATACATCCAGGCTCTTCTCTTTTCCTATGGGGAGTACCCGCAGGCGGTTATAGGTCTTCGCCACCCATCCGATATGTCTTTTGGAACGGTATTCAGAAGCTAGCCGAATGCCCTTCAAAGAGAGCGCAATACCCCGATCCAAATCCTCAAGGCTCAGATATGCTTGAGCCTTGTTTATGATATAAGCACCTTGATCGCGTAACGGACGAAAATGTCGGAGCCGATCAGTTTCTTTATAAATCTCAATCGCCTTCTCGGGCTTCCACAACTCTGTGAATCCTGATGCCTGCTCCTGAAGCACATCATCAAGGCTGAAGTCGTTGGCTAAACCAGCGATACTGTCCTTCATATGTTCGGCAATTTCCAACGCAGGGTTAATAGCTCGAAGAAACCCTTGCTCATCCCCAGAGTCGTAGTATAAGCGTGCCATGAGGTTATACCGCACTCCCTGAACACCCACGGATGCAATATCAGAGTAGGGTTTTGTAGCGTTAAAACATCTGATTGCGTGTTCAAAGCGTCCGCGCTTCCTAAAGACACTCCCCTGGAGAGTCATACCTAACGTGATAATATCTGGATCGTTTAATTCCTGCCCCAGGTCAATCATCTCTGAGAAATGCCCGGAGGCTGCCGCAAAGTCCAGGCGATCAAAGGCCATGCGCCCTCTCATCTGGTGCGTGTAGGCGAGTAACTGCTGTGCAGGTTTGAGAAATTCACCATGATAGGAGATCAGCGCCTGATCCAGCGTGATAGTAAGCTCTTGCAGTTTCTCTTCGAGGAGAATAGGGGCTTGATCCGCAATCCACAACATATAAGACATCTGTACCATGTCACGACCAGGAGCAAGCAGCATCTGGAGAATGGCATTATCGGCTTGCTGCGGGACCTTCACCTCTATTTTCCTCTTAGGGATACCGCGCCCAATCTCTTCTAGCTTTTCCTGGGGAATGTCGAGAATATCAGCCAGGCGTATCACCTGTGTCACGCTATCCAGCTTTCGCTTGCCTCGTTCGATCTGCGAGACGTAGACTCTCGCGTGGCCCCAACGTTCTGCCAGTTCCTCTTGCGTCCATCCACGCTGTTCTCTGTATGATCGAACCAACTGTCCAAATGCATCCCTGTTTAACATCTTTTCTCTATCCTCTCGCTTAAACTGTAGCAGCGTGTTACCTACAGGTAGCTCTCTGTTTCCCTATTGTACTTTAAATCGAGCTACTATGTATACATGGAAGTAATTAGCCCATACACGATTGTATCACATCTTCGTAAACTGACAAGAATAATGAGGCAAGTAAGAGGATTCAGGCAAAATAGTGCCACTGGAGAAGATGGAATGGAAGTAACAGCAGATAGATTGGGCAGCAGTCCCCTCCTGCCCATCAATGATGATGATTTGAAGGCGCTTGCGAACGTACTCGATGGCTATCTCACGTATCTCCAAGTGGTGCATCTACTCACACAAGGCGAAGAACCGCTCCTCTTTTCAGCACAGGAGGTGAGGGACTTGCAAGAGGCTGCTCACGGCTTCGTGACTGTGATGACGTGCATCGTAGCACCATCGGATGAGCGCGATGGAGTGATCGAGAGCCTGCAAGCGTTAGTTCAGCAATTTGCTCAGATGCTTTCCCTATTTGTGAA
>JBOGTO010000608.1:0-7400 GCA_050695155.1 Ktedonobacteraceae bacterium
CCCCTATAGTCATGGGCTGCTGAATTCATTTCCCTCGCTGCGTGGACCAAAGCGCAGGATGAGCGGCATCCCAGGCTCGCCGCCCGATCTGCGCAATGTGCCTGTCGGCTGCGCGTTTCGCCCGCGTTGTCCCTTTGCCTTTGAAGAGTGCAGCGAGCGTGTGCCAGTTCTGGCAGTCCCACAGGTAGAAGGAGTGCATATAGGGGCGCAAGGTCTGGAGCCTGACGGCAAACTGGCAGGCGGTACGCTCTCGCAGCGATCTCAGCAATCCCAGGTGGCCTGCCATTTGTATAGCAAGGAGGGGACGAAGAATAATGAGTAGCCATGATGCCGGACAGCCCAACGTGGGGATGCGCTTGATTGCGCCCAATGAAGGTAATGCAGCTATAGCACAAACCTTCGCGCCTGGTGAAGCGGATCAGCCTTCGAGTGAGCCGATTCTGGAGGCTGTCCATCTGAAGAAAAATTTTGCGCTGGGCGCTGTAAAATGGTTTGGCGCGGCGCGGGCGGTACAGGCTGTAGAAGACACATCGCTGGCTCTCTATCCTGGGAAGGCGACGGCGCTGGTGGGCGAAAGTGGCAGTGGTAAAACGACAGTAGCTCGTTTGCTGGCGCGCCTGTACGAGCCAACCAGTGGGAGTATCCGCTTTCAGGGGGCGTCCGCGTCAAGAGGATACAGGGCCGTGCGCGCCTACCGGCGACATGTACAGTACATTTTCCAGGACCCCTTTTCGTCTCTGAACCCGGTGCATGGCGTGCGCTATCACCTGGCGCGCGCGCTGCGTCTGCACGGGTACGTGCGCAATGCACAGGATGAACGCCAGCAGATTCTGGTGCTGCTTGAACGGGTGAACCTGACTCCTGCCGGGCAGTTTATCGATAAATTCCCCCATCAACTGAGCGGCGGCCAGCGCCAGCGTATCGCTATCGCGCGTTCGCTCGCGGTGCGTCCCTCGGTCATCCTGGCCGACGAGCCAGTTTCGATGCTGGATGTTTCTATTCGCCTGGACGTGCTGAACCTGCTGCTACGTCTGAAGGAAGAGGACGAACTGGCCTTTCTCTTCATCACGCATGATATTGCCAGCGCTCGCTATTTCGCGGAGGAGACGCTGGTGATGTACGCCGGTCAGATGGTCGAGGGAGGGCCAACCGAGGAGGTGATCCAGCACCCACGACACCCCTATACACAATTGCTGCTCTCTGCCGCGCCCGACCCCGATACGATGGGACACAGGCAGGCCGGTTCAGGCGTGAGCGCGGCAACTCCCTATGTGCGTGGGGAGCCGCCGAGCCTGATTAACCCGCCGACCGGCTGCCGTTTTCATCCGCGCTGCCCATCGGCCATGCCAGTATGCAGCCAGCGGCGCCCCGCGCGTACCGACCTGGGCAACGGCCACTGGACACACTGTTTTCTGTATAGCGATGGAATGCCCAGTGATGCCGGGGCATCTTCGCAGAGCGAAGCCTCTGTAGGGATGTTCTTAACTACGTCTATCGACAATGAACAGGAGAATCGATGAGCATTACCAACGAAACGCAGTCTGTAGGGATGCGATCTATCGCGTCCGATGATGTCTCTATTGATACGCAGCCAGCTCCAGCGACTGCTGCTTTCCCGCCCGATTTTCTGTGGGGGGCTGCTACCTCGGCCTACCAGATAGAGGGAGCGGTGCATGAGGATGGGCGCGCCCTTTCCATGTGGGACCGCTTCGCCGCGCTGCCCGGCGCTACCTATCAAGGGCAGACGGGCGAGATCGCGGCGGATCACTATCACCGCATGGAAGAAGATGTCGCGCTGATGGCTGAACTCAATTTGAGCGCTTATCGTTTCTCGCTCTCATGGCCGCGCATATTGCCACAAGGCACCGGCGCTGTCAATCAACGCGGCCTGGACTTTTATGACCGTCTGGTCGATGCTTTGCTCGCGCGGGGCATCAGTCCCCTCGCCACGCTCTATCACTGGGACCTGCCCATGACCTTGCAGGATCGCGGCGGCTGGCTTGCCCGCGATACGGCCTACGCTTTCGCCGAGTATGCCGAGGTGGTAGCGCGTCGCCTGGGAGACCGCGTGCAATGGTGGATCACGCACAACGAACCCTGGTGTTCAGCCTACCTCGGCTATGCCCTGGGTATGCATGCTCCGGGCCTGCGTGATAAACAGTTGGCCGTGATCGCCGGACATCATATTCTGCTCTCGCACGGCCTCGCGGTGCCGCGTATGCGCGCGCATCTCTCTTCACAGGCGCAGGTAGGCATTGCCCTCGACTTCTACCCAACTTACGCCGCTGATGAGCGTCCCGCATCCCTGCTCGCGGCCAAACATGCCGATGCCTTCCGCAATCGCTGGTTCCTCGATCCAGTCTTGCTTGGACGCTATCCTGAGACGCTGTTTAGCGATCTGGAGGTAGCGCCTCCGCCAATCCACGCGGATGATTTTTCCATCATCTCCACTCCCATTGATTTCCTCGGCGTCAACTACTACTCGCGTATGATCGTGCGGGGCCATGCCGGTAGCGCGAGTACGGCAGATGGCACGATGCCTGCTGATAGTTATGAAGCAATAGAGCGCATCCCCGGCGCATCGTACACAGACATGGGTTGGGAGATCTTTCCCGATGGCCTCGCCAACATCCTGACGCGCATTCACCGCGAATACGCCCCGCCTGCAATGGTTATCACCGAGAGTGGCGCTGCTTTTGACGATCACTGGAACGGCAACGGCACTATTCACGATCAGCAGCGTATAGACTACCTGCAAAAGCATATTCAAACCGTTGCCGGGGTCATACGCCAGGGCGTTCCCATCAAAGGCTACGTCGTCTGGTCCTTCCTGGACAACTTCGAGTGGTCCGAGGGCTACCGCAAACGCTTCGGCCTGGTCTACGTAGACTACCCGACACAACAGCGCATCATCAAAGAAAGCGGGCGCTGGTACGCCGAACTCATCGCGCAACATAGGCAGGCGTGATAAGCAGAAAGAAGGGAAAGGGGCCTTGTGCTTGTCCTCATACGGATGGAGTACCTCTGCTATTCCGTCGTGGGCAAAAGGCCAGACACCCCACCCCGGGCGCCCGCGAGGGGCGTCCCTACATGTCAAAAACACCCATCCCCTCTGATGGAGGGAGGTGGGGCTAATCAATCTGTAGGGATGCCCCTGGCGGCGTCCGGGGTGGGGCCGGGCTGCACTTTTCAATCGCCCTGTAATCAATGAAATGGTTCTTGCCACGTATCATATGCCGTGCTATACTGGCGAAGTGAGAACAGCACGTCGGTGTAGCTCAGTGGATAGAGCGAGGCTCTCCTAAAGCCTAGGCCGTGGGTTCGATTCCCTCCACCGACGCTATAACTCGTAATCCTTTGCCCATTTGATATTCTGCCTGGTTATTCTTAAAGCGAATCTTTTCTACTGCTTAATTTATTCAAGATTACTTCTGGACTAGCTAATCCGTTGCAATTACTGGATTGATAATCCTTTGAAAAACCTAGTCTATGAAGCTTAAGAAGGAAGTCAGGGATATGGCTCGAAGAAGCGGAATTTTACATTCACTTGTACGCGCACAGCAAGAAGCAGAAAGACGTCGTATTGCGCTTTTACGACAGCAAGCGAGACTACAGACAGAAACCGCAAGGGCAGCGGAAAAAGCTCGAAAAGATTATGAGCGAGCGATTACTGCTGACCAAAAAGAACGCGCTCGACTTTATACTGAGTCACGAATCACCCAAGTTAATCTGCAAAACGAACAGCTCCAACAGACTGTTACCCGGCTTAGTAGTATTCTCACAGAAGCGTTGCCAGTCGATAGCTTCATCAATTTACATGCACTCAAGCAACCTTATAAACCTTTATTTTTCAATGCAGGTCAAATAGGTATACCAGAACCACCGCCTATCCTGGAGACATACCTTCCAGCAGACATGACAGGCTTTCAAAAATTTTTACCTGGGGCTAAGGAGAGGCACGGGCAGGAAAAAGCCAAATCACATGAACGATATAAAACGGATGTAGCAGCTCACAGGGTACGTGAAGCAGGTCGTATGCGTCGTCTTGCTGAGGCACAATCCTTGTTTGAGCGTCAGGTTGCTGAGGCAAAACGGCAATTAGCTACTCAACATGCCGAAATTGAAACTTTCCGGCAAGAATTATCTGCCGGTACTCCTTCTGCTGTTGTGAACTACTTCACGATGGTATTATCAGCAAGTGACTACCCTGAGGGTTTTCCACAACACGCAAAAATTGCTTATGTACCTGAGTCGAAGCAACTTGTAGTTGAGTATGATTTGCCATCTTTCGAGATAGTGCCAGAAGTTGGTCTTTATAAATATGCAAAGACAAAAGATGAAATAACCGAAACTCAACGCTTACTCACACAGCGGAAATCCCTCTATTCCTCTATAGTTGCCCAGGTTGCATTGCGTACCTTGTATGAATTGTTTGAAGCTGACCGTTTGAAACATTTGAATGTTATTGTGCTTAATGGCTACGTCGATAGCATCGATAGAGGAACTGGTCGACCTGTCCGTGCTTGTTTGATAACAGTGCGTACAAATCGAGATATTTTCAAGCAGCTAGATTTAAGTAAAGTTGATCCCCTTGCCTGTCTTACTACATTAAATGCCTCAGTCTCGAAAAGCCCTACGGAGCTAGCACCTGTCCGACCTGTTTTAGAGTTCAATATGGTTGATCCACGTTTCATTGAAGAGACTGATGTAATTTCGACACTCGATCAACGACCTAATCTTATGGACCTCACGCCTTCAGAGTTTGAATCGCTCATTACAAACTTATTCCAGAAGATGGGTTTAGAAACACGGCTCACTCAAGCTTCTCGTGATGGAGGAGTTGACTGCGTAGCCTACGATCCACGTCCTATTTTTGGTGGCAAAGTTGTCATTCAGGCAAAACGTTATAAAAATACGGTCGGCGTAAGTTCTGTTCGTGATCTCTTTGGAACTATGCAAAATGAAGGCGCGTCAAAAGGGATATTAGTTACTACTAGTGGTTATGGGCAGGCTTCCTATGAATTTGCCGAAGGAAAGCCGATAGAGCTATTGAGCGGAAGCAATCTTCTTTACCTTTTAGCTGAACACGCAGGCATTGAAGCGAAAATAGAGATGCCTGATAACTGGAAAGATCCACAATCGGATTATGCATAGGAATTCTTTGATCTGATCTTTGTTATTGCTTCCCCGGCTTGAGCGGCCCTTTTGTCATGTCGAGGATGCAGAGGCGCGTGCTGAATGGGTCTTTGATAATGGCGCATTTGCCGATGGCAAGATCAAATGGTTCGACGAGGATGCGGCATCCTTTCGCCTGAAAAGTTTGGATGGCAAGCATCACATTCTCTACAAGGTAATATACTTCGACGCGCGACGGTATATCGGAGTGGCAATGCACCACAATCTCTGTATCCGATTCTGGGAAGGCGAGACCTGCCGTTGTATCATCCCACCAGATGGGTCGCAGGCCAAATACATCTCTGTAGTAAGCCATTGCCGCCTGCACGTCTTCGACCTGGATCATTACGCAATCAATCTTTTTGAGCATCTTATCCCCCTACGGTTTCATAGTAATATGTTGCTAATAAGGCCAGCCCTTTGATGAAGATGGCTGGCCTTATAGATCATACGAACGATGGCATAGAGTGTCCTATGAGCCGCTTAGCGGGCGGTGAGCGGTAGGGACGAGGCCGCGTGGTCAGAGCCAGCAACGACCGCATCATTCGTTAAGGCGAATAATCCCCGGTGAATCGTCAGGCCCGTGACGACGGTGAACATCCCTTCGTTGCAGGTGACGCCTGTGGAACCACAACTTGTTCCTCCCGTAGGGACGCTGGCGTCAGCAAAGACCGGGAAGGCTACCCCGCTGCCATTGAAAGAGGTAGACATATAATCACCCACCATCCTTCCCTGCGTGGTGTTCGCTAGCCACGAGAGGGTCATCGGTCCGGTAATGTTAGTCGTCGATGTCCAGTGACTCCCACCATCTGTCGAGGACGAGTAGCCAATATCGAGCTTGCAGGTGGAACTGCTACAACTGGAAACCGGATAGTAGTAGTAAGCAAGTACCAGGTGCGCCGTACTGCCAGACGTAGATTTATCGACAGTAATTCCAGGAATGAAGTGATCGACTCCGCTGCCAACGGCATCGGCGGGAATGCGCGTCACCGCTGACCAGCTTGTGCCGTTCGATGAAGTACTCATCACAATATCATTAGCCCTACAGCGTGATTCAAAGCGGCAGTCTTCCCAGACGACGAAGACTTTCCCGGCTCCATCAATTTCAGCGGAGGGCAGAGGGCCTGAGCGTATACTGCCAGCATCTGTATGCGAGCGGATGCTGGCAACGGTAACAGTACTGCTCCAACTGGTGCCGCCATTGGTAGAGGTGAAGGCCAGCACAGAGGTTTCGTTGGCATTGTCGATGGGAACAATTACAGTCCCGTTAGGCTGAACAAGAGGCTGACCGCCGATGCCTGTAGCATTGTTGGCCGTGTTCTTCTGGCTTCCCCAGGTGTTGCCTCCATCTGTGGAGGTACTCATGTGAATGACATTACCGCCACCGTTGTCATCCCACTCCGCGTAACAATGGCCGTAAAAAGCACTTGTCGAGGTACTATCACAGACAATCCAGTCCTTGTCGAGATTTTCGCTGCCACTGGCTGCATGTACCACGACCGGATTGCTCCAGGTAGTTCCTCCGTTTGTGGACTGGTTGACGATGACAGCGGCGCCCAGCACAGAACCACCGGAAGTAGAAATGGCAAGCGAGGCGATCATCCAGGTATTATGCGCAGCATCGTAGGCTACTGTTGGATCGCTAACACGATTGTAAGGGCCAGCAGGAGTAGCGAAAACGGTTGTGCCGGGCAGGAAGCCGTTGGCCCAGCTTCCACCACCATTCGTAGAGGTTGCCCAGCCAATGTTGGAAGCACCACCGTCCGTGAAGCGGCCTGACTGGATAGCCGCGACGATGGTCGAGCCAAACGAATATGTATCAGGCTCAACCATTGTATGATGTTCACTGGTGCTATTGGTGTACGGGTCGCTACTAATCTGGACGGTGGGGACGGCGGCAAAGGCGAAAATACTAGAGGCAAAGGTCAACACAACAGCAAGGGTACTGGCGAGGATGGCACGAGTCCGCCATCTGGAGAAAGAGAAGCGGTGCATGTAGTTCCTCCCTGGAGATTGATGGGCAATGGCAGTAAAAGAGACACAATAAGAAGTAACGCACTACTAAAGCGATAGAAGATGAGCTAATCGTAACACGAAAAAAGTTCATCCGTCAATTGCCGGGTCAATGGATTCAGGGCGATTGAAAAGCCTGGAGGCAAGGCAACCGCAAGGGTCGCCTCTACTATGACCACGAGACGGCTTGCCACATCAGTTCATAGTAGAGG
>JBOGTO010000609.1:0-2606 GCA_050695155.1 Ktedonobacteraceae bacterium
TCCCTGGATAAAGCAAAGCTGAGCTACCTCTTGTCCTATGCCTACTTTATTACTAATTGGCCGAGGAAATAGCCTATCACAAACAGGGCCGCGAACGCGATTAAGCCGATCAGCAAGATCATAATCAACAATGAGCGGCCCTGGTTCAGCGGTTTAGGTTCGGGATAAGCTGCGCGGCGCGCTGAGGCGAGATTGAGCGAGGCATCAGCGATCGTCGGCGCGGATGGCGCGGCTTCGGCGACCGGCAGTTTCAAACTTTGCCCGGATTGATAGGGTGAGACGCCGCCAGGGACATCTATATCTCGCATGGGCAACGCGGTTGCCAGTTTCGCGCCGCCAACCGGAGTGGGTGGACGAGCCGCGACTGGCTCATCGTACAGATAACCGCTCGTCACCGGAGTGGCAGCTAACGCTGATGCTTCCAGTGCATCGGATAGCATTTTCAGTTCCGCGAGCAGTTCGTCTGGTGTGCTAATGGCGCGTGGATGGCGGCGCACAACAGCGCGTGCTACCGTTTCGCAAAGCTCGGGCGGGATATTGCGCTGGAAGCTCAGACGACCATCCGGTCGCGGTTCCACGCTGGCAGCGCCGATCGCGCGACTGGTGAGCAATTGATAGAGCAACAGCCCCGTTGCGCGCGTATCATCGGCCTGGCGTCCCTCGCTGAGCGTGCCGGCGGGCAAATCCATATCGGAGACGGCCACGCCATCGCCGCCCATAACGCTCCAATTCTGGAAGTAGGATTGATCGGAGGGAAGCGCGAAGTTATTGACACGCGCCAGGCCGCTGCGATCTCGTATCACCGCGCCAGGGGTCAAATCACCATGCGCGATGCGTTGCGAGGATTTGCTCGCGTATATCAAGGACTGGCAAATCTGGCTGCCGAGATCAACAACCTCGAGCGCGGAAAGCGACTTTTGCAGCAGAGCAGCGAAATCATCGCCCTCCACATATTCCTGCACAACGTACAGGACATCGGTCTCGATGACCAGGTCATACAGGCCGATAATATTGGGATGCGAAAATTGCGCAGTCAGCTTGATAGCAGCGCGATAGTCCTGAATATACGGCGCAGGAACCACTTTGACTGCTACGGGACGCTGCAATACCTGATCGGTCCCGACATAGATAGTACTGTGCTGTCCCTGCTTTAGCAGGCGTTGTAAAAGATAACGCCTGTTAATGACCCGGCCTGTTTCCACAATTTGCCTCGCGGGGCATCCTACCCGGATGCCTTTATAACCAGGGCGACCGCAAGGATCGCCCCTACCATACAACAATTGCCTGCGGCGCGTGTCGCTACCGAACCTCACGATTACATATCTTGCAAGGCCAGCGTGACCGCCCCCACAAGATTTGCCTCCGAACCCAAACTACCCTGCACCACGCGCAAGGACTGAGTAGCAGCTTTCAAACATAAATCCTGCAAGCGTTCCTGTAGAGGTTGCGTGAGCAGGTCGCCTGCCTGCGCCACCTGACCTCCCAGGATAATCACGCTCGGATTGACTATATGCACAATATTCGCCAGCGCTATTGCCAGGCACTGATATACTTCCTGCGTGATGCCTTGCGCTACAGGATCGCCAGCAGCAGCCAGGCGGAAGACCTGTTCGGCAGTGATACGCTCAGCGCGCGCTCCCGTAACGCGGCGAATGGCTGCCTCTGTCTCAGGATGCTCAACCGAAAGGCCGATCATCGCGCGCGAGATAGCCTGCGCCGATGCGATAGCCTCCAGGTGTCCATAGCTGCCACAGGAACACTTCGGCCCCTGCTCTTTGACCAGCATATGCCCAATTTCGCCAGCAGTTGATGAGGCTCCATGATAAATTTTGCCGTTGACCACCAGACCGCCGCCGATGCCTCGTCCCAGTCCCATATAGAGCGCGACCCGTTCAGAAGCGCGTTGGGTGCCATCAGACCCGGACGCCACACCAAAAGTAACCTCGGCCAGAGCTGCCGCATTTGCATTGTTATCTATTATACAAGGTCTATCAAGACGTTTAGCCAGATAGTCCTGTAATGGGAAGTCATTCCAGCCATGCGCGTGATGCAGCGTGCGCACGATGCCTTGCGATGCATCCACCAGCCCGCCAACCGCCACGCCAACGCGCAACACGCGCCCATCATGTAGCCGTTCCTCTGTCAGCGTTTCATCCAGCATGTCATCAATCAGGTTCAGCACCGTCGCCGTGTCTGGCACATATTCCAGGGGGCGACGAGTCTTGTAGAGTATCTTCCCTTGCAAGTCGGCGAGCGCCACCGATTGACGCGCCCCGCTCCCGCTGATCTCTATGCCCACTACATACCCCTGCGACGCGAGCAGTTTCCCGGTCGACCGGGGAGCGCTCGCAAGCGTGAGAGAGCCAGAATCCCTGTTAAATGTCCCGAATGAATGCTGCGTTGACATACTTCCATCTCCTCTGTACATTCCTAAGTGACATGGAGAGTAGGGACGCAAATTTTCGCCCCTCTGTAACGGCGGAATTAGTATACCATATCGCGTCTTGCATTGCATACGCCGTATTGCTACAATAACTTACAGATAGGGAACCTGTACAACCGAGCCATTAATAATCCGTAGGGGCGGGGGCGGTATTGGGATGGGT
>JBOGTO010000610.1:0-13197 GCA_050695155.1 Ktedonobacteraceae bacterium
CCCCACATCCCCCCCACCCTCGCCCCTACGGATCATTGAAGACTATGGGGGTATACATGCGCGTGCTACTCGGCATAGATCTCGGCACAACTGGCGTCAAGGCGGCGCTTTTCGGTGCCGATGATGGTCAGGTCGTCGCCTCGGCTTTTTTTGAGTATCCCCTGTATCATCCGCATCCAGGATGGGCGGAACAACTCCCAGAGGACTGGTGGCGAGCTACTATTGCGGCGATCCGTACCTGTCTTGAGGCGGCGGCGCGTCATGGCGTAATGCCTGCCGATGTGCGCGGCGTCGGTCTGTCCGGTCAAATGCATGGCGTGGTTTTGCTTGATGAACAGTCGATGGTTTTGCGACCATGCATCATCTGGGCTGATCAACGCTCAGAAGCGCAATGCCTCTGGATGACGGAGCGCGTGGGCGAGGAGCAATTGATTGAGTATGTCAGCAATCCCGCGTTGCCCGGTTTCTCGGCACCAAAGGCGTTGTGGGTGCGCGATAACGAACCCGAAATTTTTGCCCGCGCCCAGACATTGCTTCTGCCTAAAGATTATATTCGTTTCCTGCTCACAGGCGTCAAGGCGATGGAGATTTCGGACGCGGCTGGTACCTGCCTGCTGGATGTGAAGCGCGGTGAGTGGTCGCGCGAAGTGCTGGATGCCATTGGTTTCGATCCATCGCTGCTGCCGATGGTGGTGCCTGCCGACAAGATTTGCGGCGCGATTACGGCGGAAGTTGCGCAATTGACTGGTTTGAGCGAGGGGACATATGTAGCAGGCGGCGGCGCGGATAACGCCTGCGGCGCGGTAGGTAACGGCGTGGTGCGATCAGGGCTGGCCTTAGTCTCGATTGGCACCAGTGGCGTTGTCCTGACGCATACCGATACTCCCCAGGTGGACAATTTAGTGCGAGTGCCGCGTGTGCATACCTTCAACCATGCCGTGCCACATGCCTGGTATTTGATGGGTGTTACGCAGAGCGCGGGTCTGTCACTGCGCTGGGTGCGCGATAACATCGGGTTGCCCGAAATGGCGATGGAACGTTGGGCAGGTATGGATGCTTATGCCACGCTGGCAAAGGAAGCCGAACAGGTCCCGGCGGGCAGCGATGGTCTGCTCTTCTTGCCCTATTTGCAGGGGGAACGCACCCCTCACCTGGATGCCTACGCGCGCGGCGGCTGGATTGGTTTGACCGCCAGCCATAATCGCCGCCATCTGGTGCGTTCTGTGCTGGAAGGCGTGGCTTTCAGCCTCAAAGACTGCTTCGGCATTATCCAGGAGCAGGGCCTGACGCTAGAGCAAGTACGCGCTACCGGCGGCGGAGCGAAAAGTCCCCTCTGGCGACAGATCATAGCAGATGTGCTGGGCGTGGAGCTGGTGACAACCAACGCCCAGGAAGGACCAGCCTTCGGCGCGGCTCTGCTGGCCGGTGTCGCAAGCGGCATCTATCCGTCAGTACAGCAGGCGTGTGACGCGACAGTGCGCATCGTCGAGCGCACCGAACCACAGCCGCAAAACGCCGCGATGTATGCCCGCATGTACGATCAGTACGAAGACCTGTACTTCGCCTTAAAGCCGATTATCAACCACCCCTTGTGATTGCTTGCAATGGTCAGGGTGTCCGTAGGGGCGTGGGTGGATGATGGGCGGGGAGGGGGCCTTTAGGGCCGCCCGCGTGCCTGTTCATCTTGTTCAAATCGAGGAGTAACTCATAGCTTGCCCAGGATGGGCGGGCAGCCCTAAAGGCCCCTAATAATGTTTGCCAACCGAAAAGGGTAATCTTACCCGTCGGGACGCTTGCGTTCCCATCGTCCTGATGAAATTTGATAACCGAAAACGGTAAGTTTCGGAACGGTCGTTCCCCAACTGTAGATACAAGGGGTGGACGTGGGGATGGGCGGGGGCCTGGTGCTTGTCCTGGTGGCAACGCGATTCATCCGGGTTCCGTGAGGCAGGATGGTCACACTCCCACCAGGACAAGCACCAGGCCCCCTCATCCACCCTACCCCGCCCCTTCTCCCTACAGAACCGGGGCTACGCTATTCCCCGATTCGGTTGTCAACATTCATCAGGACGGGGGCGGCATTCCATTCCCCGATTCGGTTGTCAAAATTCATCAGATAATCGAGTCAGCAGAACTCTGGAAACCATCCATTTCTCCTATTTTGTCCGGATTCGGTGCAAACCCCTCAGCAACTACGTAATTTTTTAGCGTTCATGGCGTTAAGAGTAGTAGATAGAAATATATCAAAATAGACGCTATCTATGTAAATATTGGGAGCGGGATGAACGCAGATGATACAATCCTGGAATGATGCGCCAGAAATAGGGATTGAGCAACAACCTACGCAGCCCATTGAGCCGCAAAGCGAGGAGATTGAAGAGCAACCTACGCTGGCGTTGCCTCTCAAAGAGGGCTTTGCGGAAAAGCAATCAAGGCCGTCTGTTTCTCCTCGACGCTCCAAAATAAAAATGCGCTGGCTGATTCTAGTGCCGCTCTATATTTTGCTGATCGGCGGAGGGCTGATAGGACGGGCGGCTATCGTCAACTGGCTTGCCACAACATCCGCGCCTCCACGAAGCACACCTGTCGTTTTGCATGTGCGCCACACCAACGCGCACTCCTCAGCAATCGATAACGCGGCGCATCGTTTTATGGGAGATATGATGAGCAAAGATTGGGCGGCGATGTGGGCTTTACTGTCGCCCGATATGCAGCGCTTATACAGTGGGGAGCCTGATTTCACGCGCTTCGAGCAGGCAAAATTTGGAGCTATCACCTTTATTAGCTTCAAATCCAACGAGGCACAGTTGCAGCAGCCCTGGCTCGATCCTGATACCACCTCTATCTATCCCATCGCGGCCACGCTGCAAGTATCGCTGAATGCCACCGCTCCGCAAGCGCTGCTGACCGGAGCCTCGCTGTCCGATCTGAACAATGGGCTTTTTCACAATACCCTGTTGGCGCTAGTGCCGCGCAATGGTCAATGGCAGGTAGTGGTTGCCGGACCAGCCGATCTGGACGCCCCCATGCTGGTGCCTACTTTGCCCGCGCCGGTGCGCTTGCAGGTACCTGTATTCATGTATCATCACGTATCGAATACGCCAACGCACAATCTGCTAGATTATAGCCTGACCGTCACAACTACTCAATTCAACGCTCAACTGAACTGGCTGCAAGCGCGGGGCTATTACAGTATCAACATGACCGAGTTATTTGATGCGCTTTACTTCGGCAAAGCCTTGCCTTCGCATCCCATGATATTGAGCTTTGACGACGGGTATGAGGATATGTACACCGATGCTGTGCCTGCTCTGCTGGCCCATCACTATCGTGGCGTCTTCTATATTATCACCGGCATGATCGGTGGCCGTTATATGAGCTGGAACCAGGTACGCGCGCTGAGTGAGTATGGGATGCAGATTGCTTCGCACACAATACATCACGTCAATATTGGGCAACCTCCCGCCTACACGACTACCCAGAAAGAGTTGCTGGACTCGAAAAATACCCTGCAAGCGAAATTAGGCGAGCCAGTTCAATTCTTCTGCTATCCAACCGGCGAGCCGTTTCACCATGATACCTATTATGAGCAACAACTGGTACTGAAAGATTTGCTGGCCGATGGCTATATTGGCGCGACCCTCGACCCTTTCTCTTTCAACGGCACTATTCAAAACGCCCGCACACCTTACCAATTGCCGCGCGTTCGTGTGAACGGCGGAGAAAGCCTGCAAGCGTTCACGGGCATCCTCAGCGAAGTGCTGGACTATGATGCAGTGCATATGGCATAATCAAAAGTGCAACTTTGCTGCCACTGTAACGTAATAAGTGCAAAGCCGGGAAGGTTATCGCCCGGCAGGAATTTTCTATGTGATTTGCGAGGGTACATCTATGGATTTCTTGAAAATGCTGACCGCGAACTTCTGGACGACGGTCGTGATTCTGCTGTTTATTATCACTATTGTGAGCATTGTCCTCGGTATTATTTTGGAAATGTATAAAACCAGCATCCGGGCCAGCCAGAAGAAGATGGAATTGCGCAACGAGGAGTTGCGTTTGCAGCTGAAGCTGGAACAGCAGAAAAAAGGCAACGTGCTTGACTCTCCACAAGCAAATCATCCTCAGCCCAAAGAGCCGTCCTGGGAAGAACAATCGCAAGTCCATTACGAAATGGGCTATCAGCAACAAAGCTAAATCTGTTCTTACGCTCACTACAAGCCAACTTCTGTGCGTTCCGCCTGCGCTACGACCTCTGCTGCGCGCGCGCACAATGCCTCGCGTAGTTCGGCTGGCTCGCGCACAATCAGGGGACAATGCAGACCGATCAGAAAATTCGCCAGCCAGTCGAGTGATTGCGAGTAGGTACTCATCAGTACGCCTCCTGGAACCTGTTCCAGCATGGCTGTGTTCGGTGGTACCTGCCGCTCAGCTTCCTCCCAGGGCATCTCCAGCAAGACTTCTACTTTCCAGGTACCCGGCATACTGGCGATAGAACGTCTGAGTTGCTCCAGGGCATCGAAACCGGGTGGGCGGGTGAAGTGTTCCTCAAGCGGTTCTGCTTGAAGCACGCGATCCAGGCGGAACGTTCGCATATCTTGCCGCAGGTGGCAGTAGCCGATAGTGTACCAGAGTCCGGCCTGGAAGATCAGGCCGTAGGGATCGACGGCGCGTTCGGTCTCGTCTGACTGGCTGGCACGGTAACGCATCCAGACGCGCTTCTCCTGCTGCGTCGCCGCGCTAAACGTGAGTACCACCGAGCCACCCGGCGTTGAACGGGACAGGTCTGATGAAGCAATGCTGAGTACAAGTGTTTCCTGCACCGCCTGCACCCGCTCGCGTAAAACTTCGGGCAGCACCCGGTCGATCTTGGCAAGCGCCCCCTCAACGGCGGGAGTAGTCATGGCGATGCCCACTCGCTTTGCCGCCAGTAGCCCCAGTGTGAGCGCTAACGCCTCGTCTTCTGTAAACATCAGTGGAGGCATTTTGAAGCCGCGCCGCAAGCGATAGTTGCCGTAGCGCCCGCGTTCTCCCTCGATGGGGATGCCTAATTCTTGCAGCATCAAGATATAGCGGCGCACACTGCGCACATCCACCTCCAGGCGTTCAGCAAGCTTCGGTCCGCTCATTTGCCGGTGCGATTGCAGCAGTTCAAGTACTGTGAGTACGCGCGTCGTAGGATGGTACATAGCAAATTTCCTTTTTTGCTGAAAATTCGTCTTAATCAGGACTGATTATATCCTCTTATCAGAGTATACTTGAAATAGATGAAAGAAACAAACCAGTACCAAAAAGGAGAGAGCCATGTCAAACAATCCTTACCTTTACGAAAAGCTGGTCGCTACCCGTCACGCTGAAATCCGTCACGATATGCAGTTGAGTCGCAAGTCTACCCATCCTGAACAGTCGCCAACGTTCGCGGAACATGCTGCTAACAGGTTCGGTACTATGCTGGTAGAGCTGGGTACTCGCCTGCAACAGACGAAGCAGCAGCAACACGGAGCGTCACTCTCATAGAGGCGTTTTAGCCGATAAACGAGATGAGGCGGAGGGAACTTCCCTCCGCCTCATCTGGCTTGACTAGAACATGCTTTCACTCTACACTATACTGGTAGCAGCCAACTGTCAATTATGGAAGGACAAAAACATGCAATCATCTCACGATTTCCTTTTCGAGCGCATCCGCCAGAAATGCCAGCGTCAGGGCTGGTATGGCGGCGATCTCCTGAGTCCGACGAGGCGAATCGTTCCACAAGATGATCCACAACGGACAGGCTTTGCCTTCTCTCCTGCCAGTGAGGAACAATTAGCTGCAACCGAGGCGGCGCTGGGCTTTTCGCTTCCCCCTTTGCTGCGTGCGCTCTATGCTCAGGTTGCCAACGGCGGCTTTGGATCAGGAACTGGTATCAGGGGAGCATCTGATGGTTATGGAACTCCTTTAGGCTCCAATGAAGATAAAATTGATGAGACAATTATAGGATGCTTTGGGCGTAAATACCATAGACAACAAATCGATCTTGCAGATTACGAATGGCAGAAACCGCCGGTTGGAAGCATAAATACAAACGATTACCTGTTTCTTCCTTACGAGGTCTGGCCCCGGCATCTGCTGCGTATTTGCGATATGGGATGCGTCGAGGAGGTTTGTATTGACCCGCAGGAGCGCCTATTTCTCGCTGCCGCCTCAGAATATGACGGGAAATATTTGCTCTTGCGACTTGCCCCCTCTTTTGAGCAATGGCTTGAAGATTGGCTGAATAACTGATGGGCGATTCATTGACCGAAGGCCGCTCTACATTCAGGCTTAATTCGAGCGGCTTGTCTGCGCGCTGCGTCTGCTCGTGGCGCTGATGGAGATGTGTCCCGCTATTTCTCCGGCGAGCGGGTGGGTTGCGTTGTCAATGCGCACGGTGAGAATATCTCCATAGGGATTGCGTGCCTCAACGGTAATCCAGGTTCCCGGAATCAGGCCAAGTGTGGCGAGGTAGCGCAGGAGAGCCGGGTCTTCATCAGGCACACGCACTACCTTTGCCTGTATCCCTGCTTCGAGCGTGTTCAGTGGTATATCGTCGGCAATGTCGATAAGGCCCTCTCGACTGGGAATCGGATCGCCGTGCTGGTCGCGTGTGGGATGTCCGAGTCGGGCCGCGATGCGTTCTTCCAGGTCTTCCGAAATGAAAGGCGCGAGTCGCTCTGCCTCGTCATGCACCTGCTCCCATGACATATCCAGCGTGTCAGCCAGAAACAGTTCGAGCAAGCGCTGGTGACGAAGCAGTTCCATAGCTATCCGTTCACCACGTTGTGTCAATGCAACACCATGATACGGTGTGTGTATCACATACGCTCCCTGCCCTTCTTCGTCTTGAGCCAGGTGACGAATCATGGCCGAAACAGAAGCCGGTTTGATCTCCATTCGCCCCGCCAGTGCTTGTACAGTGACATAGCCTGTTCTCTGCTGCACCAGCAGAATGGCCCTCAGATATTCTTGTTCAGAAGCGGTTAGATTTTCTTGCATAAAGGTAATCTCTAGTGATATTAGGCAGTCCTAAGTTAGGCTTACCTAATACTATAATATGATGCTTCTAATTGTCAAGTTAAGGATGAAATAAATAGGAGTTAGCATATGTTATAATTAGGGAAAAGATATTTGATTGTTTGGAGGAGCTATTATGATGGGTAAAAACTGGAGTAAGGGAACACATCCGCTCGATTCAGAGCAACGACATATATCTACGCCTCATCAAGAGGATGCGCAGCATGATGCTGCATCACCGGTTGCGGAGGTGATTGATTCTATCAAAGAGGCGGCAAGCGGCGACGAGGCATCGCGCCGCTTTCTCCTGCGGGTAGTTCAGCCGGGATTGGCGGGACTGATGGATGGATCGGTCTCGACGCTGGCTCCCATCTTTGCTACAGCCTTTGCTACACACCGCCCCTTTACGGCTTTCCTGGTAGGTATGGCAGCAGCAACCGGAGCGGGCATCAGCATGGCCTTCTCGGAAGCGCTTTCCGACAATGGTGAACTCACGGGGCGCGGTAGCCCGGTAGTGCGCGGCGCTATCACTGGCGGTATGACGTTCCTGGGAGGATCATTGCATACGCTGCCCTTCCTCGTGTCGAATTTGCACGTTGCATTGCTGATAGCCTACGTCGTAGTAGCTGTTGAACTGGTCGCAATTGCGGCCATACGTTACCGCTTCTTTGGCACAAAATGGTGGCTCTCGATGTTACAGGTCGTGGGAGGAGGGGCGCTGGTCTTTGCTGCCGCTCTCATCTTCGGCAACGCCTGAGCCGATGGCAAGCCATCCCGACCCATCCCGGATGCCCACGAGGGGCATCCCTACATTTCCCTATGCCTCCTTCCCCACGCGCCCCTTTGGGGGTTGGGAATGGGCCATCCTGGCATGTAGGGATGCCCCTCGTGGGCATCCGGGGTAGGGCTGGGACCTATTTTGCGGCCACCGATACGCCGACGATCGTATTAGCTGGAACGGTAATCGTGGCTATATAGCCATTTCCGCCGGTTACAGGAACGAGCGTTGCCTGGCTGGTGGTAATAGAATTGCCTGGATTGCTGAACGTGAATTTCAAGGTAAAGACGCTGGCCTGGGTACCAGATACAGTCCCCGGATTCTGGAGATAGACGTGCAGGCCGGTAAGCGTTTGAGCGCTGGTATTGATGATGGCTAGCCCATCATGCGCTTTGCTGGTGATCCCGGTGACGTAGACGCCTGCTGGCTTGATAAGCGTCGTGTTGGCAACATACCCATTATCGGTCATGTCGAGATACTGCGCGGAACCGAAAAGGTCATAGGCGTAATACTCTGGATAAGGTTGTACTGGCGTGGGTGGTCCTCCGCAGTCCATTTGAGCGTCGAACACCCCGAACATACAAAGATTCCCGTAGGGTATTGTCCAGGTGTAGTACGCCAGCCCTGCCGGAACTGCGCCTGCCGGGCCATAAGCGGAACTTTTATCGTAGACCGCGTTTAACGAATCGGTGATAAAGAGTGCGTTCATAAGCGGCGCAGTGGTGGGGTCGTTGCGGCAGGCATTGGGATAGCAGGGGGTCATAGCGTATTCATCGAGGTAAATAGGCGTATTAGCTGCGTTCGGCTGCTTGCCGCTATGCACCATTTTAGCTATTTCTTCGTATTGCGCTGCTACACCCAGGGCGGGGTCCTGCAAATTGGCGACGAGCGAGGTGCTACCATTGTTGAAGCTGGGACTCGATAAAAACCGGTGATAGGTGATGAAGTCAACGTAGGGATATATGGTCGGATCGTTCAAAAGAGCAGGCAGCCACATGGTGAGATGCTGTTTCAGAGCGTAGACCAACGCTGGCCCACCAATTTCTGTACTCTTGCCGTCCCTGGCGGCCTGTTGTTTCATCAGAGGAGCGGCCGCAGCATAGATGGCGCGGTAGGCTGTTACCCTGTCCTGGTCAGCGTTCTGGTCACTGGGCAATTCGCAAAGAAACTGCGAACCGTCGGGCTGGTTCCATATTTCATAAAACGCATGTGCCTGGGGAAACTTCTGATCGACATGCGCGACGACCAGCGCCGCCAGTTTTGCCCACATTTGTGGGCCTTGATCCTGCCCGTTCACCAGGTACATCGGCTTGCTTGAGTGATCGTCGAAAGGCGGATTATTCGCCAGGCAGGCGTTCGTCTGTGGAGGCGTCTGGTTCTGTGGCTCTAACCAGGTTGGTGTAGATGCCAGCGAGATGACAGGTTGCAGATTATACTGAGTGGCGAGCGTCATCTGGTTATCAAACTTGGTCCAGACCTGCTGCGACGGGTTGGTTAAGCTGGCTGCTGTAGGAAAGATTTGCGCTACAGCGTCATAGTCGCCAAGTTTGAACAGGTGAAAGTTGGCTTGCTGCACCGCGTTCGCGTCAGTTGGTAGTACCGTGCCAATGTCGATGCCCGCCATACCCAGATAGCGGTATGGTATCGGATAGGCCGTATTCTGCCGGTTGCCGAAATCGACCGTAATGTTGGCGAGGCTGGCTGAAATTGTCGATGCCGGCTGCTGCGTACCCTGACCATGCGCGGTTGCAACTGCCCCTGTAAGCATTGATCCAGGCGTTGAGCCTTGCAGAAAGGTAGAGCCGGCTGAGTTCTTGCCTGTAGAGGAAGGACCACCAAACGTCGATGCTTGAATGTGGCCTGCCATAAGAAGAATGACAGTAGCGATCACAAGCGCGATAGAAAGCAAAACACTGATTTTTTTCCGTTTGAGAATACTAAAATATGCTCGCTTGCTCTTAATCATAGAATGATTGACCTCCCCAGAAGCAATAATTGATCCCCCTGGTCTACATAACGTATCAATATATGTAAAATAACAATGCATAGTATTAGTACCTGATTTGAAGAGTGTAATGAATTAGCGGCACAGCACCATATCTGATGCCAGCGCGATCAATACCATACTCAAACAAAGCGAGACCACGCCGGGCCAGCCTGCCCACAGCAGCGCGAAACCTGGTAGCACGGCTCCCAGGCTGCCGCCAAAGTAGTACAGCGAGAGGTACATTGAGGCAGCCGTACCTTTAGCGGTGGTCGCCTTTTCGCCGAGATAGAGATTAGCAGCGGCAACAGTGGAAAACATGCCCAGCGTCAACAGGCCGAGGCCGCCTAGCGTGATAGGTAGGATAGGAATGAGCGTAATCAGCAGTCCTGTGGCGGCAGTTCCCATGCTGAAAACGATGGCGCGGCGCGAGCCAATGCGCCCGGCGATAGTTCCCGCGATGGGTGAGAAAATGCCCGTCAGCCAGAGCAGATAAACCAGGCCAAGAGAAACGGTGGACAGGTTGAAGTGCGGCCCCGTGAGATAGTAGGGGAGATAGGTGAAGATGCCAATGAAGCCGAAAAAGCTGCTAAAGCCGACCACAAACGCTCCGACAAGGCTGCGATTGCGCATGTGCATTCGCATGTCACGCAGCGATTGGAGCGCGAATTGGCGATCAGCCAGCAGGCGTAATACCATATGCAGCATAGTGCCGCGACCCAGGTTCTTGCTGCTGCGCTTATCTGGTAAGAAATGCCACATGCACAGCGCGGCAATCAGCGTGGGAAAAGTGAACGTGAGCAACGCTATCTGCCAGTTGAAGAAACCTGCCAGCACTGCGCTGCCCGCGCGCGCGAATAATCCGCCCAGCGTCAGGCCGCTGACATAAATGCCCATTGCCAGGCCACGCCCCTTGCCCGAAAATTCTTCGTTGACATATGAAATAGCCACGCTGGTCAAACCGGGCATGAGCAAGCCCTGTATGGCGCGTAATATGACCAGTGTGGCAAAGTTTGGTGAGAGACCCAGCAGCAATGTGGGGATGACCACCAGTAGACTGGCGCACACCATGATCGGCTTGCGTCCGATGCGGTCGGAAATCGGACCGTAGATTAGAGAGCCAAAAGCAACCGCCAGCACCAGGACGGAGATTGATAAACCGGCAGTGGGCGCGCTGATATGAAAGGCGTTGCTGAGTACGGGCAAGATTGCCTGTGTACTGTACATGTTGGCGAATACGAAGGCCGGGGCAAGAAAGAGTGACACCAACGCCCCCACTCGCGGTTGTTCCTGTTCAGTACCGGAAAGTGGGGTGTTGCGAAACATTTGAGGTTTCCTTTCAAACGTAGAGGGGATTCCTTTCATCTGGAAGATTCTCGAAAACTATAACAGATCTTATCCTACCATAGATGGACAACACAGCACACCAAACACTTCACGGATAAGCTGGCCTCTCACTTTGTCTGATGTCCCACATACCGGAAAACGATGCTGGTCGGCACACTTGCCACGTTTGTCAAACAGGAAATCCGCCGGACCCGCGAAGCCACTAGTTGGACGAGAGGCGCGCTCAACGTTCAGGAAGAGCATACATTATCCACCTGCGTAGTCCTGGTTGGGTGGTTGCCCAGATCAGCTTATTCTCCATAGTGGAGAAGTGTCTTTGATACTTGGCATCTCCTGCTCAGAAAGCAGAGTGCGTGTAGCCGTGATGCCAACACTCTTTCATACACAACATATGTGTGACTCATCCGGGAACAAGCTTCTTCCTCTCAGCAGAGAGATCCAGGCCGCTTTTATCGCCCAGAACATGTCCATCTTCAACACACTCGTGCGGTGTGGGGTCCCCTGGCTTTAGATAAAGGGAAGAAACACTACCAGTGCAGATGCACTCTTACGGCTGAACGGAAAATCGCTCAGAGCAGTGTTTCCTGCTCTGGAACAAGGTGTATGTCCTCATTCTCCCTTGCCGAAAACGGGACGTTCGGCCCAGTAGCGCATTTTGCGCAGCGCGCGCTCCTCCACGACTTTGACATGCTCACTCGACTTCTGCACCTGCCGGGCCACTTCTTTATAGGACAGGGGAATGTCTTCGATGCCGGAGCGCGTCTCTTGTCCCAGTTGGTAGCGGCAGACGATCACGCGCCGTTCCTCTGGTGAGAGATACGTCAAGAGATCGCTGATTTCCACCTGCTGTTCCCGCTGCCGGGGCAGCGGGTCAGGGGCTGCAAGCAGGTCTGCCAGCGTGGTGGCCTCCTCATCGTTGTCGTGAGAGAACGAGGAGGACCCCAACGCCTCGTCCAGGCTTTTGACCTCCTTGATGTCTAAGAGCAGTCGGATACGCGCGGGGGGACACGGCATTTCCGTCGCCAGTTCCTCCGGGGAGGGTTCACGCTGCCAGCGTTCCCACATCTCGCGCTGTACCCGTTTGAGGCGGTGCAGGTCCTCCGCAACGTCGTTGGGCAAGCAAATGGTGCGCGACTGGGTGGAGAGCGCCCGCAGGATTTTCTGGCGTATCCACCACGTCGCATAGCCACTGAAACGGTAGGGCTGGCCGGTGGCCGGGTTGATTTTCTGCGGGTCGTAGAGTTCCGCCGCCCGCATGAGACCCAGATAGCCCTCTTGCAGCAGGTCTTCCAAGTCCAGTCCGCCCTGATAGGGGCTATGCACCCGTTTGGCAAGAAAGGGGACCAGAAAGAGGTGTTGCTCGACCAGCCGGTTGCGGGCGGTCTGTTGGTCCTCTTCGCGTGTGGCGAGAGAGGGAGAGATGGGTTCCGTCATGCTGCTGTATCCTCCTGTGTGTGTCTGGCTGTGCCGCGTCCGGCACTGGCCCAGCGGGTCACGGTCGCTCCGGTGGTGTTCACCATTTGGGATGTTTCGTGAGCAGGTAACCGGTCGCTAACAGATTGGCGACTTCGAGACCTACCTCGCGCAGTTTGGCGCGGTTGCGGGTCACGATGTTGCGCATCGGGCGCATCTCGGCATCCCACAGCCCCTCTTCCAGCCGCGCGGCTTCCAGATGCTGCCGCGCGGTGGCAAGGGTGCGCTCGTTGAGATGGGCAAAGCCCCGGTTGAAGCAGGTCCACATCACCTCGTAAGGCACAAACTGCGGGTAGTGCTGGTAGAGGGGCCGCACGAGGTCCAGTTCCCGCTCGGTAAACTGCACCTGCGCCAGCAGGCGCGGTGGGGCAGGGGTGTCCGGTTCGATGCGCAGGTGCGACAGGGTGCGCAAGGGCAGATGCAGGGCAAAGACCTGCCCGGCAGGGAACATGCCCGCCAGCGTGAAGTGTTCGATGTCTTCCTCCGGGACGATATGGAGCAGCATGGGGGTGAGCCTGGGCATGGCTGATGGCTCTCCTTTCTTTCGGTTCTGGCACCGTCGAGATGTGGGCGGCGGTCCTGCCA
>JBOGTO010000611.1:0-11158 GCA_050695155.1 Ktedonobacteraceae bacterium
AGCGAGCGACGATGAACGCGCAGGTTCGTGTTGTCTGCGTCTGGTGGGAAGGCTCGTCCTCCTTCTCCCGCGGTGAACTCCGTTTTGCCTGCACCCTTGACAAACAACACAGTATCTACAGGACGGAGGCAGCATTCCATTCCCCGATGCGGTTGTCACAATTCATCAGGACGGGGCGAGCAGTTCGTTCCCTTACCGTTTTTGATCGTCAACATTCATCAGGACGCAGGGACGCGCATTCCATTCCCCGATTCGGGTATCAACATTCATAAGGACGGAGATACAGACATTACCGTATTCGGTCGTCAAAATTTATTAAATTTTTGCCTGTCACTATCGTTTTGTGTTCAGCGTGTATGTAATGCAGATACGCAAAGCTTGCGGAGCGCTGTAGATGCTTCGCAAACCAGAAGAGGAGAACTTTATGCAACAGGAATCAGTTGTACGAGCTGTGATTGATATTGGAAGCAATACGATTGAGGTGCTGGTGGCGCGATGTTTGCCGGATGATCTGGAAACCATTGAACACCAGGCTACCCTGGCGCGGCTGGGGGAGAGCGTGGATGAAAGCGGGGAGATTTCGCAAGACAAACTAAACATGGTTCTGGATACGGTGCGTAAGTACCAGGAACTGGCTAAAAAGCATGGAGCTGAGCAGATTCTCGCGCTGGCGACGGAAGCCACGCGCGAGGCGCATAATAGTGCGGATTTTCTGGAGACGATCAAGCGCGAGACAGGCATAGAAGTGCAGATTATCAGCGGCTCGGTCGAGGCCGTGCTGGACTATTATGGCGCAACCTGTAGCCCACAGGCTCCCCGCGAGGCGGGAGTACTGGATGTGGGCGGAGGCAGCACCGAAATCGTCATTGCTAAAAATGAGCATATCACCTGGTTGATCTCCGTCCCCACTGGTTCTGGGGCTATACATGATCGCTACCTGCCATCCGATCCTCCCACACATGAAGAAATGGAAGTGGCGCGTTCCTATCTCACCAGATATTTGCAAACGCTGCCCATTCCTGAAGCGCCGCCCGCGCTGATCGTCACGGGTTCCAGCGCGTCGTCGCTGCTCAAGCTTGCGCGACACGCCTTCAAACTGGATGAAAAGAGCGACCGTATGACATATGCTGATTTATCCGCCTGCGAAGGGGTGCTGGGCGCGCTTCCGGCGCAAGAAATCGCGCAGCGTTTTGAGCAAAATATTGAGCGCGCGCGTATCCTGGCTGGCGGCACGCTGGTGATACAGGCCGCGATGCAGCGCTTACAGCTCAATGAGATACATGTTAGTTCGCAGGGCGTGCGTGAAGGAGCGCTCCTCGCCTACACGCGCTATGGCGACAAATGGCTGGAGGAAGTCAACCATATCGCATCGCAACGACAGGCGACTCTTGCGGGTCAGGATGCGCAAGAAGGGCAGGGAAAGCAACAACCGCCATTCGCGGAGCTTGGGCGAGACATCTTGCCGGGGTATGCGAAAAAGTTTTTGAAGTGGCCCGATGATATTCGCCAGCAGGAAGATATTGAAGCGGTGCATAAGATGCGCGTGGCTTCGCGTCGCCTGTGCGCCACGCTCGATGCCTTCGAGTCGTGTATTGACCCGAAAGCGTTTCAGAAGATCAACCGCCGCGTGAAGAAGCTAGCGGATCGTCTCGGAACTGTGCGCGATACAGATGTGATGATTGCAGGCTTGCGCAACTACCAGCAGTCAGTGACGGGTGAAGGACAGGAGGCGGGGGTGCAATGGTTGGTTGATCGATTGGATAACTATCATAAACAGGAAAAGCAGGCGCTAGATGCGGAACTTTCGGCATTGGACGAGAATGCCCTGCGCCAGCAAATCGATGCCTGTATCCCGAAAGGAGCGGCGCAACATGGCAAAAGCTAAACCCCTGATCTCGCTTGACCCGCAAGCCCCCGCGTATCAGATGGTCCGGCGTGCTGTCTATACGCGGCTGGACGAAATGTACGGCTGGACGGCGGATGTTGATGTGCCATATGAGGTGCGAGGACTACACAATTTGCGTATCGCGGCCAAGCGACTGCGCTACACGCTTGAAATTTTTGAAGATGTCTTGCCCGCCACCTGCCAGGCGTTTGCGGATGAACTGGGGCAGGTACAGGATGAACTGGGCGCGGTGCATGATAGCGATGTCATGATCGCCCTGTTGCGCATGTGTATGGGCAGCGAAGATGCTGGCCTTGCCTATCAGCAGGCGCTGTTAAAAGCTGGCAAGCAAAAAAGCAAAGGGAAGCTCTTGCTGCCACCTGACATGGTAGCTGCTGTACTCGACCCGGATGTTGCTCCCAATCCTGAGCAGCGTTATGGATTGGAGCAATTATTGCTCAAGCAATCCGAGGCGCGCGCGGAACAATACCGCGCCTTCCGCCGCCACTGGCATCAATTACAGGCGCGCGATTTCCGCCGCGAACTGCTGGACATTTTGCAGGGATAGCTCAGTCATTTTCAATACTTCATCTTAATACGCCTGCCAGCAGGAAAAAGTGACTGAGTATGCTGCTTCGCAGGCGCGTACAAGTATGGTATGATACGCATACGCAATAAGAGCTAGATCGAGGGGAGTTGGTATGCGCAATGGATCACTCTATTAGTTTTGAGGAGTTTCTACAAGCTTTCTTTGCAATATTTGCTCAAAAGACATTTCGCCGTGTTGATTATCTTACCTATTTGAACCAGCCAGAGAAGCAGCGTGGCAACGATGAAGCCCCGATAGTTGATACTGCTATCGTTGGTCCTTTGCTAGGCTTGTTGGGCTTTGCGCCACCGGAGCGTGTTTATAATCAGCAGCGTCCGAATGGGCGTCCAGATTTTGCGCCAACGGACACGGTATATGGCACTTGCTTCATGGTCGAGGATAAGAACACGTCATTGGAATTGACGCTCGATCTGACTGACCCCGAAAGCCATTTGTCACAGCTTGCTGGTTATATTCGTTCTGCCGCCTTGCGTCTCGGCTGGCTTACGAATGGTAGACGCTTCATGGTATGGAATTTTATCAACCCCGCAAACCCGGAATGCGTCATTGACCTCAACATTCCGGTGGCTATTCGTGACTGGCAAAGCCATAACGCTCAGCAACTTTCATCTTCAATCGAAAAGCAACTCCATAATCTGTTTGATCTCTGCCGTAAAGATACCTTTGCTGATACACAACGTCTTGAACGCGAGCTTGGTACAAGCCTGGACGAATGGCGGGCGCAAGCCCTCCCGCTAGGTATTGGAAGCGGCAATGAATCTGTGCTTGTAGACGAGTTGCAATTGTTGGTAGGAGAGTTACAGAGGGATGCCTGGCGCATATTGGACCACCATTTAACTCGCTATGCCGAATATGCTGAGCGTATTTACCGCCTGGCTGACGATGCTCCCGAACCAGCAACGCAAAAACTGCGAGAGTTGCGTGGTAGACTCATGACCGTGCTGGTTGAGAGTTGTCAGAAAATATGGGGACTGGAGACGACTGATATTGAGGCCATCGAAAACATCCTGGTCAGGCTTGAGCAGGATAGCAAAGCCTTCTTCGGACCCAAAGAAGTGCTTGCAGCAATGCTACAAGTTATCAATGAGGCTCGCAGGCATAAGTATGCTGTGAATTCGCAGGCCGCGCGTCCTATGTCAAATCTTGACGATGTGCCTCCATTGAGCAATGGCCTGCAAACATACTGTGAAACAGTGTTTGCCTGGCATAAGCGACAGGCAACTTTACACCATGATTACCAGACCGACAACAATATCAACAATGATTACAATATATGGGCACTGCTTGTAAAAGAGACGATGCTAGGCAATTTGAATGAGGGACAGCACCGGGACGAATTTGCTCTTCAAGCTGCCTATGTTGTTTTTATTCGCCTGCTCTTGATTCGCATTTGTGAAGATAAGGGCATTTTCCCTGGCCGTTTCCTTTCTGATGGAGGACTCAAGCACTGGCAAGAGGACATTGAACGTTACTGGGTTTTCGCGCAGGGCAACCCTTATGATCCATTACTGGATATGGCCTACGCCAATGCGCAAAACATTTATGCCCATTTCTTTACCGGGCGCGAACTCTTCAACTGGTACCGACTCGATCGCCAGCATTTTATCATGGCGTTGCATCGACTTAGCCGTTTCAATTTCGCAGGCGTCGATTCTGATATCATCGGCACTATTTATAATACCTATGTGAACCGCAAGGAAAAACGCGAAAAAGGGCAGTATTATACCCCCTCTGAGATCGTCAACTATATTCTGGACGAGGTAGGGTATCGTGGTACAGCGGTCATCGGCTCTAATAAGCGTTTGATCGACCCGGCCTGTGGCAGCGGTTCATTTCTGGTAACAGCCGCCCGGCGCTTTGTGATGGCTTATAAGGGCAACCATGAGCAAATCGACGATCCTGTCGCCGTACTCAATCGCCTGCAACAGAACTTTTTTGGCTTTGACCTCAATCCTTTTGCCTGTTATCTCTCGGAAGTCAATCTTCTCATACAGGTACTTGATTTAATCAAAATGGCCCATAGCGCCGGGAAGCGGCCAACCATTGAGCGCTTTCATATTTACAACGTCGATGCGCTTGCCCGTCCCACCAATCGATACTACTACACCCATTTCAACATTTTGCTTGCGGAAGAAAATGATGTTGTTGAGCAAATCAAAAGCCGCGTACCGAACAGCCCTTACGCCAATGGTTTTGCCTATGTCGTCGCCAATCCGCCCTATGGAGCCACATTAAGCGATGAGTATAAAAATACCCTGCGCACCGAATGGGCCGATGTCTTCTATGGTCAACCTGACACCTATACTTTCTTCCTGAAACTTGGCCTTGAACTCCTGGCTGATAACGGGAAACTTGGTTTTATCACTCCCAATACTTACTTGATGGGTACTCATACAGCTACCTTGCGTAACCGACTTTTAACAAGTGGACGTATTGAACAGATTGTTGACCTGCCTCAAGGTATTTGGCAGGATGTTAACGTGGATTGCGTGCTGCTCTTTATTGCTGCTGAGTCAGATATGGAAAAACGCAAAGTACAACAAGTCAAGATCAATATGCTTAGATTACGCGATACATTGGATAAGCTCACTCAACGCGCATGGGCGGAAACACTCGTACAACCGCAAGAACGCTGGATGGATGATCCCGAATATAAGGTTGCAATTCGCTATGATACCTTACTACGACAGATCGAAGATGCTTGTCTGATTACCTTTGACGGAAATGCATCTATGAAAGTGCTGCGGCTCAGTGATGTAGCAGAAAGTACTCAAGGGATAATTCCTTATCATACAAAAACCGAAGGCAAAGCCAATCTCTATATCAGATTTCGACGTGATGTTCCTGATAATGAACCCGATTGGAAGCCAATGTTAGATGGTACCGCTTTTGTTGGACGTTATGAATTGCGCTGGGGAAGTAAGCAGCCATATCTAAAATATGGAAGTTGGCTTTATTCTGTACCACAAGCAAAATTTTTTGAGTCACCAAAATTACTTGTACAGGATATGCGCAATCGCGCATTAAAACGGCGGCTGGTTGCTACGTTTGATGATCAGAAATTCTTTAATCGTCATAATTTCAGTGACATCATCGCAAAAGATGCGAAATATGATCTCAAGTATATTCTTGCTCTTTTCAATTCGTCATTACTAAATTACTGGTTTGCGCGGCAATTCGATAATGTACATATTAACCCTTCGTATTTCCGGCAGTTGCCCATTTTCCCTGCCGATGCGGCTACGCAGTCAGTCCTGGTATCGCTGGTAAATGAAATACTATCCAAACATGCGGAACTTAATAAGTTCAGAGCGCAAGGGTATACTCTTAGGCAACAACGTAACGGAGGTTTCCTTATAGAGGTGCCATTTGATACGTTATTGCAAGAGCTTCAAACGAGTAATCGCAACTTCCCACTCCTGACGTTTTATGATGCTAGAGCGGTCAACCTGTTCGAAGTTCCAGCGCGTTGCGATTTGCAGGCGGCCATCAGCAGCAACATCTATGTGCCAGAGAAGTATCCTACCACCCTTGTATTACGTCACAATAAACTCTGGTTTGAAGTGCCAGATGATGATGTGCGGCGTTACCTTCAAATGTATCTTACCAGTCCGCGCTGGCGAGGCAAAACCTGGGACGAGATCAAAAATAGCGCGCTCATACCGGAAAATGCTGTAGCTCTGCAAACGTTGTTTGCTCTCGAAGCGAAAAAGAAACAGCAAATTATGACTTTACTTGAAGAAATTAAAAGCATCGATGCAGAGGTTGACGAACGGGCGCTTGATCTGTACGGCATTACGAATATGACGGACAGACAGCGTATTTTGGGGAGCGCGCCTCTGGAAACTGAAGAGGCAGTAGACAATGGCGAGGAAACAGTTTCGTCGCCGGATGCGGATACACTCTAATCGGATTGCCAATCTTCAATTGAGGGGATGGGGCCATCCCAACATGTAGGGACGCCCCTTGGGGGCGTCCGGCTCCATTTATCTATTGAACCTTGACTATTCGCTAATCCGGTTGCCACTTGTACTTCCTGTATATTTCCAGCGTATGCTGATCGCCTGGCACGTAGCTTACCATTGAGTAGGTGTTAATGCCGGTGAAGACGGTTGTAGCAGTGCGTAGAGCCAGCCTGCCCAACTGGCTATGTTGTACGTGGAAGACGAAGGAGGGGTCGGGTTTGCCTTCGGGATAGGTGGCGGCTGCGATACGGCGAAATTCTGGCATTGTGCGTAGTTGTTTCCATAGTTCTTTATATTCGGGCAGGTGCGTCAGGGTGCGCGTGTTGTATTGGAAGTCGCTCACCAGGCGGCGCGCCAGGTTCTCCCAGCTATGAAAATGGCGGCGCAGACGTGGCTCGAAGACCAGTTCGAGCAGGTGACGTTTCTCATTACTGGCAATCTCCTGGCGCACCTCGAATAGCTCAATAGCCGCCTCATTCCACGAATGCAGGAACCACAGGCGGTCGAGCGAATGCGCCGGATAGGAAGTATTATGCACCAGCAAATGCGCCAGTTCTCCGAAGTCGAGCAGCACGCTTTCGGGCGGCTGATCGTCGATTTGCTGCCCCGTCAGATGCGTATAGGCGGCATAAAGCTGGCGTCGCTCCTCGTTGGTCAGTTCGAGGGCGCGCGCCATATTCTCCACCACATGCGGTGATGGATTGCTGCGCATCCCCACCTCAAGGTGATAGACATACGTGCGCGAAAGGCGTGTCGCCTGCGCCAGTTGCCCCTGTGACATGCCCCGCTTCTGCCGCAACTGTGTCACCATTTGCGCGAAATGTGATATATTGCTGATTGCCATTGCATCTCCACATTGTTAGCTACCTCTTCATTATGCACGAAAAATTGTTAGCTGGCAACATGGTATTCTAACCAGTGGAAGGCTATACTTAAGGTATATATCTATGCGTTGTTTTGCTGTTGTAAATGGCTCAGAGAGGAGCTAACACACATGTCTGACCCGTCTGTAATGCATAACTCTCAAGCGGAACAACATTCCCCAACGAATGGCGGATTCCCCTGGCTGCGTCACTATGAGCAAGGGGTACCCGCGCATATCGATATCCCAGATCAGCCATTAACATGGATACTCGATCAAACCGTGCGAAGTTTCCCGTCGCAAACGGCTTTCATCTACTATGGCACGCGATTGAGCTATGCCCGTTTTTCCTCGCTGGCGAATCGTTTTGCCGCTGCGCTGCTGCGGCTGGGCATCCAGAAAGGTGATCGCGTTGCTATTGCGCTGCCCAATATTCCGCAGTATCCCATCGCCTTTTATGGGGCGTTGCGCGCGGGCGCGGTCGTCGTTCCCACCAATCCGCTCTATACGGAGCGCGAGATGCAGCACCAACTCGCCGATTCGGGGGCGCGCGTCATTGTTATGCTCGATATGTTCTATCCGACGGTACGCGCCGTGCGCGCCAATACAGCCCTTGAACATGTGATACTCACCAGTCCTGCCGATTTCCTGCCCCCGCTTTTGCGCACACTTTACCCGCTCGCGCAGCGTAGAGCCAGGCACCCGGAGCCGCTTCTGAGTGATGAGGAACGGCGCAGGGATGCCACATTACATATCATGAGCGAGATGCTGGAGTCGCATACCAAAGGCGGCATAGAGGTTTTCAACTTGCCGCCGCGTGCCTCTGGCGATGACCTTGCCGCGCTCCAGTATACCGGCGGCACGACGGGGCTGTCGAAAGGCGCGATGCTCACGCATCGCAACCTGCTGGCAAATGCGCTACAGGCGCGCAACTGGGACATCCGGGCGCGTGACGCTGAAGAAATCACGCTGTGCGCGGCTCCGTTCTTCCATGTATACGGTTTGACGATCGGCATGAACTTGTCTATCCTGACGGCTGCTACGATGGTCCTGCTGCCGCAATTCAAAGCACAGGAAGTCGTGAAAATCATTCGCCGCTATCACCCGACGCAACTGCCGGGTATTCCCACTATGTACATCGCCATCATGCGCGAGATAGGCAAGCACGCGGCAGAACTGCGTTCGATCAAAGTGTGCCTCAGTGGCGCGTCCCCATTGCCGGCGCAGGTGCGCATCGATTGGGAAAAGCTGACGCAGGGCAGGCTGGTCGAGGGCTACGGACTGAGCGAGGCCGCGCCCGTCACGCACTGCAACCCGCTCAACGGCGATATTCGCGATGGCAGCATTGGTTTACCCCTGCCCGGCATTGAATCCGCCATTCTGGATGAGACAACGGGCGCAACCCTACCCGCTGGTGGTGTGGGCGAAATCGTGGTCAAAGGTCCGAACATCATGCGCGGCTACTGGAATAAGCCGGACGAGACTGCCAACATCTTTACTAATGGCTGGATGCGTACCGGCGACATCGGCAAAATGGACGAAGAAGGCTACTTTTACGTGGTTGATCGTTCCAAAGATATGATCCTGGCGAGCGGCTTCAACATCTACCCCCGCGAAGTCGAAGAAGTGCTGTACCAGCACCCCGCCGTAGAGGAAGCAGCGGTGTTAGGCGTTCCTGACCAGTATCGCGGCGAAACGGTGGCAGCCGTGATCGTCTTGAAAGCGGGTCATGCGCCCACCGACGAGACGCGCAAGGACATCATCGCTTACTGTAAAAAGGAGTTGACCCCTTACAAGGTTCCCAAAATTGTAGAATTTCGTGAGAGCCTGCCTAAGACACTGGTTGGCAAGGTCTTAAAACGCGAACTGAAAAACACCATCAAACAACCATCCTGAGGAGAAAGCAACATATATGTCAACGACGATGAAACCAACCGAGGCAGGGACTGCCTTCCTTACTACGCCTATCAGCGAAACGGCGGACAAGATTTTTACAGTGGAACAGGCCGATGAGGAGCAGCGCTGGATCGCAGAATCGGCAGAGACGTTCATGGAGCGCGAAGTGCTGCCCAAAGTCGAGGCCATCGATCACCAGGAGCCGGGTTTGATGCCATCTCTGGTCAAGAAGGCGGGCGAGCAGGGACTTTTGAGTATCGACGTGCCGGAGGCCTACGGAGGCGCGGAACTGGGTCTGTTGACCAGCGCTCTGGTCGTTTCAAGTATCCACGAAGGCTCATTCAGCACCGCCATCGGCGCGCATACCACCATCGGCACGCTGCCCATCGTCTTCTATGGCACCGAGGCACAAAAGCAGAAATATTTGCCTCGCCTGGCCTCCGGCGAATGGCTGGCTGCCTATGCCCTGACCGAGCCGGGCGTTGGTTCCGATGCCATGGGCCTGTCCACGCGCGCCGAACTTTCCGAGGATGGCAAATACTATATTCTGAATGGCACCAAGCAATGGATTTCCAATGCCGGTTTTGCCGACCTGATGATCGTCTTCGCGCGTATTGGCGAAAACCGCCCTTCGGCTTTCATCGTCGAGGCAAGCTGGCCGGGCATTTCCACCGGTGCGGAAGAGCGCAAGATGGGCATTAAAGGCTCCTCGACGCGCCAGGTCTACTTCGAGAATACGCGCGTGCCGGTAGAAAACCTGCTGGGTGAGATTCACAAGGGCTACAAAATCGCCTTCAACATCCTCAATATCGGGCGTTTGAAGCTGGGCGCGGGTGCCGTTGGTGGCGCGCGTTCTGTACTGGACCTCGCTGCTGTCTATACCACAGAGCGCAAAGCCTTCAACAAGTTCATTTCCGAGTTTGGCATGATCCAGAAGAAGCTGGCGCGTATCGCCGCCGAAACCTACGCGGCAGAGAGCGAAGTGTTCCGCACGGCTGCCAATATCGAGAATGCGCGGCGCAGCGCGGGTGACAACACCGAAGCGGCCTTCAAGTCCATCGAAGAATACGAGGTTGAGGCATCCATCGCCAAAGTGCATGGCAGCGAAGTGATGGCCTTTGCGGCGGACGAAGGCGTGCAAATCTTCGGTGGCTATGGCTTCATGCAAGAGTATCCCATCGAGAAAGCCTACCGCGATGCCCGTATCCAGCGCATCTACGAAGGCACCAACGAAATTAACCGCCTGGTGGCAGTACGCTCCCTTCTGAATCGCGTCATGTCCGGCAAAGTACCTCTAATGGCGGAATTGCCTGAAATTGAGGCGCGCGTCAAAGCTGGTCAACCACTCAATAACGCTGGCGAAGCCATTCCGGCTGAACTGCGCGAGGCCGTCAATGCCGTGGAACGCGCCAAAGATGTCACCATCTACACCGCCATGAAGGGCGCTATGAAATACATGCAGGCGTTGGTAAACGAAGAGGAGTTCATCGAGTACCTGGCAAACCTGCTGATTGACCTCTACGCCGTCGATAGCGCGTTGGCTCGCGCCACGCAGGCAGTGCGGCGGGGCGATGCAAACAGCGCCGTACACGTCAAGCTGGCGCAACTCGCCACCTGGCTGGCTTTCTCGCGCCTGCGCGCCAACCTCGACCAGATGATTATGACCAGCTTCGACGCTGACAAAGTGGAAAAAGAACTGGCGCGTGTCCGCGCCTATATTGGCGATTACCTGCTCAACGGCGTAGCTGTGCAGCGCGAAGTCGCCGCCATCGTCGTCGAAAAGCACGGATATCCTTTGTAATCGGCAGCCAGGGCGGCGGCTCTGTCACCGCCCTTACCCCGATACTTCAATAATCTGTAGGGGCGGGGGTGGTGCTGGGATGGGTGGGGGCCTTCAAGGCCGCCCGTTGGGGTGTGATGTATTCCAGCATTTGTACAAG
>JBOGTO010000612.1:0-5338 GCA_050695155.1 Ktedonobacteraceae bacterium
CGCCTCTACTAAGGACGAGGGGCAGCCCTTTCGTTGCCATAGTAGAGGCGACCCTTGCGGTCGCCTTAGCGCCTCCCCTCTGCCATGCTCCGCTTACTCGACTTTTGAGAAGCCCTGAATTCATACATGCGGATAAAAGCATATGATACACTGTTGAAGTGAAACAACTCTATGACAATCATTAATAACAAACAAAAGGGAAACAACTTCCATGCGCGCCCTGGTCTATCGCAACAACGCACTATCGCTTGAGGAGAACTACCGGCAACCCAAACTACAGCCGGGAGAAGCCCTTATACGTGTGCTACAGGTGGGCATTTGCAACACTGACCTGGAAATCATACGCGGCTACATGGCTTTTGAGGGCGTGTTGGGGCATGAGTTTGTGGGGATTGTTGAGGGCGTGCATGAAGGTTCCGGCGCAACTGCTCCCACTTACCTGATTGGCAAGCGCGTGGTAGGGGAAATCAACGCGGCTTGCCGTCGCGCCGATTGCTTTTATTGCCAGCGCGATATGCCCACCCATTGCCCGCAGCGCACCACGCTGGGTATTGTCAACCGCGATGGCGCGTTCGCCGAATATTTAACGCTGCCAACCGAAAACCTGCACCTGGTCCCCGACAACATCAGCGATGAAGAGGCCGTTTTCGTCGAGCCATTGGCCGCCAATTTTGAGATTTTCGAGCAGGTGCATGTCAGGCCTACCGATAGCGTCATCGTGCTGGGCGATGGCAAGATGGGGCAACTGGCAGCGCAGGTTTTAGCCCTGGCAAGCTGCGAAGTGTTGATGATCGGCAAGCATCCTGAGAAGTTAGCCATAGTTAAGCAGAGAGGGGTTGCAACCTGTCTGCTGGATGATGCCGCACATCTTTTGCGGAAAGCCGGGCGGCGTGTCGATATGGTAGTGGAATGCACCGGCGCGGCTCAGGGGCTGGAACTGGCTCTGCAACTGGTACGCCCGCGTGGAACGGTGATGCTCAAAAGCACCGTCGCCGATGAAAGCGCGTTACATCTCGCGCCCATCGTGATAGACGAGATTCGCGTGCAAGGCTCGCGCTGCGGCCCGTTCGCGCCCGCTCTCAGAGCATTGAGCCAGCGCAAAGTCGATGTGAATCCCTTAATAAGCGCGCGCTACACGTTGGATGATGCGCTGGCAGCCTTCGAATACGCTGCAAAGCCGGGCGTGTTGAAGGTGCTTATGCGGGTATAAGCACCTTCTCACCCTGCTGCCTGAATTAATACTCCCCTAACAATGGCCTGGGATCGATCTTCTCAGGCACATCGGCAACCATAACCTCGGTCGTGAGTATCATCATGGCGATGCTGGTTGCATTTTGCAGGGCCGATCGCGCCACCTTTGCGGGATCGATGATGCCGCTCTCGAACATATCTTCATAGTGGCCTGTCAGCACATTATAGCCATAATGCTTGTTGTCATACTCTTGTTGCGCGCGTCGCACGCCATCGACAATTACGGCTCCATTATGTCCCGCATTGATAGCAATCTGGCGTAGTGGTTCCTCTAGTGCGCGACGTAAAATGCTCACGCCTGTCGCAACATCACCCGTGTACGTCAGCGCGTCTAAAGCTCTGGCTGCATTTAGCAAAGCTACACCACCACCTGGCAGCATCCCCTCCTCTATAGCCGAGCGAGTAGCAGCCACGGCGTCCTCAACGCGCGTCTTGCGGTACTTCTGCTCCAGTTCTGTCGTTGCGCCAACCTTGATAACAGCTACGCAGCCAGCAAGTTTTGCCAGGCGTTCCTGGAACTTTTCGCGGTCAAAGTCGCTGCTTGCGTTCTGGAGCTGTACTCGCAACTCGCGCATACGCTCCTGAATATCAGTTTTAGACCCATGCCCATCCAGTAATAGCATGGACTCCTTGCGAGCTACAACATGACGGGCCGAGCCGAGATCAGAGAATTTTGCGTTTTCAAGGCGTCGCCCCATCTCTTCGCTGATAACCTGCCCGCCCGTCAGCAGAGCAATGTCGCGCATCACGTCTTTGCGCCGGTCGCCAAAGCTCGGCGCTCGCACCGCCAGCACATTGAGAATGCCCCGCGTTTTGTTGACGACCAGCGTTGTCAGGGCCTCGCCCACAACATCCTCGGCAATAATGAGCAGATCGCGCCGCCCCCGCTGCGTCATTTCTTCCAGAATAGGCACGAGGTCGTAAATCGAGTTAATCTTTTTGTCTGTTATCAAGATGCAGGGGTTTTCGAGCGAAGCCTCCATCTTCGCCTGGTCGGTTACAAAATAAGGGGATATGTAGCCTCTATCCAGTTGCATACCCTCGACGTACTCCACCTCAACGGCGATCCCTTGCGACGCTTCAACAGTAATGACACCCTCGGTAGTCACTTTCTTAATGACAGCGGCAATGAGCTGACCAATGCTTTCATCGGCGGCGGAAATCGAGGCAAGCTGAGCAATTTCTTTGTTGTTTGCGACGGGAATGGCCTGCGCGCGTATATACTCAACTACCGCTTCTGTACCTTTTTCTATGCCCTGTTTGATTTGCATGGGATTGGCGCCGGCGGCGAGATTCTTAAGACCTTCCCTCACGATAGCCTGCGCTAATACAGTAGCAGTGGTCGTTCCATCACCCGCTACATCATTTGTCTTGCTCGCCGCTTCTCTGATAAGGAATGCGGCCATATTCTCAAGCGGATCGTCAAGATCAATCTCTTTCGCAATAGATACGCCATCGTGGGTGACAACAGGCGGGCCAAATCGCTGGTCAATCGCAACATTGCGGCCTCTGGGACCGAGCGTAAACTTAACGGCTCCGGCCACAACGTCAACGCCCCTCTTCATTGAACGATGCGCCTGGTCATGGAACGCGATTTGTTTTACCATTGTAACAATCCCCTCATTTCGTTGTTCATGTCGGGGCGCGACTAGTCGCGTCTCGTCACATATATCCCCGTTCTGATGGTTTTTGACGCCCGAAGAGCGAAATGATGGGACGCTTGCGCCCCAGTCACTGTAGGGACAAGGAGCAGGGTTGGGTGGATGAGGGGGCCTTGTGCTTGTCCTCGTCGGGGTATGATCTTCTTGCCTCACGGAACCCAACGGAATCATGTCGCCATGAGGACAAGCACAAGGCCCCCGCCCTTCCCCACATCCGCCCCTTGTCCCTACAGGACGGAGGCGGCATTCATCAGGACGGAGGCGGGCATTTCCTGTCATCCCCCGATTCGATTGTCAAAATTCATCAGGACGGAGGCAGACATTTCCCGTCATCCCCCGATTCGATTGTCAAAATTCAGCAGGGCGCGGGGCGATCGTTTCGCTCACTTGACATCTACGGCACGAGAATGCCGCGCCCGCGCAGTTTGCCGCCATCCAGGTCGTGAATTGCATCGAGGGCGGCATCGAGCGGGTAAATAGCCGTATGCATGGTCACTTTGCCCTGCGCGGTGAGCGTCATCAGCTCGGCCAGATCATTGTAGGTACCGACAAGATTGCCGATAAAGTTGATCTCGGTGGAGATGATGTCGATGGTTGGAACATTGAGAGTGCCACCGTAGCCGATGATGTAGTGGGAGCCTGCGCGTTGTAGCATCTTGACCGCGTCATGCTCCGCGCCTCGCTCGCCCACAAAGTCAATGACAGCCTCGGCTCCCAGGCCATTCGTGATCTCCAGCACCTTCTCGATGTGCTTCCCATCGGCCAGCACCGTATAATTCGCGCCCCAACTATGTGTCAAATCGAGCGCGGCGGGAGAGCGATCCACCACGATGATCTCTGCCGGTGTCAGCGCCTTGAGACACTGAATGCCGATATGCCCCAGGCCACCAGCCCCGATGACCACCACTTTGGTGCCAGGATAAAGGGTAGGCGCGGCCTTCTTGACCGCGTGGTAGGCCGTCAGACCCGCATCAGCCAGAGCAGCAATATCTTTAGGATGCAGGCTCGCATCTAGCTTCACGACGGCGCGGGCAGTAGTCTTGAGCAAGTTTGCCATACCGCCATCGATCGAGATGCCAGGAAATGAAGAATTTGAACAATGCATATCGTTGCCTGCGCGACAAGCGCGACACAGGCCGCAGGTAATCAAAGGATGCACAATGACCGTATCGCCAACGCTGACATTGCTCACCGCCGAGCCAATGGCCTCTACCCAGCCTGCGTTCTCATGGCCCAGCGTGTAAGGCAAGGCCACGCCCGATTTCTCCGCCCATTGCCCCTCAATGATATGCAGGTCGGTGCGGCACAGGCCCGCCCCACCGATACACACTATTACATCGAAAGGTCCAGTAATCTTCGGCTCGGCCACCTCTTCGACTACCGGTTCCTGTTCATAGCGATGCAAACGGACTGCTTTCATATGCTTTCTCCTTCTGGATAAGCCGCGCCTGCCCCGGCGTTCTCATAGCGTGTGCGAAATAACCCTTTGCACATCGCTGTATTGAACATAATGTTCATGCGGATGGAGCGCGAGCGGCGCAGGAACTGCTGCAAATCGCCTGTTCGTAGTGGCTGCCCCTGGTCGTCGATAATCAATGGGTCGTCCGCCGCGTGAGGCAGTCCGAGAGCAATCCGGCGTTGCTGGTAGATGCTGCCGCCGCGCCCGGCACGCTCTAAACAATACTCGCGTCCATCTACTATGACGAACGCGGCATCTGTTGTTTCATCGATACGCATATCTTGTACGCGCAGCGTGGCTATAGTTGCCTCGTCCAGTCCAAGCTTCACCATCTGCCGCAACAGCGCATCCTGGCGCATCAAAAAGCCCTTGCGCAAGAAGATACGCCGCAACTCTTCCAACTGCTCGTCCTCGCTGGCCTCACCGGGAAAGGCATCGGCGAATGTTTGCCCCTGGTTGACCCCGTTCGTGACTTCATCCTCCGCACAGTGGTCTAGCAGGATCACGCGCACGTTACGCACTCCCGCAACGCTGCTGGCTCTTTTGCGCAAATCCCCCGCCATCAAATAGGCAAAGTTTGGCGCGCACCAGTAGGTCGGCAGTTTGAACGTAATCGAAACGTCGGCCCCGTCCACCTGCACGCGGTCAATGAACCCCAGCTTGACCAGTGACTCGTCCAGTTCCGGGTCCAGCACCTCAGAGATGGCCTGGTAGATGTGGTCCTCTGTGACGGCTGTGCCAGAAGCGCCCGTGATCGGCATGTGATTGCTCCCTCTCGCATCCAATAACTGTCAGCGTCCGTAGGGGCGGGGGCCTTCAAGGCCGCCCGCATCCCTGTTGCGGGTAGGCAGTGCGTAGGAAACCGCGTCTCGCTGCCCTCGCACTCCTACGGGCGGGCGGCCTTGAAGGCCCCCACCCATCCCCACACAACCCCCGCCCCTACGGACATCCGGCTACGCCAGAGAGC
>JBOGTO010000613.1:0-15503 GCA_050695155.1 Ktedonobacteraceae bacterium
GCAACATACCCCTGCGCCGCAGCATACCGACCCATTACCGCCGCCGTTACACTCGCTGAGACGCGCCATCACAAACGAACAGGGATGATAATGAATGGTGACAACCGGATGGAGTCATGGCGCGAGCGTCATGACTCCATCCGATTATCATCATTCATTATGTATCTGGCTGGCAAGCATGGACTTGAGGCGTGCGGCATTCTGCGGCTGATCTTTCTTCATCGCTTGCCGCATGAAGAACTCAGCCACCTTCGGAACGTCACCTACCTCAATCGTGAAATGTACGCTGCAAGCTCCTTCGGAGAGCGGCTCGATGCGATAGCTCTCGCGCCAGGGTTCCTTCGCTTCGGCAGCGGCGGCCAGGGTCAGCAGGTGATCCTGCTCAAACTCCGTCACCAGTAGGGTCTTCTCACTCTTGAATCCGGAGAACTTGCCAGCTTCGAAGTAGCTGGTTCCCAGGCGAGCCGGTCCGGCAGGAGTGACACGCACCTCAATGATGCCTTTTATCCAATTAGGCCGCGCATCCAGGTCGGTGAGAAGCGCAAAGACGGAGGCTGCCGGATAGTCAAAGGTGTCAGTATATTCAAAGGTTATCATGTTTTTATGCCTTTCTTATTTTAGCGTGCTGGACGCCCACGAGGGGCGTCCCTACATGTCAAGATGGCCCCACCCCATCACACACAGGCCAATCCATAAGTGTTTTCATATTCAGCGCGAGAGGAGCGTTGAGAGAGCCTGCGTCAAGACCTGTTCAGCGTCTTGCCCCTTCTCCATTGCGGCACGGCTCCGCCATCCGACGAATCCATCTGGACGAACGAGTACAGCCCCGGTGGCAGTGATTCCATAGGTATCGCAGAACTTGTGTTCGGCATCGATAAGATCTGCTGCATCACCACCGATCTGATGGATGTCCAGAGGGAGATGGAGTGCTTCTTTTGTACTCAGGGCGGCGTCCTTCCAATGCCGTTCGTCCGGGCCGACGAGCAGGACGAAGTGGGGGCCGAACAGGTCTCGCGTCGAGACTGGCTTGCCCTCTTGTTTGAGCATGAGATGAGGAGCGTGGGTCCCCGGCTGCCCTTTCCACTGATCTGGGTGCTTTACCAGGGGGAGATTCTCATCGCCTGCTTCCCGCACAATGGCTCCCGTGTTGTAGCGATAGCCCATCACGAGAGTGAAGGTATCCACCGTGATTCCGGCTGAACCTTCGGTCTGGCGCTGCTGGGAAAGCAACGCTACCTGTTCAGCAGTGAAATCTGCCTGCGGGCGTCGCTCCGCATCATAGGTGGCAAGCAGTGCCTCTCCTGCCTCCTCATGCAGGACAGCGGCCAGCTTCCAGGTCAGGTTGTACGCCTCGGCAATGCCGGTCGCGCCTCCCAGACCACCGCTGGGTGGCTGGGTGCGAGCCGCATCCCCTACCAGGAAGGCCCGACCTTGCTGGAAGCGATCAGCCACAAGTTCGCACGCTTCGTAGGTCATCACAGTTTTGAGCTGCGCCGGCAAATCAGGGATGCCGACAGCTGCCCGGATAAGCGACAGGCAGCGTGCTTCGGGATAGTCGGCGACGGTCTCTTCCTCTGGATCATAGGACACATCGAGCCGGTAGAGATCTGGTCGCGCCGCAGAGCCTGGGTAGGGGACCAGCGCCCCATTTGAGACGATGTCGTTGGCGAGGAAACACATAACGGCATGTCGCTTGCGGAATAGCTCCATAATGTCAGCCTCGAAGATCATACTGACGCAATGGAACAGCGAGCCTTTTCCATGCTGACCAATGCCGAGTTGCTGACGGATCTCGCTGTGGGTGCCGTCGGCCACTACCAGAAACTGGGCGCGAACCGTGCGTGTACGCCCGCTTTCCCGCTCGCGGATCGTGGCTGTGATGCCCTCTTCATCCTGCTCGAAGGCCACCAGTTCGGTGCTGAAGCGCAGGTCTCCTCCAAGCTGTTCGGCCCGCGCTCGCAGCACCGGCTCCAGCACGTCTTGAGCAGCGACACTGCCCTGTGCCGGGCTGCTGTCACCGGTGAAGAGGGCATCGACGTTTTCCTGCAACACATCAAACTCCTGGCCCGTCAGGCTCTCCACCAGCAGGAGATTGCCACTCATATTGTAAGGCGCTTCGACCTTGTGAATAGCCTCCTCAATCCCTACACTGCGGAACATCTCCATCGTGGGCTGGGCCAGACCAGGGATGCGCGGATGAACCGCAGTACCCGGATGGCGCTCAACCAGCAGCGAGGAAATGCCCCGCCAGGAGAGGAAGAGGGAGGTTGAGAGGCCAACGATGCCACCTCCTACAATCAGTACCTGTGTAGTTTCATCATAGCTGGTATGGCGTGATATTGATTGAGTATCCAATATTTTTCTCCCGTTGCATTCGTCCAAACAAACATTTCTTAATCTATGAGGTATCTCCTCATGTCAGGTAGTGTAGAATGCAATCGGGTGAACCAGCATCACCCGCAGAGGATGATTATAGGGGTGATTGTGTCATGTGGGGAAGGCGCATACATCATGTAGGGGCGGAGGTGGACGATGTGGATGGGAGGGGACGCTTGCGTCGCCCTGGCGTGGAAGGCGCATACATCATGTAGGGGCGGGGGTGGACGATGTGGATGGGAGGGGACGCTTGCGTCGCCCTGGCGTGGAAGGAAATAGGACGAGGGCGGCGCAAGCGCCCCCGCACCACATCCACGCCACTCCCGCCCCTACGGACGCCTCAGAGTTCATTAGAGCAAATTGATCTGGCGCGCGACCTCGCGGGCCTCTTTGCGACTGTTGACATTGAGCTTGCGGTAAATGCTTTGCGTCTGCGTCTTCACGGTGTTGATGGAGACAATCAGTTCCCCGGCTATTTCCGGGTTGGAGCGACCGGCAGCGAGCAGGCGCAGCACGCGCCGCTCTTGCGCGCTCAAAGGCTCAAAGGGCATAGCCGGTGCAGAGGGTGACGACGATGGTGAGGCGTTTTGCTCGGCCTGTTGCCGGGCAAAGGCATAGAGCAGAGTACGCGCATATGCGGCAAGTGGCTCCCCTCGCATGTCGGACAAAACTGCCTGCAAGGCCGCCGCCATTACCTGACCTTCATCGAGGAAGAGGCGCTGGTATCCTTCGGGCCGCGCAAGCGTGAGAGCCTGCACGAGTGTCCGCCGGGCCTCAGATTGATCTGTATTCGTGCTACAGTAGGCTAGCGTCTTGAGAACCAGGATCTCCAGTTCACTTCTGCTTCGTCCCTGTGCGTGGGCGTCTTCCTGCCAGCGATCTAGCAATTGGAGGGCGGCCTCTGGCTCTCCTTGTGCGATCAGCAGGCGGGCAATGATGAGCGCCTCGCGCTCCTGTTGCATGAAGCGAATGTCCTCGCCAGACTGTGTTATGGCGATGAACCAGCGCTGCGCCGCCGCCAGGTCTGATGTAGCCAGCGCGAGACGTGCTTGACCTGCCATTACCTCTCTATGCAAGTAGGGCCACTTGTGTTCCTGTGTCAGCATCACCAGTTCTTGTAGCAACTGCTGCGCCTTTACGGTCTCGCCGCGAGCGTGTAGCACTCGCGCTAAAGCGAGTGAGCCGGGAATCAGGATGACTAACTCCGCGTGATACTTACCAATGTCATTGGCATTGCGCTTGCATATATCCAGCGCCTGTAAAAGTTGTTGTTCTGCCTCCTGTAAATTATCCCATTCGTAGGAGAGTGTGGCGAGATCAATCAGAGCAGTCGCCATATCAACCGGGTCGTCCGTGGCATCGGCCAGTATCTGTTGATAGAAGTGGGTCGCCTGGTGCAGTTCTCCTTGCTGCGCATACATGTCAGCCAGCATTAAAGCAGCTGCGCGCACGCCAAATGGATTGCCAGAGGCTTCAAAGGACGCTCGCGCCTCCAGAGCTATCTGGCGAGCCACGACAGGCTTGCCTGCAACTTGTTCTTCCATCGCTGTCACGAGCTTTGCGCCCGCGCCCCAGAGACTTCCCTGATCGGACAGTAGATCGAGGGCCTGCCTGGCAACGGCAAATGCCCGGAAGTGATCGCCCTGCCACATGGCAACCTGTGAGCGGAAAGCCAGCACTTCGCCGATTTTGGACATGTCATCCTCGGCGCGCCAGTAGCGCTCGGCCATATCGAGCGGCTTTTGCATCAGTGCCATTGTCGCCGGATCGCTGCGATCTAGCGTAAACAGCAAAGCTACAGCATAGGCCAGGCATAGCATTGGGCGCGCCTCAATCACCTCTTCCGGCAGTTGGCCGATCCAGCGCAAAAACGTTTGCAGTTCATTGCTGTCGTTTTGAGGTCTGATGATACCTTCGATGAGCGTGGCAGCGCGCGTGAAATCTCTGGCAGAGAGGGCGACTTCGACAGCTTCGGCGAGCAATCCATGCTCTTCGTACCATCGACATGCTTTGTCGTATAACGAGCGCAGGTAGTCTTTTCCCAGGCGGCGTCGCGCCTCGTGTTGCATGGCCTCGGCAAAAAGCGCGTGATAGCGATACCATTTTCCCTCATCATCGAGTGGCAGCAGGAACAGGTTAGCATGTTCCAGTTGTTCCAGCACCAGCTCACTATCGTTCCTGCCTGTAACAGCATCACAGAGGGAACCTATCAGGCGATTGAGAAAGGCTGTATGCAGCAAAAAGTCCTGTAGCGATTCCGGCTGAGAGGAGAGTACATCAGCCACAAGGTACTCCAGGATGTGGCGCTGGCTACCTGAAAAGGTTGTCAACATCCGCTCGAGGTCTTGCGGGTCTTTGCGCCCATGTAGCGCGAGCGCGAGCAGGCGCAAACCTGTCACCCAGCCCTCTGTACGCGCCTCGAGGCGTTCGATTGCCGCAGGAGAGAGCGCAAAAGAGAGAGATTGCTGGAGAAAGCTCTGGGTTTCCGCCAGTGAAAAGCGCAGATCAGCCGCGTGTAGTTCGTAAAGATCGTCGCGCGCGCGCAAACGTGCCAGGGGAAGTGAGGGGTCGCTGCGTGTCAGAATTACCAGGTGTTGCATTACAGGCAGGTGATCGATGAGGTATGCCAGCGTTTCGTGAATCTGGGGCGAGGTGATGACATGATAATCTTCCAGCACCAGCACACACCGGTGTTCAATGTGTGCCAGGTCATTGATGAACGTCGTCAGCGCTGCCTCCAAAGGAAGCCGCCGCGATGCGCGCAACAACTCAAGCGCGGACTCGCCGGTAGAAGCATCGAACACCCGGCAGGCAGTAATGACATAGCGCCAGAAGCGCACCGCATCATTATCACCCGCGTCGAGCGATACCCAGGCCACCGCTGGCGGGTCCCGCAGTTCGCTGCGTGTTGCAATCCACTCGCTCATCAGCGTAGTCTTACCGAAACCCGCAGGAGCAGACAGCAGGGTGAGCCTATGTTCAAGCCCCTCGTCAAGCCGCGCGAGCAGCGGCTCACGCAGCACGAGTGATTGATGTGGGCGCGGCAGAGCAAGCTTGGTACTCAGCAGTTCATATGCATCGGGAAGTTGCGTGCGCTGTCGTTCGCTCACGCCGTCTCGGTCGATCATCATCCGTCCTTGTATCGTGGCCTACAGGCAGCTTATATCACAAGTGTTCTAATACTGGTCAGTCTACAACCGTTGCCTGATAAATGCAAGCGGGAAGCGATATGAGGTTATACGAATGAGCAGCCATAGAAGTTGTTAAGCTTCTGGCTGCTCATTCGTATAATTGAGATGCGAAAATGCCCTATCTTGCGCGGCGCACGCACACGGTAATCACGCTGATATTGTCTTTGCCACCGCCTTTGAGAGCGGCATGGCGCAACTCGTCGCATGTGTGGGAGACATCGGGCAGCGTTGACTCCATGATACCCTTGATGGTGGAGTCGCGCGCCATCTCCCACAGGCCATCGGAACAGAGTAAAAGCAGGTCGCCCACCTGGAGCGGCACACTGAAGGTATCGACCTTGACGGTGGACTGGTGGCCCAGGCTGCGATAAATCTCATTGCGTTTAGGATGCGAGTACACCTCGTCGCGTGTAATGGCCCCGGCCTCCACCAGGCGTGCTACCGATGAGTGATCGCGCGTAATCTGCTCCAACCCTTCGCTTTCGCGGTAGAGATAGACGCGGCTATCGCCCACATTGGCGACATAAGCCATATTACCGATTACCAGGGCAACGGCGAGCGTAGTTCCCATATCCGTCTGCTGCTGGCGATTGCGCCTGTAGACGGCCAGGTTAGCCGTATGCGCCCCTTCGGCCAATACCTGTTCGTAGTTATCATCCTCCGGGCTGCCAACCAGGGCCAGTTTGAGCGCATCGTGCAGGGCGGAAATTGCCAGGCGGCTGGCCTCCTGCCCGTTACCATGCCCGCCCATACCATCGGCAATCACGAATAACCCGACAGGCTGTACGCCTCCGCAGGCATTGGAAATGGCAGGAAGCGCCAGTAGACTATCTTCGTTCGGTCTTCCCCGCCGTTTGATACCAGTATCGAGGGCCGTACCAATATCCAGGTAGACCGAACTACCGCCATTGCGTGAATGGCGTGCATCCGCCACCGCAACCGGAGCGGTCGGCACACCCCTGTATCCATCGCCCAATGGAACATCATAGCGCACATTACGCGCCGTCCTGGGCATCACGGGTGCCTGCTGGCGACCGGTATGCGCCGCGCCATTTCGGGCATAGGGAGGGATAGCAGGCTCTAATAGTTCCTCTTCGATACGTCGCGGACGAGACGCGGGGCGCGCAATGCCATACAAACCATCCTCTTGCGGTGCTGCATGGTAGGCCGGATTGCTGTCTTCCCTTTCCAGAGGAGCTTGCGCATCACGCGCGCGCCACCAGCGCAACGCCATCCATCCGGCAGCCAGCAGCAGCGCGCCCCATAGAATAAAGAGGGTTAGCGAAAGCAGCCCCAACCCGATGAACGGCACAACGACGCCCAGGCCGCGCTGCTTCCACAACTGTGAAAACTGCGGCAGTGCCTGGAAGAAGAGACGCCACGCCCAGGGCGGAAAACCGCCCATCAGCACAGCCAGCAAAATGGCGGAGGCACCTAATGCTACGCCAGAAACGCGCCTGACCCGGCGATGAGCCATATACGATGCTTTGAATCGATCCAGCATACCAGGTCTCCTTCAATTTCTATGCAACTGGCGCAACGCTCGTTTCAAGGAACGATGTCACGCGGATAACGGTTGTGTTCAGAACCAGCACGCGCACGCCGCCCAGACCCTGTGTGAGAGCAGTATTGGCAACGGTCAACATCCATGCTGTCGGTTCGGGCTGCCCGCTTTGCCAGGCACGCGCAAACAGGTTCGCGCCCATAGCGCGGAAGCGCAGGTTATAGGTCGCGCCATCTTTGGCAACAAACGGCATGGAGGCCAGCGAAGTCGTCACCCCGTTGACGCGGCTGAGGATTTGCAGCTTTGCGCCATCGATGAGCGCCTTATACCAGTTATTGCCATCCTTCCAACGCAGCGCAGCCCCTATATTCACCGTGCCACCGGCAGCAAAATGGTTGACGCTCGCCGTGACCAGCACTTCGGCATTAGTGATCTGCGGGCCAAGTACAGCGTTGAATGTTCCCTGCGCATGATCGATCTGACCCGCGCCAGTCACGATAGAAAAGACCTCGATACTATTCGCATCGCCCGCCCATAAACGCCCGTCCGAGGCGCTTCCCCAGAACGTCTGCGCCGCGCGCTGGAATGTATCTTTTGCCAGCACATTCGCGCCATTCGCTACAGTTGTTGAAGATGTCGCGGGTGTCGTGGTCTTTACAGGCTGTCCGTTCCCAGTTCCATTCACTCCCCCTTGCGTCACTGTGGATTGCGGCGAGCTGCCGTTCGTCTGGTGTGCCGCATTGACGTTCTGTACGGTGAGAGCAGCCTGAATCGAATGCGAGAAAAACCCTGCCACCAAACCGCCGATCATACACAGGCAAACAATTGCCAAAATGAGCGTTCGTATACGCATTTTTCACCCCTTTTTATATATGGCTAACTGAATGACCTCCGACATTTGTTAATCCGTAGGAATATTGATGATCCTTTCTTGTTACTGAACATTTTCAGATTTGATGGTTGGTAACATCGTGAATGGCGATGCGCCGGGTACGACTTCCGGTGTTTGCGTGCTTTGGACGTACTGGAACACGTCCATAGCGGCCAGAGATTGCACTTGCGCGTGTATCCAGACAACGCCCTGATGCATTGCGCCTGTTACGGAGTCGATCTGACCTGAATAGGCGGAGGTGGCCTGCTGCACCATATCGTTGAGCAGCGCGAGGGCGGCTGGCTGCATCAGTTGCGTGTTTGTCATAGAGACAAACTGCCTGGCATCGTCGTGCAGCTTTTGCAACCACTGCTGTACGTTGCTGATGGCATCTATTATCTGCGCGGACGCCTTGCGTGTTGCCAGCGTTGAGCCGGGGGCGTTAATCAGCCCATTGAGATGATGCAGGATGTGAGCGATGTAGCCGGGCGGTGTCTGGTTGCCGCTCTGCACGTTGATTAATCCGACGCTGGCGATATGCGGAGTATCGGGCAAAGATAGACCCTGCGGTATATCCTGCGCTACAAACGACAGCCCATCAAGATAGGCCATCGTGCGCAGCGTCTGGCGCACCGCGAAACCGGTATCACGAACGGCATCCCACTGGTCGCGCGCGCTGACCGTCCATTCAAGCAGCTTATTCGTGTTACGGAAAAACCAGTTGCACAGTCCGCCCGGCAATTCCAACGAATTTAGGAGCGGGTCCGACGCGAGCAGGTGGCGCAGGTGGTCAAGATAGCTAAAGTGATCCACGTCCTGCGCGTCGGGCGTTTGCGGGATCATGCCATAGTAACGCCATGTATTGTAGTCTGGCGAGGGTGCGACAGGCGGGGTGGTCGCGCGCTCCTCCGTCACCAGAAAACGACTGGTAATGGCAAGCAGGTTGGTATGTTGCGCGTCGCCGCTATAGAGCAGGCGCGCATTGCCCGCGTTGAGCGTCAATTTGCCCAGAGCGATGACGGTCGCGTCACCCGCGTTCTGGTCGCCGAGTAGCCAGGCGTAAAAGCTATTGCCGGGCGCGGGCGGCTGGATGTCGTGCATATCAAGTTCTACCTCGTCACTCAGCCCCGCGTTGCTGGTTTCGCTGACCTGCTCGCTGCTCAAGAAGTTGACTCGCCCCAGAATTTTTGGAGGAGCGACTACCGCATTGGTCGGGGTAGCTCCATGAGCATACAACAGGTAATAGCCCATAGCGCCGCCACCCAGTACAATGAGCGATACAAGCACGAGCGCTATTACCACGCCCCTCGATCCGCGTTGCTTACGCCGTCGCATAGCAGGCGGCGGCGCAAGAGGTTGTGTCGGAACCGCGAAGGTGCCGGGATCGGTAGTATGCCGGAACGCGGGTGTGGGGGTGGGCGCAGAGGCAACATGCGTGGATGCGTGAACGGGTGCAGGGCCGAGCGGGACAGTCCTTTTCGGGCTGAAATTCACCGCTGGCTTCACCGTCATCGCCGGCGAGAATCGTGGGGATGGAGACACAGGAGAGGTGGGTGTGAATATTGGCGCATTTTTCGTCATTATGCGTTGATGCGTAAGCGACGAACGCCCTTCCTCCAGCGCGTCACCAAGCGCGTCGATTGAGTTGTAAGTTGGAAAGCCATAACGCGCCGCCAGTTGGCGCAGGTATTCGTTGCTCGAAATGACAAAAAAGAACGCCAGATTGCTTTGCCGCCGCAGGTGTTTAAGGTCGCTGAAATCCTCCGGGCGTTGAAAAACCCGCAATTTCATTTGCGCACCGGACGGTGACGACAACAAGATCACCACCGGTTTTTTCTGCTCGCCAAGCAACGTAAAGACGACGGATTTCTCGTCCTCCGGTTCGATGTAGAGCACGCAAAAATCACCAGAATCGCTGCGCTTCATTGAACCTCCTGACTAGTCTGGAAAACCCAGACGCAGCACACGCTGCCTGCGCCTGCGCTGCAACAATAGCTTTTCGCCCCGCCGCGCCAGGGCATACGGCGCGTTATTCGCCCTGCGCGAACGCGCATACCACACCATCTCTCTATCATCATCGTCCTGCATAATGTACTCTTCCTCATATGATTCCTCGTCGAGGGCGGGGTGAGTCGCCAGTGCCGTTCCGCAGGTGTGCGCGAGCGCGCCTGCTACTACCAGCAGCCCGCCTATGTAGCCGGGCAGGGGCAGCATTTCATGCAGGTAGAAGGCGGCGGCGAAGGCACCCAACACCGGTTCGAGAATGTAGATAAATGAAACGGTGACGGGCGTGATATAACGCTGCATGGCGGCGGCGATGAGCGTAGGCACAAACGTGCAGGCTCCCGCCACGTACAGCACTACCCAGATGTCTTTGGGCAGCGATGGATGCACGGCGTGCCAGTTGCCAAAGAGCAGCACAACCAGATTGCCCCACAGCGTCATCGTCAGTAGCTCGATGCCGAACAACGGCCAGTGCGCGTGCTTGCCCTCGCTATGCACCTCCGCATCGCTCAAGAACACGTACACAGTAAAGAACAATCCGCCGAGAAAGGCGATCAAGGAGCCACGCCAGCCGCCCGCACTTGAATTGAAGACCAGCAAACATACGCCTGCTAGCGAGAGCAGCCCCGCGAACCAGGTGCTTTTCCTGATGGGCTGGCGCAAGAACATCCAGGCAAAAACTGCCGCCAGCAAGCCGTTCAAAGCTGGATAGAAAGCAACACTGGTAGCGGTAGTGTATTTCAGGGCCATAGCAATAGTGAACAAGGCCAGGCACAACGAGCTACCAAGTAGCATACCGCGCTTGACGATAGCTGCCGTGATATGCTTCCACGAACAAATGATGATGATGATAGCTACCGGAACAAGCGTCATCATTTCAAAATACGTAAAGATGATGGGGTCGATACGATTTAATGCCTCCTTCGCCACCGCGTAATACGTGGCAAAACAGAGTACATTGAGGAAAAATGCCAGTATCGCCACCATTTTCATCTTTGTCATACGTGGTACTCCTGAATCTACGTTACGTTTCGGTTACGCGGGCGACGCAAGCGTCCCCACCCTGCATCCGCCCCACCCCCGCCCCTACAGACTTGTAGATATTTCCGGTGATTACGATGCGAGGCGCAGCTTGTGGGCGCGGCTGAATGTGGATGGGCGCGGCGAGCGCGTGGCGCGTTGTACAGAATGTACTTCGATATCGGCGGGATTGAACATCGCGCGGGCAAAGCTCACCACTTCGGCCTCGTCAAATTCGTTGCATGAGAATATGTCGATATTTATCATGCGGTAGGGCGGCCAGGCATGTAGACTGACGTGGCTGGTTGCGATAATGACAAAACCAGAATAGCCATCGTCCAACGGGTTGCTGGTTTTGATGTCGCGCAATTCGACGGAACTGACCTTTTCCATGCCGATACGCGCGGGGTATTCGTCCAGCACTCGTCGCAGGTGCGCCTCATCCGCCAACAGGCGTGGATCACACCCATAAAGGTCAAGCATCACATGTCGCATAAGTTGCACTCCTTGCATTGTTGGGTTACGCTAAAGCCAGTGGCGGCGGTTGCACAAGATGCATACAGCAACCAGCTTTAGTTCAAGTATACAGAAGTGGGGAGGTGTCAGGCGGGATGTTTTTATTACGCTTCCGGGTACGTCTTGCAATACAAATATGTCAGGCGCGTCCAAAAATTTTGAGATGTGGGCTGATAAGCGAAGGACGCGACGCGAGGAGGTGCAATCCCATCAGTAAAGGAGGAGGAGATGTTCCCTGGTCAGCGAGGCGCAAAGGGGTGCAATCCCATCAGTAAAGGACGAGGGCGACCGCAAGGGTCCCCACCCCGCTTCCACTCCACCCCCGCCCTTACAATGATTACGGGCGTGACTCCCTCGTCGAATTTCTTAGTGGTAACATGTTACCACTATTCTACTGCCCTCTTATCACGGACGTGGCTCCCACGTCGTGGTCATAGTAAGGGCGGGGGTGGAGTGGTTGATGGGTGGGGACCCTTGCGGTCGCCCTCGGAGTCAGAACACAAGCCATTTTAATAGTTTGCATCTCCCTGGTGGTCGCCCTCGGAGTCAGAATCATTTTTAATAGCTTGCATGTCCCTCGGAGCCTGCAAGTTGCTCGACTTCGGCGAGGGCGGCCTGGCCTCTGACCTGGGTTTCGATATCCAGACCGGGCAGGGCGAGGGCGCGGAGCAGGGTACTCCTGGCGCGTTGGAGGCAGCGTGCGTTGCCGCTGGTTCTGGCCTGGACGATTCTGAGGTTGCCCAGGGCGACGAGGGCATGAGCAGCGCATGGGATATTGTGGATGGCGCGCGCGATTTGCAGCGCATGTTGAATGGCTCCAGCCGCGTCTTCCAGCTTACCGCGTTTCATCATGGCGCCAGCAAGGTCGGCGTGCCAGGTGCTGAGGTATTCGCGGTCGTTGATCTGTTCGGCCAGTGCCAGAGCGCGCCGGTAATAGCGTTCGGCTTCCTCGCTGTCACCCGCGTCAGATGATTCGGCCAGCATACCGAAGATATGTAGCACGACGGATGTCAGCGGCACATCACCAATGCGCTCGGCGAGCGCAAACGAACGCTGCAAAAAGGTGTTGGCCTGGGTATAATCCTCCAATTTCAAATGCGTAAAGCCAATGTTGCAGCAGACGTGGGCAATTTCGCGCTGGCGGTCATACTTCTCGTAGAGGGCCAGCGCGGCGTTCAAATGGCGTAAAGACTCGTCAACCTGCCCCAGGTTGTAGGCAATCGCTCCCAGCAAGGCGCGCGCGCGCCCAACATCGACGGGGTCGCCCAGCAAGGTGCTGCGAATGCGCGTCAGGCTGGCGGCATCTTTGATGGGTTGAGGCCGCACGCCTTCAAAGAGTTGCAAGGCTTCGCTCACGATGCGATATGCCTCCTCGTATTTGCCCTCCTGCCAGCGCAGGCTGCCTTGCTGGAAGCGCAAACGGGCGGGCGCGGGACCCGATGTGATACCGGCCTCGCGCAACACCTGCTCGCCGTGTTCGCAGCACTGCCAGGCGCGTAAGCTATCGCCCGTGTAGCGCCACGTCCAGCCAATCTCGCCCCACAGCAGAGCCTGCACCTGAGCCTCCTCTGTATCGAGCGCGCCGGGCGTCGTCCGGCCCTGCTGGTTGCGCACCTCCAGCACACGTTCAAATAGCTGGCGCGCCTCCTGAAATTTGCCCTGGATGCGCATACATTCCGCCAGGCGTTCGAGTACAAAGGCCAGGTGCGCGCGTGTCTCCAGTGGCAGAGGACGCCCCGGCTGTGGATGCCCATGTTGTGGATCGGCGGCCTCCACGTACTGCACCGTCAGGCGATAGTAGCGTTCGGCTTCGGGATAGGCTGAGAGGGCGTAGGCATAATTGGCAGCCAGTTCCGCGAAACGCGCGATCTGCGCGGCCTCCGCGCCGCCTTTGAGCAAATGTCCGGTGATAGCGGCGGCCTGCTCATCCTCGCGCCCGGCATAGGCTTGCTGTAACGCCTCAGCAGCGCGGCGGTGCAGGCGCGCGCGACGCGCTGCTGACAGGGTCGTATAGAGATGGCTGGCGAGCAATGGATGCCAGAAGCGATACGTAATGCGCGTTCCCGTTCCCTCTTCCGTCAGCACACCCAGGCGCAGGGCTTCGTCCAGCAGATCGAGCATACTATCCTCGTCGATAGCAGTCGCGCCTGTCTCCATCGCGCATATCAGGGGAAAACCGAACGAGCCACCCAGCACGGCGGCGCGTCCCAATAACTGCTGGCATGACGAACTCAAACGCTGCACACGCTGGTTGAGCGCGGCTGTGATGGTCTTTGGCAGTTCGGGCGTATCCTCGCCTGGAGCGTTGCTCTCACCCTCTCCAGTTCGCAGTGAGAAGGCCAGTTCTTCCGCGAAGAACGGGTTGCCTGCCGCCTGCGCCTGGATGTGCTGCACCACGTTGCCGGGCAGGTGCGCTACCAGTCTGGCAATCTGAGCATCGGTAAGCGGTTCGACGCGCACATATTCAACGGCATGTTCGCGCTGCATGTGTGACAGCAAGGAATGCAATGCCGTATTGGCAGCCAGTTCGCGCTCGCGGCATGTGGCGAGCATCGCTATCGGGTATCCCTGCAAGCGGCGCGCCAGGTAGCCCAGCATCTCACAGCTACTACCATCAGCCCATTGCACATCATCCAGCACGATGAGCAGGGGCGTGCTTGCGCTGAGGGTCGTCAATAGCTCATATACTGCCTCGCGCAGCCGCGCCTGTTCCTGTTCAGGCGAAAGCGGATTATGGTTGTAGGGAGCCAGGCTCTCACGCCCTTCGTCTCGCGGCCACCACTCTTGCAGTTCTGGCAACAAGGTTTTGAGCGGCGGATAGATCGTGCCGGATATTTGCTGTTGCGCCATCATCTCATCGGGTCGCCATATGCCCTGTTCCAGCAAGGCACGCAAAGCGCCGCTCCACATGTGATAGGGGATGCCGCTTTCCTGCGCATAGGCATGGCTCCAGACAACAGTCCAGCCATCGCGCAAAGCGGCACGCGCTGTTTCCTCGGCCAGGCGCGTCTTGCCAATGCCCGATTCCCCCATCAACGCGAGGCACTGCGGGCGCGGCCTTTCAAGCGCAATGGCAGCGCTTACGGGGCTGTGCTTCTGCTCTACATCGCTATTCTTGCTATTCGCCAGCACAGATTCCGCTATGCGCAATAATTGTCGCAGCGTCTCGCGCTCCCTGTCGCGTCCGACCAGGGGGCTTTGATTGCTGCGCCCGAAATGCGCCTGTTCTGCATCGAGGGATGCGGATGCGGTAGTCGAGTCAGATGTGGGATGTGTTGCAGAGGCGGGCGACCGCAAGGGTCCCCTCCCCGCATCTTCGCCACCCCCGCCCCTACGGAGTTGGGAGGGTGCGTCGCTATGGGGATGGGAAGAATGATCTTCGTCTTGTTTGGTGAATTGCGAGAGGTCGCCGCCACGCTGCACGGCCTCGTATAACGCTTGCGTCTCCTGAGAAGGCAACAGTCGCATACTGCGCATGGTATTGAAGAAACGCTGGCAGGCGCGTAGAGCTTCGCCACGCCGTTTCGCCAGCGCCAGGGCTAACGCCAATCGCTGCAAAACAGTCTCATTAGTAGGATCGGCAGCCAACAAGCGATCCAGCGCATCAATCTCGCTATATTGTTCCACCGGATTCGCAAGAGAACTATCATCGGGGTTCGCAACACCGGGGGGAAGATTCTTCCCAATATAGACACGTTCTTTACGCCCATCAGCGGTGAGATGATAGGCATACCAATAGGGACCATGACCGATACCATCGCGGCACTTGCGACAGCGCGGCTTTCCGCAAAAGTTCACCTGCTGGCGATAGGTGACTGATTCGTCCATCTGCTCACCGTCTCCTAGTGTATGTCTCTCCCAAAGCGCCATACAGGAGTTGCGTTCATCGACCGGACATTATGGGGTATATCCTGAACGTCATTATAACGCAATGGTCAACATTTTTCATGTTTTAGAGAGAATTTCCTACTATGGAATCTTTATCCGTAGGGGCGGGGGTGGATGTGGATGAGGGGAGGGG
>JBOGTO010000614.1:0-1693 GCA_050695155.1 Ktedonobacteraceae bacterium
GTAATACACAGAACAGCGGCGGCACGCCGCAAAACAGGTTCCATCATTATCCGAAACAGGGGATGTTGCAAACGGAAACGTACATCGTCTCCATGACAATGCACAATGTACGGTATACGACTCGCCATACCAAGCAGACCGTAACTGGCCCAGTGAATATGTACAATGTCAAAATGCTTCTGGTTAAGTTTGCCAACGATACGGCGCATATCCAATACTCGCCAGGGCATCAAAGCCAGTTTCAGGGGCAACGCAGCCATACCGCCAACAAGACTTGGTTCGTATACCTCTACATAATGGTTATTCTGCTCAAGCCCATTCCCATAGATATAGGCTACCTGGTTGATTTGATTCACCTGTAAAATGCGCATCATGTTTCTCCTATACTGTTTTTGCATAATGCTGGTCAGAAATCACCTCATCCCGTTTCGTCAGAATTGCCTGGTAAAGGTGAATAAGATGCTGGCTTTCCTTTTCCCAACAGAGATCGCGTTGCGCTGCATCTCTAGCGTTATCGCTCCACCGGGAAAGAGTAGCTCGATCCGCCAGGATGCTATTGATCGTCGCGCCCACGTCTGCTGGAGAAAGTGAAGGCAAAATGTGCCCGACATCATAGCTCCTGATAACCTGCGCAACAGCATCAAGTGGCGAAGCAAGCACTGGTAGGCCAGCCATCAAATATTCAAAAAGTTTGTTTGGCAGGCTCATACGTACATTGAATGAGTGGTCAGGAGAGTTGATGATCACGCCAATATCTGCGGAGGTGGTCCATTCCAAAAGATTAGCATAAGGGACTGGAGGGAGAATTTTGACGCGATCAGCAACGCCCTCGTCTGCAATAAGAGCTTCAAGTTGGGCTTGCGTAGCTCCAATAGCTTTACCCATAAGTACAATCATACTATCCTCCGCGAGATATGCCGCCGCCCGTACAAGAGTATCCAGGTCTCTATCTTCCTGCAAATTACCTTGATAGAGAACGAGACGCTTCTCAGGATTGACGCCAAGATAGTGATGCAGCCTGTTACTTTTTAGAGGGGTCTGATAGGCCAGAATATTGCGAACAAGTGAGACATGGGCCACATGGAAGCGGCGGCAAATCTCCTGTGCAATGGGTGAAGAGACGGTAATAATGCCCGCACAGCGCTGGAGAATAATTGACAGCAGGCGTGTCGAAAGCGCAAGAAACCACTTCTTCCCTGTGCCATCCAGTTCATTCAAAGGCAACTCATGTGCGTCAAAGACAAGTGGTTTTCGATGCAAACACGCGGCAAGATAAGATGCCGGCAACGCTGTTACATCATGAGCGTGATAAATGTCGGCAGGCATTTTGATGAGCTGCAAAGCGCTATAAACAATCTTTTCAACCGATTTGACAAATCTCATGGGCTTAGAACCTGTATGTGTAAACCAGGTGGGTCTCATGAGATGTTTCACTTGAATACCATCAATCTCTTCCTCAGCCGGACGGGTAAGGTCTTGCTCAATATCGAGGATCGTGACTCTGAAACCAGCCTCCACAAGCGCTCTAGCTTCACGCAGGACTCGTCCATCAGTACGAACTACGCCGCGCACATGCATGCATACTTTAACAGAGCCTTTTGATTGCTGCGCATCCGCTTCCTTTACCATGCCAGGAACCATTCCATTATTCATTCTTAGACAGCCTTTCCATCCATTTTGCCCACTACCAGTT
>JBOGTO010000615.1:0-8197 GCA_050695155.1 Ktedonobacteraceae bacterium
ATATACAGGTTGAACGCGGCAGCCTCTCTGATATACCCCTTAACGTACTCTATGCGCGGCCATCTCATGCTCAGCCGCGTCTTCCATTGAATCGACATAGCAGGCCTGCACAAATCCGGCGAAGAGACGGGCGCAGGTGGATTCCTTCATGTAGATTTCTTCGGGGTGGAATTGCGCGGCTACCACGAAACGGTGTCCTGGGATTTCGAGCATTTCAGCGATGCCGTCATCAGCCGTACCGCTAATTACCACGCCCCGGCCAGGCTTATGTACGGCCTGGTGATGGAGACTGTTCACCATGAATGAGCCTGTGCCAAGCAATTGCTCCACGCGACTGCCGGGTAAGACGTTGACGCGGTGCGCCAGGAAGTCACGCGGCTGATCGCGCCGCGAGTGGTGCAGGCTCTCAGGGCGCAGGTCGTCAATATCCTGGTAGAGCGTGCCATCCAGCACGACGTTCAAGACCTGCATACCGCGACACACTCCCAGCGTAGGTACGTCTTCTTGCAAAGCCCAGAATGCCAGCTTCATTTCGATTTCATCAAGCTCACTATCAGGCGTGTCGCATAAGCGGTGTGGCGCTTCTCCAAAGAGGGCGGGATCGATATCGACACCGCCGGAAAGCAGCAGACCGTCCAGGCGGGGAAGTAGTGTATCAAGCATAGTAAAATCGTGCAGGATTGGAATAAGGATAGGAACGCCACCGGCGTGTTCTATAGCATGAACATAGGCCCGGTTATTGCAATAAACGGGGCGTCTTGAGCCATCAAGGTAATCTGCATGGCAAGGTATGCCGATAAGTGGACGCATTCCAGGTTCTCCTTTAACAACGATGATTTCAAGTGATATATAGTATTTGGACGTTTGAACCGAAATATGTTCAAATCCAAAATAAAAAAGTGGAACGCCCTTGATGCGTCCCACTCAGAAAAATTTGCTTTAGAAAACGAAACGCACCAGTTCGCGCCCAACTATCGTAAGCTCCAGCCAATACTGGAGCCGGGTAATCACGAGAACTGGCATGACATGTTGCGCGTATTCGTTCACTTTGTAATCCCTTATGTCAGATCAAATGTCACAAAACCATCACATTTGTATCATACGCCCGCCTGTCAAGTGCCGTTAGCTGCCAAAGAAGATATTCCACCATGCCTGCCAGAAGCTTTGCGGCGGCGCGGACTTCTTCGCGGGAGCTGTTTCTTGCGATGGCGTCTCTTTGCTGCCCACGATGATGACAGGGTGTTCGCCAGGGCGCACATAGCCCAGTTGTTCGCGCGCCTCTTTTTCGATGACTGAGGTATCCTGGTAGTGGCTGGCCTGCTGCGCCAGGTGATCGTGATAATTCTGCGCCTGTTGTGTTTGCGCCTGCGTTGCATGGAGCTGCTGCATTAACTGGCTATTCGTCCAGGCCTGTGCCAGCGAACCCAGCAAGAACGCCAGGCAGACCAGGCCCGTGACCCAGATGACGGTGCGTGTGAACAGCGAACTGCGCCTGGCGCGGGCGCGTCCCTGCGTTTCTTCGATGCCGACTGCCGATGTGATATACGGGCCGCTTACCCCTGGACGCGAAGGGAATGATGGTCGAGTTTGATATTCCGGCATACGCCCGCCTCTTTTTCTACAACTATCCAGATTCCCTGATTCAGCTATTGACAACGGTTCTTATCTGTAGTATTATACACCGTGTCAAGAACAACCGCCTGTATGCGCAGGTGAACCGGTGACAACAGCGAAGAGGGTACACCCGTTCCCATCCCGAACACGGAAGTTAAGCTCTTCAGCCCCGATGATACTTTGGGGGTAGCCCCACGGGAAAATAGGACGTCGCCGTTTCTCCCGCCCACATAGGCGGTTTGCTTTTCATCACTCGACCGCTTTTTTCACCTCGCATACAAGACCAGCAATCCCATCAAGTCAAAACCGGCCAGCATCAACATGAGCGCCATAGCCGCGAACAAGAGGCCGCGCTGCCCTATCCTTGTCGACCATCCCTTACGCCAGGTGGTGATCGCCATGCCTACTACTCTATCCACAGCAGAGGGAGTATTTCCACTCGCGCTTATGTGTCGCCCTTTCAGAGCCAGTACGCGATTGCTGATAGCAGCTTCAAACGATGTGAAGGCCTCCTCTTCGCGCTGCCAGTCAAATTCCAACCGCATCACCTTTATAGGCGCGGTTGCGAAGAGGTCCTGCGGAGCAGGAGTTTCAGATGTTTCATGAAACGGGTCATACGCCAATAATTCTGTTTTGCAAAGTGTAGCGTTCATGTTGCTGTCCCCTCCTGCTATAGTATTCTTTCCAGGAAGAAGCATAGCGGAAACGAAGTCGAGGCACATGGGGCAATTGTCCTATCTTTGCTTGCATTCTCTGGCCCACACTATACTCATGTTCGTAGACGCCTCTGTAGTGTAATATTTAGTCTGTGTATGCGCGTGAACGTTTCACTCTGTCAACCAAAAGTCCTTTTCAACCAGACGGTGATGTCATCATACGTTTGTATACAGTAGATATTCCAACAGGAAGAGGTAGAATAGTGCGAACCTGGCGTCCCCTCGTTTTTATATTTCTCTGCGCTATCGTCGTTATGTCCTGGCTTCTTTTCCAGCTTCAGATGAATAATGCATCGGCCCATACACAAAGCAAAACTCCCGTCCAGGCTGTACCGCCCGGTGAATTGCAACTGGATAGTCGCCTCCCAGCGCAACCTGTCAATGGTACTAACGCGGCCAATAACGTCAATGCCAAGTTTGGCTCGCGCTTCGATTTTGTGGTTTCTCCGAGCGTAAGCCAGGTGTATAGTGGCACCGATGGCGTGTATCACGATAATATCGCCAGTTACATCGTTGGCATTGTGCCGACAGGCAGCCACAGCAGTTCTATTTTCCACATGGGTACGCCAGACCCCGCGCAGGGCGATACCTACGTGCATAATGAACAATTGATTCAAGGTCTGGACACGTCGCGCTGGCAGGGTGATGCCAGCGACGGTTCAGACATGCATATCACGGTCGATATTATCGACACCTTCTTTGGCGAACCGGGATGCGTGGCTATTCCCGATTGCGCGGACCAGGTACGCGCCGATACAGTGCCGGTCTTCCTGATTGGTGTTACGCTGCAAAATAAGGGGAGCCAGCGTCTGACGGGGAAATTTCTTTTTGGCAGCAATCGCGCGCTCCCTCCCAGCAATGCCTGCGTTCAACATACGACGGCGGCTGGCGCATCCGTCAACGTACTTTCTTACAGCGCTGCGTCTGATGCCACCGGCGGCACGCTTTTCATGGCGGGCGCACAGGCGCAGTGGGAATGCAATACCTCTGTCAGCGATCGCGCAGGATTGGCATGGGCTTATAGTGTTGGGGCTGCGCAAAGTCAGACCAGCTATATGCTGATTGGCGCGTGGAATACCAGTCACAATCTCTTCATCAATACCCAGTTGCCGCCGACCTGCCAGCTTGAATTGCTCTACCCGGCGCGCGAGTGGTCGTCTGAGAATGAAGTGGTGGACTATGCTACAGACAATCTTGCAACGGGTGACAACCTGCTTGGCCGCGCCCAGGCGATGGAAGATATGCTCATCCGCAATAGCTCGCTTTCTCCGCAGCAACGCTGGGTTATCGGCGATTCGCTGCGTAGTTACAAGGCTATGAGCTGGCTGGTGGGGCGACAGGATTGCGCGGGCGATGGCTACGACGCGGCGGTCTACGAGGGCAGCTTTGGCTTTTTGACGACGGTTGATGTCTTACAGGAGTATGGCTATTTCGAGATCAACCGCGTCCCCTGGTTTTTCAAGTCCGAATTGCAAATCGCCTTCAAAAACGCTCAGCGCAACGCATTTGGCGTCTACTTCCAGCATGACCAGGGGGGCGATACCAACAGTCAGGGACTTTGCACCCGTCCCGGCCAGGGCATACCAACTATTCGCGCGACCTGCTACGCGCCTCCCCTCTTCTCATTCGATGTTCCCATGCCAACCGAAGAAGACTCTAACATCGCATTGCTTACCGCGTACTATGAGTATATTACCGGCGATACTTCACTGCTGAGCGATAATAATAACACCAATCTCCATTTGATTGATGCCGGAATGCTGCATAACCAGGCAGTGGGCGACCCCGCCACTGGTATTGCCTACAATGCCCAGGACACCAATACCACCTATGACGATCAAAATGACTGCCTGCACAACATCGCGCCGCACGCTGGCAACCTCTATTATCAAGGTTTGAAAGAGGCTGCCGCTTATCGCGCTGCTTCTTACATCGACGGCCTGATCCCTGGCGATAGCAATAATAGAAACTGGATTTACGACGCCAGCAAGATAGAGGCCGCTATGGTGCGAGAATATAACGCTCACGGCTTTCTCCCGCTCGCGCCGACCAACGCCGCCTATAACAACTGCAACGGGCGCACCGTGACGACGGGCGACGGGCTTTTCTACCTGCACCTGATCGGCCTCGATACTGGCATGAACCCGACACTATTGCAGGACCTGGCCCAACAATATCCGGCAGACCTGGCAGCCAACACCATTGCTTCGCCGCAAATGATTTCATTAGCGTCCACACGCGCGAGCGGTTCTCAATGCCTTCACACTATCTGTCTCCGCTACGAATGGTTCAGCAAGGTCATGCTCTCCGGTATCATCGCTGACCTGGTATACACGCAGCATGGCTGCCAGCAGTGCCGTCATGTGGATGTAACAACCGCTGCCTACAACCATAACATCACGCTTTTAGAGAACTTCAGTGATGGCATGCGCGATGATGGCAGCGATTGGATCGGCCATTACTATCCACGCGGCATGATTAGCTGGGCTTTTTTAGATGTGAATTACTAAATTCACCGCTCTCGCATAACCCGCGCTCGACAGCGCATTTCCGTAATGATACACTTCGTAAAGAAGAGAAAGTAGTAGTGCTTCTGGTATGGATAAGCGCGATGATAAGCCCTGGGATGATAGTTTGAGAAAGCTGGTTCGAGCTAATCCGCAGGCATTTGTCTCCTGGATTCTTGGCGAGGGAAAGTTCATTGGAGAACTTCCCGAAAAGCTAAAAACCTGGAAGTTAGAAGTAGATGCCTTATTGCGTACCTTCGTTAGAGGCCATGAGATGTTATTGCACATCGAGTTTCAGTCGTACAACGATCTGGACATGGCAGAACGTTTATTGCGATATAATGTGTTATTGAGAAGTGAATACAAACTCCCGGTATTATCCTGTGTAATTTATTTGCTCAGAGACGGGAGCGTTCCGCCAACTCAATTGAATTGGAGTGTTCCAATAGGGCGAGATGTAATTCACTTTTTCTTTGAGAGCATTGAGTTGGGAGAACTTTCTCCAGATGATTTGCTCAATTTGGAGCAACCAGGGTTATTGCCTCTGTTACCGTTGACAAAGGGTGGGATAAAGAGAGATGTAACGGAGCAGATGTTCGCCAGTTTGGAATCCGGCGGACAGAACGACCTGTTAGCAATTGGAGGCACACTGGCGTCGTTAGTTTTTAGTAGGGAACATTCACCTGACCTTGGGTGGTTGCACAGGAGGTTACGCGCAATGCATGACATACTAAGAGAAAGTCCATATTACCAGGAGATTCTACGAGAGGGTCGTCAAGAAGGTCTCGAAGAGGGTCTTCAGGAAGGGCTTCAAGAGGGAGTACAAAAAGGCAAACTAGAAGGCCAACGCGAAACTTTGCTGGCAATTGTTCAAGCTCGTTTCCCGACTATGGTTCGCCTGACTAAAAAGCTGGTTACTGCAATCGATGACCCTGCAAGCTTGCAAGATGTGATCGTCAAAATAAGCATGGCCCAGACTACGGAGGAAGTACAGCAATATCTGCTTGAAGGGATTGAAAAGAATGGCGACTAATGCTATTCTCTTCATCATATTCTAAGATATAAAGTCATGCTGCCTGCATATCTCGGCCAGTATGCAGGGCAAAGTTCCTCGTTTGCCATTTCAACCCGCTCGTTATACTGGACTCACAACCAAAAATGCGTTGAGGAGTCCATGAATGCTCTCGACAACTGAGTTTGATAGATCGTCATTGCCGCCATTTAGCGTATCCCGGCAACAGCTTGCGCACTGTCTTGATGCTATCTGGCAGGATTATTTTTCGGATATACCGCGCGTCAACTCTGTAGAAATTGCCTATTGCCAGCCCTGGAAGAGGCGGCTTGGGCTGATCCGGCTATCACTCGATGGCACAAGATCGTTTATTGGCGTTAATGCGCTGCTGCAATTGCAAGAGGTGCCGAGTTACGTGTTGTACACTACCATTGCTCACGAGTTGACGCATTACGCGCACGGTTTTGGTTCGCCGTTGCCGCGCATTTTTGAACATCCGCACGCCAATAATATCGTGCAACGCGAACTGGACCGGCGCGGACTGGGCGGATTAGCGAATCTGTGTGATGATTGGATTGACAAACAGTGGTTCTCGTTTTATGATATGCAGCGTGAGGCTGGTTGGGTTGGAATTGCTCATACATCCCGCTCCGCTCGTCAGCACACAGAAGGATGAAGCGCAACGCTTTACTGGAGGCAAGGCATTCACCCAGGAGAGTACAAATGCCTTATTTGTGCAGTAAAAATCTTGACATAGCCTGATACGTGTGGTATAGTGTTGCTAGCTTCTAAGGTAAATACCACGCCATTCTTGAGCCCCACAGGTTTCTGTCTGTGCGTTTGTCGTTATGTTGTTGCGTCGTAAACTGTCTCAGGTATGTTGGTTAATGCCTCTTTCATCCATCAAACGTCTATTATTGCCACCCGTTTTTCAGATCTTTTCCGAAAAACGCGCGTATAGTATTTTTCCACTCAATTTCATGTTTAACACAGAAAGGAGAAAGGGCGTGTTACTTCGTAGGGAGTTGTTCCGCCCTAGAACAACGTGAACATCGCTGAATTAGAAACCAAAACTATAACGGAGCTACGCGACATCGCGCGCGACCTCGAACTCTCCGGTTATACTACCCTCAAAAAACAGGACCTCGTTTTCCGACTTCTTCAGAGCCATACCGAACAGCAAGGCAACATTTTCAGCGCGGGGGTGCTGGAAATCGTTGAAGACGGCTTCGGCTTTCTCAGGCAGGAGCGTTTCCTGCCCGGCAATATGGATGTCTATGTCTCGCAATCGCAGATTCGCCGCTTCGGTCTGCGCACAGGTGACATGGTTTCCGGCCAGGTGCGCCCGCCAAAGGATAACGAAAAGTACTATGGGCTGTTGCGCGTAGAAGCCATTAATGGTACGGACCCGGAAGTCGCCAAACGTCGCCCGCATTTCGATCTCCTGACACCCATTTTCCCGCGCGAGATGTTTGACCTGGAAACAATTCCCTCGAACATTTCGGGCCGTATCATTAACCTGGTGGCCCCCATCGGTCGCGGGCAGCGCGGCCTGATCGTCTCCCCGCCGAAAGCCGGCAAAACCATGCTCCTCAAGTCCATCGCCAACTCGATCACCGAAAACTACACCGACACCCACTTGATGATCGCCCTGATTGGTGAGCGGCCAGAAGAAGTGACCGACATGAAACGCTCCGTCAAGGCCGAAGTCATCAGCTCAACCTTCGACGAGCCAACCGAGGCGCATACGCGCGTGGCCGAGATGGTGCTGGAACGCGCCAAGCGGCTCGTGGAAGGTGGGCGCGACGTGGTGGTCTTGCTCGATAGCATCACGCGCCTGAGCCGCGCCTACAACCTGGCCGTGCAGCCCAGCGGTCGCACGCTCTCCGGCGGTCTTGATCCCAGCGCGCTTTTCCCGCCCAAACGCTTCTTTGGCGCAGCGCGTAAGATCGAAGAAGGTGGCAGCCTGACTATTATCGCCACTGCCCTGGTCGACACCGGCAGCCGCATGGATGATGTGATCTACGAAGAATTTAAGGGGACTGGCAACATGGAACTGCTGCTCAACCGCAAGCTTGCCGAACGCCGCGTCTTCCCCGCCATCGACATTGGACTGTCCAGCACACGCCGCGAAGAACTATTGCTCGACGATAAGACGCTGCGTGCCGTCGTCGTCATGCGTCGCATGTTCTCCACGCTCGCCGATCAGCGCGGCATGGAAGCAATGGAGGCGCTGCTCCAGCACATGTCGAAGACCAGCAACAACATCGAGTTCCTGGCAACCCTCAACAAGAGCATTCTGTAACGGTCTCCCAGCCGTTTCACGGTTTGCAAGAAGAGAGTACTTG
>JBOGTO010000616.1:0-10707 GCA_050695155.1 Ktedonobacteraceae bacterium
CCCGGCGCTTTCGCGGCCAGTGCGACGGTGCCACCCAGGGTAGATTTGCGTTCATAGAGTACAACACGCCGCCCGCGCAATGTCGCCGTGCGGGCCGCTTCCATTCCAGCAGGGCCTCCGCCAACAATAATATAGGGACGCGCTTTATTGGACGCGCTGGGAGAAGACGTGGTAAATCGCGTCTCTACAGGTGTGTTGATAACATCGGGGTTGACGCTGCAAGCGAGCGCGGCGTTCATGACGTTGCGCACCTGGCAGCCCTGGTTGCAGGAGATGCAGGGGCGCGCGTCGTCGGCGCGCCCATTTTGGGAGAGCCGGGGTAGCTGCGGGTCTGCGATGAGGGCGCGTATCATTTCTACACCATCGGCTTGCTCTTCAGCTAGAATGCGTTCTGCCTGCGCGGTGTCCATGATGCGTCCGGCGGCGAATACCGGGATGTTGACGGCGGCTTTGACCTGGGCGGCAAGGTGAATCGCGTAACCACGAGCGGTATACATAGATGTATGGAATGGGAACATGTGCGAGCTGTAGATACTGCCCATCGTGATGGTCAGGTAGTCGATGCGCCCGCTTGCAGCCAGCAGGCGCGCGATTTCTATACCCTGTTCTGGTGTCAATCCGGCCCAGGGCGCGAGTTCATCCACGCATAAACGCGCGCCCAGAATATGATTGCTGCCCAGCACCGCATCTACGGCTTCGATGGTTTCTTGCGCGAAACGCAGGCGGTTGTCGAGCGAGCCGCCGTATTGATCGCCGCGCTGGTTGGTCAGGGGCGAGAGAAACTGGCGCAGCAGCGAACTATCGGAAATTTGTAGCTCGATGCCGTCAGCATCGCCCTGCACAGCGTAGCGTGCGACGAAGGCGAAACCCTCGATAACCGCCGCGATGTCGCCCGACTCCATTGCTTTAGGCACCTCGCGTGTAGATACATTGGGGATGGCTGACGGTGCCAATATCTCGCGCTGTGAGTGGTCGCTCACCGATTGTTGCCCGTTATGGTTCAGTTGCGCGATGGCTACTGCTCCGTGTGCGTGAATGCGCTCAGCTACGCGAGCAATAGCTGCTGTTGTGGCGGGCAGGTAACCGGCCAGCGCGTATTCATACGGAATATCGGAAGGATGCACAATATGCTCTTCCAGCACGATGATACCCGCGCCGCCAGCCGCGCGCGCCGCGTAATAGTCGGTGTGCTGCTCGCTCAGCAGATTTTGCCGCGCAAAGTTGGTAGTATGGCTGCCGAAAATAATACGATTGCTGGCTTCGCGCGGCCCGATTGCCAGTGGCTGGAAGAGTTTATCTGGCATCATGATTGCCTCTCTCAGGAACGCTATAGAGCTTGCCCAGGCATATTGTAGCATGTTTCTGTTGTTTTACGAGGTTTTTCCAGGACAGGCAACAACTGTATCTCTTGACAAACTACGCTTTTATCTCCTATAGTAGCTTTAGTAAAGCTATTTATAAAGCCTTTAGCAGAACTACTACTGCAATGTACTACTCATAAGATTGGAGACATTTATTATGCAAAGCACAGCTACCCGTGAGGTTACAAAAAAAACTTCGTATAGAGCGTTGCGTATTTTCACGCTCATCATTCTTTTGCTGCTGGCGGCTCAATTTCTGGTGGGAATGCTGGTCAACCTTTTCGTTGTGGTTCCAACTAACCATCCGGGCGCGCACCCGTCTGAATACTTTTCGGGCGTGGTGACGGGGGTGCTATGGGTGTTGGGAAATGGCACTCTGTGGTTGCGGCTCCATGCCATTATCGGGTTTGCGCTATTGCTCTCATCGTTGATTCTAATTGGATTGGCAATCGCCTCGCGGCGGAGAGCCTGGATAATCAGTTCGATAGTCGGATTGTTAGGTATTGTGGCGGCTGGCTTTAACGGGGCGAGCTTTCTGAATTATGGCGAAAACTTCAGTTCGTTGCTGATGTCTATCGGTTTTCTCGTGGCAGTGATCCCTTACATGATTGGCGTTTACGTTACGCGCTAAGGAAAAGCGGTGTATGAGCTAATTATTCTTTCGCTGTTGATGCGCTTCCCGATACACGGTTATCTGATGATGAAGATCACTAATGACCAGATCGGGCCCTGGGCCAGGATCAGCAGCGGAACCCTGTCCACCATTCTGGCTAAGATGGAGCAAATGGGCCTGATTGCCGTCTTGCCAGAGGGACGTAACGATACGCACGCGGATCGCCGCGCGCGTGTTTATACGATTACCGATGAGGGACGCAAGCGTTTTCACCAGTTGATGATGGATACGTCATCCAACCTGGGAGAGTATCAGAAATTCTTCCATCATAAGATGACGTATTTCGACTTATTGCGCCCTGATGAGCGCCTGCTTTTGCTAAACCACTATGTCAATTACTGCCAGGCTACTATCCTGCATTCGCAAACGGAGATGGATAGCATCGTTTATGAACTGGCAGATCACCCGAATCCGGCATTTCTGGAGAATCTCCTGCGCGTCATGAAGCATATCTTACAGCAATGGCAGGCTGAATTAGACTGGGTTTGGGGTGTGCGCGAGCAGGAACTGACGAAAACTGCTACATCCCTGGAAGGTAGCGTCTGAACTCCGGGCGCGGCCCCTGGTAATCGGGTGTGCTGTGTTCGGCAAAGATGATGGTCTTGATGTTGCCGCGCACGGTGAAGTCGGCTACTACGCGCATCCAGCGCGGCGCGAGCAACGCCACCAGTTCGTCAAGAATGCGATTAGTGGCTGCCTCGTGGCTGATCTGTCGGTTGCGGTACTGGTTGATGTACAACTTCAAGCTTTTCAGTTCGACGACAGATTTTTCAGGCACATAGTCAATAATGATGGTGGCGAAATCGGGGAAGCCCGAACGCGGACACAGGCAGGTGAACTCCGGTATCTCAAAGTGCGTGACGTAATCGCGTTCAGGATTGGAATTGGGCCATGCCTCTAACTGGTTTGTTTCGATCTCTTCGATGCCGTAGCGACCGGGAATACGTTGCCGGGTTTCATTTTCCATAATGGGTAATGCAGCTCCTTGTGATAATAACGTCTTAGGCTTCGGCAGGCGGAATCTCGTCCCCTGCCTGATAACGATGTTTCTGCTTTCTGGTGATAATGGTCACGCCGCCTGCCCCCTGAACGCTCCAGCGACCTTGAGATATGACCAGGGCGGTTGCGCCATCTACACCGACTACCGTAATTTTACTACGTTCGATACTGGCAATGGTAGATGTCATTGCCCTGGGTAGTTCGTCGAAATGCGGAATAACCGCGATGCCTGGAACAAGGTCGAGCGCGGGGATGGTGCGCCAGAACTGTGGGAAGTCGAAGAGTACCGCCCCCATGACCATCGCGCCCGCCGAACAGCCCGCAATCACGCCGCCGCGCTCGCATACCTGTTGAATGGCTCGCCAGGATGCCGTCCCCTTGAGCGTTTCCAGCAAATAACCTGGTTTTCCACCCGAAAAGTAGATGAAGTTCGCGTAGGCAAGCTTTTCGGCGAAAAGGGGATTGTTCGCATCTTCGCGGGTGAGCAGCATAAGCGGTTCGACCGGCGCGCCAAGCTCCGTGAAATGTTCGACCCCCATATTGTTCCAGCGTTCGGGAACGCCCGTGCCATCGGGAGCCGAGGCCGTTGGCAACACAACCACGCTCGGTGTTTCATGAAGCTGTTCAAGCAGATATTGATCGACCGGATTCATTTTAGGAAGATATTCCCCCGCTCCAACAAGGGCGATGATTCCACTATTGACGCTGGACATTCGATTCGGCTGGCCTTTCATATATTCTTTGGATCAGTTGGTATATCATACCTCGCTGGAAGAACGTTTATCAACTTGTTGTGTATTCTCTGTATTTCAAGATAGATACCTGGAGTGTGCGAGAGATTCTGAGCGCAGCGAAGAATGACACGTTCCTGGGCTGTCATTCTGAGCGCAGCGAAGAATCTCTCGCACCATCTGGTTCATATGGCCTTGCAAACTTATGAGCAATTACCGGCTATTTCAATTTGACTCTTCTTATTTCTACGTGCTACAGTATAACGAATATTGAAATTACACACCACCAATCATGCCAGACGATGGGTGCGTTCTCATCGTATAGTCCCGGTGGGAGGTCCAGCGCACGGCGGGTCGTGCGCTGGACGTTTTATTAATAAGGAGGATGCGCCGTCGTTATGTCTTCAACCTACATACCAGACCAGGATGCACTTATCATGCCCGAAAGAGATGCTTTCGCGGAGAAGTTCGCTCTGGAGGGTCTGACTTTTGATGATGTGTTGATTATTCCTGCTGCCTCAGCAGTGTTGCCCCGCGAAGTTTCCACCGCTACACGTCTAACTCGTTCCATTACTATCAATATTCCGGTGATTAGCGCGGCTATGGATACTGTTACCGAGGGCCGTTTAGCCATTGCGCTGGCGCGTGAGGGTGGCCTGGGCGTAATCCACCGCAATCTGTCCATCGAGGCGCAGGCGGAGGAGGTCGATAAGGTCAAACGCTCCGAATCGGGCATGATTACCGATCCTATTACGCTTGAACCGAGTGCGCTGTTAAGCGAGGCGCTGGCCGCCATGAAACGCTTCCATATATCGGGCATTCCTATTACGGAGCAGGGCAAGCTGGTGGGCATCCTGACGAACCGCGATATTCGTTTCGAGACGCGCTTTGACCGCCCGGTTTCCGAACTGATGACCCGCGAACGCCTCATCACGGTTCCGGTCGGCACGACGCTGGAGCAGGCGGCTGATAGCCTGCATCGCTACAAAATTGAAAAATTGCCGGTGGTGGATGAGCATGGTATCCTCAAAGGTCTGATTACCATGAAGGATATCCAGAAGAAAATTCTCTATCCTAATGCCGCTAAGGATGAGCTTGGACGATTGCGCGTTGGTGCGGCGGTAGGTGTTGGCCCGGATGTGGATGCGCGTTGCGCCGCGCTGATCGAGGAGGGCGTGGATATGCTGGTCGTCGATACGTCACATGCTCACTCGCGTATGGTACTCGATACTGTGGCGCATATCAAGGCGCAATTTGGCGCGCGGGTGCAGTTGATGGCTGGCAACGTGGTGACGGCTGAGGCGACGGAGGCCTTGATCGCGGCAGGCGTTGACGCGGTGAAGGTAGGTATCGGCGCAGGCGCAATTTGCACAACGCGCATTATCGCCGGCGTTGGTGTGCCACAGATTACGGCTATTCACGATTGCGCGCGCGTCGCCCGCCGCTACGACGTGCCGGTTGTGGCTGATGGCGGCATCCAGTATTCCGGCGACATTGCCAAGTCCATCGCGGCGGGCGCGGATACGGTCATGTTGGGCAGTTTGCTAGCAGGTGTCGATGAGAGTCCCGGCGAACTGATTATCTCGCGCGGCGAACGCTACAAGGATTACCGGGGCATGGGTTCGATTGCCGCCATGAAGCAGCGCAGTTTCAGTAAAGATCGCTACTTCCAGAACGATATCATCGAAGAAAGCGGCCTGATCGCCGAGGGCATTGAGGCGCGTGTGCCTTATAAGGGTATGTTGGGGCCACTGGTCTATCAGTTAGTGGGTGGGTTGCGCCAATCGATGGGATACGCGGGCTGTGCCACCATCGCTGAAATGCAGGAAAAGACGCGCTTCGTGCGTATCACCAACGCCGGTCTGCGCGAAAGCCATCCGCACGACGTAATACCAACAGGGTCACAACCTAACTATCCTGCTTGAGTGCCTTCACTGAGTCTATAGAGCCAGCCGAGGTATGTAAGCTCATCCAATCTGCTTATTAGAAAATCGATAGGTATGGATGAGCTTTCTATTCTGCCTTTGCACGTTTTGAAAATCGCCTCTTTTTTTCGCTATGTATCTAACGTCTGGTGTATTGTCCTATTAAATTCATTGACTTTCATAGGATTGTATGGCATACTCTAATGCAACTTATAGTATTGTATTGGAGTGCTTTTATCATGAACATTGAAGACTATCGCATTAAGCTTGGATGGTCTCAAGCTGAACTTGCCCGGCGGGCAAACATCGACATTAACACTCTCAAACGCGCCATTAACGGCGAGCGGGTTTTCAAACACACTGTAGGGGCAATAGCAACGGCGTTAAGTCGTGGCTTAGGCCAGGACATCAACTACCATGACCTTGACGATGTGAATGTGAAAGATTAGTGACCAATCAGCTACTCTAAGGAAATCAAAGAGCGGACAAAGAGACGCAACCACCAATCTGTCTACAGCTATCAGGCAGATAGCACCAGCATGACCTACACCGCAGACCCCGTTGAGGGAGCAACCGTTCAACACCTCTTTATAAGCGAGCAGTAGTTACCTATCAATCCCGTTTCGTTATGGAACGGGATTGATATATGCAAGGAGAAAATCATGAGTCAGGGTATCAGTACCGACGTTTTACGGGTTGCCAGAGAGGAATTTATGCGCGTTGCTATTTATGCGAGAGTTTCAACCGACGTGCAAGAAGAGGATGGAACCAGTCTTGAAACACAGATTGAAAACTGTCTTGTGTTTGCTGAGGCAAACGGGTATATCGTTGTCGTTATTTTCCGCGAAGTCTTCACGGGCGCGTTATATCGGGAACGGCCAGACCTTACCAAAATGCGCCAGATGTATAGGGACGGTGAGATCAATGGAGTTCTCTTTAACACGTTTGATAGGTTCTCCCGCAACCAAATACATTTAGGGGTGCTATTCGATGAGATGCAGCATTATAATATCCGCATAGACTGCGTGAAAGAGCAGTTTGACCGGACACCTGCGGGTCAGTTCATGCGGAACGCTCTCGCGTTTGTGGCAGAGGTTGAGCGGGAAAAGATCATCCAGCGCACCAACGACGGGAAGCGAAAGAGGGCAAAAAACGGAAAACTCCTCGGAGGCGGCGTACCTCGTTATGGGTATGCGTGGAACGAAAACAGAACGGCTTTTGTCATAAATCCCCTGGAAGCCACAATTGTTTTGCGTATCTACGCAATGGCGCTTGAAGGTATTAGTATTCATACCATTGCCGCAACCTTGACGCAAGAAGGTGTCCCAACCAGGGGAAATATTGGCACACAGAAATTTAAGGGTGTTTGGCTACACTCAACCGTCCACAGAATTTTATCAAGCCCTTGTTATATGGGCGAGGCATATGTCTACCGGACGCGCCAGGAAAAAGTAAACGGGCATCGGTTGACCACCTACCGCAACGAAGAAGAGCAAATCAAAATGCCGGAAGGAGTTGTTCCTGCCATTATTGACCGCGTCATATTTGAGAGAGTGCAAGTACAGCTTTTGGAAAACAAAGTGAAATCATCGCGCAATAACAAGTACCCAGAAGATACTCTGTTGCGTTGTGGGCTTGTCGTATGTGGTTACTGTGAACGCAACGGCGTTGTCACACGCAAATCAGACAATAAAATTGACTACCGTTGCAAAAGTACAGGAGATAAAGAACGCGGTGAGTGCGAGGGATTTACTATTGCGGCTCATATTCTCGATAACGCGGCCTGGCAACATGCCGTTGAAATTATCAAAGACCCCAAACAGGTTGCACAAAAACTACAAGAGAAAAAGCGTAAAAACCCGACAGAAGGCGAGTTCTCGCCCATAGAGCGACGATTGAGGGAAATTGAAAAAGAAGTGCAAAATCTCCTGAAAATGGGGCGGTACGCTCAAAACGAGGATAGCATCGAGTCGCTTGGGAGGTTGCTTCATGACTTAGAGCGGGAAAACTTAGGACTTCTTACCGAGCAAAAAAAACTCCAAAAACTTGAACTTTTGTATAAAGAGGAACAGGAAGCTATTGCAGCGTTTGAGCAACGTTGTATAATTTACAGGGAAAAGTTGGAAGACCCTGACGCCTCTTTTTCCTATCAGGAGAAGCGTGAGGCGTTAAAGTATTTTGGCATCAAGGCGCATGTGTGGCGGCTTCGCCACGATCCCCATTTCGAAATTGCTTCCGCCAGCCTGTCGGTTGTGTTCCCGTTATCATAATGATTACGAAGGAAGCGCCAAACTATGGAGCCAATCATCGCTAACTGCTGAATGGCTACCCGTTAGTTTGAAATTGCAAAGAAATTGAAGTTCATACGTTCTCTTTTTTAGAGATGCAATGGTTCAGAATGATACAAGGGCGACCGATTGCCCTCGTATCATTCTGATAATGCCCATCCATTAGCCAGGATGTCCTATTTGATTGCGCCTGCTAGCGGCATCAGAGTAGAATGATATGAGATCATACAACTGAATCAGGTTGTATCTGGCGTGTACGGAGGAAAGAATGGTTGATCTCAAGCAAACACTGAGCCGCTTCCTGTCGATTCCGGGGGTGCGGCTGGCTGTGCTGGTAGGGCGTGACGGGCTGATGATCGAGGGGCTGACGCGCGATGGCAAGGAAGATATGGAGGCGGTGGGCGCGATGATGACCTCCGGCCTCAATACTGCCGAGGCGCTGGGTCAGGAGATTGCGCGGGGCAATGTGGTAGGAGTTTTGCATGAGTACGAACATGGGCTGGTAAGCGTTGACCCGTTGGGCGAGTATGCCCTGATGGTCACGATGTTCGATAATGCTGCAAGTATTGGCCGCGTCCGGCACATGGTGAAAACCAGCCGCACCGAAATTCTTGAAGCGCTTGATATTACCTGAAAGCGAAGTTGTACAACGTAATGACTTGTGTACCCGGATTGCGGGCGTACTGAGGGCGAAGCATACATGGAACAATTAACCAATCTTATTATCTCAGATCATGAGCTTGCTCTTATCTCCAATGTCTTATATAAACTTATGAATGATACCAGCGCCTCCTCTGTCATGTTGCTTGACAAGAGCGGCCAGGTCGTGACGACGCAGGGAAGCAGGATCAAACGCAATGCTACTTCCCTGGGCGCGTTGCTGGCTGGCGCGTTCTCCTCCTCTCGCCATGTCGCGGAATTGCTTGGTGAAAAGGACTTCCGCACCATCTTCCAACAGGGCGTGCATGAGAATATTTACACGACCATGATCGAAGATCAATGGCTGCTGGTCATTGTCTTCGATAAGCTCACCCATATCGGACTGGTCAAAGTGCTTTCAAAGAAGGCTTCCGATGAATTGAGCCGCACGCTGGAGCGAGTACGAGCCGATACGACACGCCAGAAATCCTCGGTGCTGAATATCCAGTTCCGCTCCTCCGTTGAAGACACCATCGATTTGCTTTTCCGCGATTAAGGGAACCTGGCACATGGCGCTCATAAATATAGCCTCGCACGAGATCCACTGCAAGATCGTGTACTACGGTATTGGATATTGCGGGAAAACCACCAACTTACAATACGTGTTTAAGAGTATCAACCCGTCGGTGCGCGGCGAGATGCTCAGCATCGCTACGGAGACCGAGCGCACGCTTTTTTTCGACTTTCTGCCGCTCGACCTGGGAACAGTCTACGGCTTTCGCACACGCTTCCACCTCTATACCGTGCCGGGTCAGATACTTTACGAGCGCACGCGCCTGGCTGTCTTGAATGGCGCGGACGGCATCGTTTTTGTAGTGGACTCACAGGCCGAGAAGTTTGAAGAGAATGTGCAGAGCATTACTGAGCTGGAGATGAATTTACGCCGCCTCGGTAAAGACCCGACCAGCTTTCCCATCATCATGCAGTGGAATAAGCGCGATATGCCCTCAGCCTTGCCCGTTCCGGTACTCGAACGCTACCTGAACCGCCGCCGTCTGCCCAGCTTCGAGGCGGTTGCTTCCAGCGGCACCGGCGTGTACGCGACCCTGCGCGCCATCAGCAAGCGTGTCATGGCGCAGTTATAACGCTGGCATCAAATAACTATGCATATCTATGGCCTCGATTTTACCTCCTCTCCCTCGCGCCGCAAACCTATTACCTGCGCCCGTTGCGAGCTGCATGATGCTACATTGAGCGTCAAATCCCTCCTCAAGATGACTTCATTCGATGACTTTGAAGCGTTCCTGCGCAGCGATGGCCCCTGGTTTGCCGCGCTCGACTTTCCCTTTGGTCAGCCGCGCAAATTGATCGCCAACCTCGGCTGGCCCCAGAACTGGCAAGGCTACATGGGCATCATTGCATCTATGAGCAAAGCGGAGTTTGAAAACACACTGCATTCCTATCGCGCGAGCCGCCTGCCGGGTGATAAACTGCACTTGCGCGTAACCGATCGACTGGCAGGAGCTATCAGCTCCATGATGCTGCACCGAGTCCCCGTCGGCAAGATGTTTTTCCAGGGCGCAACCCGCCTGTTCAACTCGCAAGTCAGCATCCTTCCCTGCCGTCCAACGGCGGACAAGCGCATAGCCGTCGAGGGCTACCCTGCACTGCTAGCGCGCAAGCTAATTGGCAAACGCAGCTACAAGAGCGACGTGCATGGTCAACAGACCATTGAAAGAGAAATGGCACGAAAGGAAATTGTGCAAGGGCTGCGTTCTGAGCGCTTAGCGGAGTGGTATGGTTTGTCTATTGAGATGTCTGATACTCTGGAGGAGATGCTGATAGAGGATGGCATGGGCGATATGTTGGATGCAGTGTTGTGCGCGGTGCAAGCAGCCTGGGTATATATGCAGAGCGAGAGAGGGTATGGTATACCGGTAGAGTGCGATAAGGATGAAGGATGGATTGTGGATGCAAGGTAGCATAACGACCAGGAGTCTACACATTCCGAATAAGGAGAAAAGCCACTCCACTCCTCCCCCGGATGCCCACGAGGGGCATCCCTACATATGTGATGGTCCACCCCTGTCC
>JBOGTO010000617.1:0-4219 GCA_050695155.1 Ktedonobacteraceae bacterium
TGTGTACCCGGCGCGTACCGTGGGTTTTGTGATCTTCGATGCCGAGTAACAGGGGCGCTTCGGCTCGTTTCACTACTTGAATAGCACCGTCAATGGCGATTTATCTAACGTGCTGGCTATGTTCAACGAGGAGCAGAGCGGCATCAATTATCCGGCGCGTTTTCTGGGCAGGGCGTCTAACCCTTTCATGCCGGACTACATCGACGTAACGCCTTTGCAAGATAACGCTGCCTATCCCGGTCGCATTCACTTTACACCCTTGCAACGCGAGCGCGTTGTTCAATTCCGCAACCTGTGGCAGCAGGCCATTCCCGCCGTTTTTGCGCAATTCCAGGCCGTTGGCTACTCGTCGCTCGATTACTACGATAGCAACAACCAGAACGTTACCCAACCCATCTTCACGCCCGATCAGCAGAGCAACATCCATATTCAGGATGACCCATCCAGCAATAGCGACCAGGTGCCGTTTATCTATGCCGGGCTGCCCGTCGTCACCGTGACAGGCGATCAGAGCTACTATGACCCCAATCCGCCTATCTGGGCCTTCCCCTACGACCTGCCGGAAGATACGCTCGCGCTGATGAACACCTATACCTGCGGCGCGGAGCGTCCATCGGCTGCGCTGGCGCTGGGATTGGCGCTGCCTGCCATGCTTACTACCTGGATGCTCAACCAGCCCGATATGCTCGGCCAGGCAACAGTAGATGGCAATCCGATTGCGGCTATCAGCGACATCGGGCAAACGATTGTGAGGCAAAATATTGCGCTCGATGCTAAAGCTTCATTCGATCCTGCCAATACGAGTAATCCCCTGAGCTATGCCTGGAATTTCGGCGATGGGGCGACTACTACAGGCATCAGCGTCAACCATACGTACCAACAAACGGGAAGCTATACGCTGACACTCACCGTTACTTCACCGGGCGGCACACGCACTATCAGCAAAACAATCAATGTGGGGAGCGGCCCGAATTACTATAGCAACCCGTACTCACCGCTTGGCGGCATTAATCGCCACAATCCGGCTGTCACTCTCGCCACTGCTAACAACAATCTGCCCGCCCAGCCGTTTTTGAATCCGCCTCTCCTATCTACACCCGCTCCGACAGTGACCACCGCGCCAGCTACTGCTACCAGCGCGCCAACGGTTGTGCCTGACGCGCCAGCCGGTGGCGGCATTGCCAATCCGGGACCTTCACCTATCACGGTCATTCTCATCATCTTCGCTGCTGCCGTTTTGCTTATCGGGTTGAGCTTGATTGGAGTTGCTATCTTGCGCGCGCGCGGCAGGTGAAGATTTCGCCTTGATATCTGGTCTCCCCATATTGTAAAGTAGCGGTACAGGTTTTAGCGATTAGGAAGGGACACCAGCCCCATGAGCAGCAATGAAGAGCGATTAGCCGCCGAGATCGAGCGTATCAAGAAGGGTGGCGCGGAAAAATATCACGCGCGTAACCGCCAGCAGAAGAAGTTATTTGCGCGCGACCGCCTCAAACTTTTGCTTGATGATGGCAAGATCGAGTTTGAGGACGCTATGTTCGCGGAAAACCAGAACCCCGAGCTACCGGCGGATGCCGTCATTACCGGAGTTGGGCGCATTTTTGGTCGCCCGGTGGCCTTTAGCGCGTCCGATTCGACTGTGAAAGCTGGCACTGCCGGTGAGAAGTCGGTGCAAAAGAACCTGCGCATCCAGGAAATGGCGATGCAGATGCGCATTCCCATGTTCTACCTGATCGACTCGGCGGGGGCGCGTATCACCGACCAGGTGCGTCTCTTTCCGGGGCGTAACCAGGGCGGGCGCACGTTCTACAACCAGATCAAGATGTCGGGCGTGGTGCCGCAAATCTCTATTATGTTCGGGCCATCTCCGGCGGGCGCGGCCTACACGCCCTCTTTCGCCGATATTGCCATTATGGTAGAGGGCAATGCCAGCGCCTATCTCGGCTCGCCGCGTATGGCCGAGATGGTGACACGCGAGAAGGTCACGCTCGAAGAGATGGGTGGCGCAAGAATGCACTGCACCGTTTCTGGTCTGGGCGACTTCCTGGTGCAGAGTGAGGAGGAAGCTATACAGCTTGCCAGGGACTATTTCCGCTACATGCCGCAAAACTATCTGGGTAGGCCTGATGATGCCGAACCAGCGCCGCCTGCCAGCGACCGTCCTTTGAAAGAGATCGTGCCGGAAGCGCAGAACAGGGCATTTAATATGTACGACTTCATCAACTCGCTGATCGACGGAGGGGGCAGCTTCCTGGAAGTCAAAAAGCTCTTTGCGCCCGAACTGATTATCGGCTTTGCCCGTCTCAATGGACGCGCCGTTGGTATCGTTGCCAATCAGCCGCGTGTCAAGGGCGGCGTACTCTTCGTCGATTCGTCCGATAAGGGGACGCGCTTCGTCAATACCTGCAACGCCTTCAATATTCCCCTGCTTTTCCTGGCCGATGTGTCCGGCTTTATGATTGGCTCAACCGTCGAACGCGCCGGTATCATCCGGCATGGCGCGAAGTTCATTGCCGCCGTCTCGCAGGCGGTCGTGCCGAAAATCTCGGTAATCGTGCGCAAGTGCTACGGCGCGGGTCTCTATGCGATGGCCGGGCCAGCTTTCGGTACGGATGCCGTCATCGCGCTGCCTACCGCTCAGATCGCCGTCATGGGTCCCGAAGCGGCCATCAACGCCGTCTTCGCCAACCAGATCGCCGCGCTGCCCGAAGAACAGCGCGAGTCATTCCGCAAAACGATGGAAGCAAAGTATGCCGAGGATATTGACATCTTCCACCTGGCCTCTGAAATGATCGTTGACACCATCACGCCTTTCGAGTCCCTGCGCGACGAGTTGATCGCTCGCTACAGCATCTACCAGACCAAAGATGTGCGCTTCTCAGAATGTCGCAACCCTATTTATCCCGTGTGATGCTGCACCAGATAACACATCATGAAACTTCTTAACCTGTTTTGGTACTTTGATACTAATTTTCTGCATTTGCATGAAGAAGTGCATGAATAGCTGTGGTAAGCTCACAACCGTACACCCGTACATCTGAATGAATGAAAATAGCGAGTTAAAAAAGCTTTATCAGTACACAGCACATGTTGCGAGTTCACGGCATGTACTGCGCTGCCTCTTTTGATTTGATAGAATGTGCGTCGCCAGGATGTCCATACTCCCGTATGGTTTGTTGTCCTGGAGGGGAGACGCATTAAACGGGGAACCAACGCAAGCTGGAAAGCAAGACACCTCTTGCCGCACAGAGAAGGATGGCTTTAGTTTCATATGCCCGTTTTCCCCTGGACCTGTTTCTCAGGAAGTAAAGAAAGAAGAGATGACACATGCAAACGCTAACGCGGCCAAAATCGCCGCATAGAGCAAGCCCCGGATTCCAATCCCCACGAGCGCGGCGCAGGCGTTTTTCGCCTTTGATGCTCATCGGAGTGAGCGTCACCCTGCTTATCGTCTTAGGCGCGGGGGCCTTCGTATATGTCCAGCAGCGTCTGGGCAGCCATGCTGCGGCGGTCAATGCCAATTGTTCGCTGCGCGTCCCGAACCAGCCATTAACCGCGCAGGGGTTAGCAACCCCCTATCAACTCTTCGCTACCGATGCGGCGCAAGGGCCGTGTAATGAGGCCAACGCTAATCAGTCCGCATTTGTCCAGGCCGTTATCTTCGATCCAGCCACCAATACATTGTCTGCCTACGAGCCGCTTGTAGTAGACAGGGGAACCCAACCCGCTATCGCTCCCGTTGCGCCCCAACTTCCGGCGGGAGCCGTCGTTGGCCTGTGGTTTGGTTTCAACGGCACTTTCCTGCATTTGACCGGTGATACCGCCGGTGGTCGCTGCGTCAACGGGCGGCATGGCTCTGATTTTGGGCAGTTTGCGTATTGTAACGCCACGCACTTTTTCCACGTTGCCAATGCCGCGATTCAGGCCAAAACGCTCACAGTTCCGCCTTCCGGTATGGCAAATGATGGACAGCCTTGCTTGACGACGCGCAGCTTTGCCCTGGTCGATATGGACCAGAGCGATAATGTGCAGACGCGCTACCTGGCGAACGCTAACGGCCAGACGGCCCAGTTGTCAGCCGCCAATACGGCCAAGTTGCAGAACGCGACCACATTGGGCAATCCGAGTGATAATGCCTTGCTCTCAAACTTCGTCGATCCGGCGCTCGGTTGCCAGGCATGGCAAATACCGGACCTTGCGAATAACGGCACCATGACGG
>JBOGTO010000618.1:0-8178 GCA_050695155.1 Ktedonobacteraceae bacterium
GTTTCTTAATGCCGATAGATACAAGCGCTGGGGCCGTCGCATCTCGGGGTATAAGCATGTCCACATCCACATCACGCTCATGTTTCAAACGCTGCTCCAGCGTTTTGAGATGCTCCTTCGTATCCGAAAAGAATTCAATCGTAATCGTGGTGTCCATACGCTTTGCCTCCTGCTCTTTCTCGTTCAATGCGATTACTGTTTTCATGACTACGCATGGAAGCCAGGCCCTATTCCGGGCGGTTTGGCGCGTTGGTATACTCGGCGGGGGCAAAAATCACCAGCACGCGCAGGTCTTCGCTGATGGAGTGGAAGCGGTGTTCGACATGCGCTTTCACGTAGATGATCGACCCTGCCTGGACTGAACGTTCTTCCGAGCCACCTCGGAATGCGGCGCGACCGCTGATTACGTAGTATACCTCATCCTCGGTATGCGGCTGCTGCATGTCGATGCTGCCTGCTGGCAGCGTGTAGAGACCCGCGCTGATGGATGGGACGCGCAAAAACTCGTGATAGATTTGCTGCGCGCGGTCCTGCTCGTCGATAAGCTGCGTCGTCTCGAAAAGGTCCATGTCCATGCTCTGTACCTACAAACTTTCTACCGTGTTGCGCAAAGTGCCGATACCTTCGATCTCCGTTTCCATGATGTCGCCAGCTTTGAGAAATTCGGGTGGGTTGCGGGCGAAGCCGACGCCACTGGGCGTGCCGGTGGCGATGATGTCGCCCGGCTCCAGCGTCATGCCCTGCGAGAGAATGGCGATGATGCCGCGCACATCGAAGAGCATATTGGCGGTGGTGTCCTCCTGTTTGGTGACGCCGTTGACGCGCAGGTATAATTTCAACTTTTGCGGGTCGGGAAGCTCGTCGGCGGTAACAATCCAGGGTCCCATCGGGCAGTAGCCGTCGATGCTTTTGCCTTTGAAGAATTGCGTGTGGCGGCTTTGAATGTCGCGCGCCGAAACGTCGTTCAGCACAGTATAGCCGAAGACGTGCGATAGGGCATCTTCCTCACGGATATTCTTACCTGCTTTGCCGATGATGACGGCCAGTTCGGCTTCCCAGTCGATCTGGGTAGAGACCGCCGGGTCGATTATCAGCGTGCCATAAGGTTTATTGATGGTGGTGGGAGCCTTTGTAAAAAAGAGGGGCGCTTTCAGGAGCGTGGCCTGCCGCCCGCGCGCCTCGGCGGATTCCCTGGCATGTTCGGCATAGTTGAGGCCGAGACACATGACATTCTTGCGCGGGCGCGGGATGGGCGCGTCCAGTTGCACCTCGGCAAGCGCGTAGGCCGCGCCAATCTCGGAGAAGGTCTTCACGTCGCGCAAACGACGCCCGGCGGCTTTGCCCAAAATAGCCTGCAAAACCGGCATCCCCTGCTCATAGTGATCGAGCAGACTCTGCATATCTTCATATGGGTGCAGATCGAGGGCGCGCGCGGCCAGGTCAACATCAACAATCTCGTCTTGCTGGACAAGCCCCAGACGCGCATGTGGAAGATCGCTCGTGGAAAAGCTGGCGAGTCTCATGTGTTCTCCTTATTGGTTTCGTCGCCGGTCATGCTGGCGGGTGGGGGCAAATCTGCTGGTTGGCCGGGATAGCGAGCCAGCCCGGTTGCTGGCCCCAACTCTCCGGTGCGTACAGCCAGTTTGCGAGCTTTGCGCTCGAGCGCCAGGCTAATCAGATCGACCGCGCTGTCCAGGTCAAGCACGGCAGTATTGATAATCAGATCATAGAGCAGAGGGTCATCGACACTGCGACCGAAGCGCGCCTGTATGTAGCGCGTGCGGTCGCGGTCCTTGCTCTGAATACGGGATTGTGCCGCCGCCTCGTCGAGTCCTTCGCGTCGCGCCACATAAATAATGCGCTGCTGGAGTGGAGCGACTATGCGCACATGTAGTATATCGCGTCTCCCCGCCAGCAATGCCTGCCCGGTTCTCCCCACGATCACCACGCGCCCGGTATTGGCCGCCGTTTCCACGACCTTGCGCAGCGCTTCGTTATAGAGCATTTCCGCCTGAGCCGGGGGCGTTACAGGCGCGGGAACCACCAGCGATGCTGCTTGCAGCGCGTTGAGCGCGCGCGCGATGAAACCTTCAACACGCTCATCCCGCACTTCCGCCTCCTCCTCCGTGATGCCCAACGAGTGCGCGACTCGCGCTACAATTTCGTGATCGATGAGTTGCCAGCCCAGGCGCTGCGCCAGGTGCGCCGCCACTTCACCACCCCCACTGCCATACTGGCGCGAAATGGTGATGGCGCTCATCTCGGAAGCGTTCTTCTGCATGGCGTTCTCCCTCTCAAACGTGCTTGTGCCTGATACAGAGATACGATGAAACGGCCTGAATGAACCGTACCGAACCAATTAACCAACCTATTCTATCACATGGCTTTTGTGTGTAATGAAAACTTGCTTTATGCCACAGATGATGTTATATTGTTACATAGGTATAAAGTTACTTAATATAAACAAATAAGCCAGGTATTCCTGAATTGTCATTCTGAGCGCAGCGAAGAATCTCGGTGGGACACGTGAGATTCTTCCAGACCTCCCCAGGCGGTCGCCTGCGAGGAATGACAGGGGTAAAGAAGGTGACAGGGGTGGAGCGAATATACCCCATTATTTTGTGAACTTCATCAGGCGGCGGAGTTCAGATCGGTATTTTAAGGAAAGGCATACTATGACCCATTTTGAAGAACACTCGAATAGAGAAGAGGACAACGTTCCTGTTGAGCGCGTGCAGATTGGCGTAAGAATGGAAAAAAGAATGGTAAAGGTGCTGAAAGGACTGGCCGAATACCATGATCTTTCACTGGGCGACCTGCTGGAAGGGATTGTTTTACACGCTTTTGAGAATAAGACACCATTCAGCGAAGAGACGCTGCAACGCATCGCGCAACTGAAGGAAGTTTACAGCATGAACTATGGCGCGAGCGCCAGCCACCGCTTCATCGAGCCGGAATGATTTAGCAGTTGCGTCTACAGCGCTTATCGAAAGAAGGAGAACTACATATGCAAGACACTATTCTCATCGGCAGACAGGATAAGATCATCTCTATATCTGCTGACATGTGGCGACAACATCTGGCACAGGCGCAACAACATGGCTCGTCAAGGTTAAGCTTTATGACGGACAATCATCGTCGTATCAGGAATTTCGTCGTAAGCGAACTGCCACGTAATGATGGAAAGCCTCTGAGGGCTGAAAAAATCTCAAGCACCTTGATGATACCGTTTGACAGCGTGACGAGAATACTTGCAGAGTTGCAAAAGCGCCTGTTTTTCCTGGTATTGAACGATGCAGGAGAAGTAAGCTGGGCTTTTCCGGTAACGACAGACAGGACTCCTCACCAGTTATACTTTAGCGGTGGCGAGAGCATTTTCGCGGCTTGAGGGGATGATGCGATAGCAACGCCTTTCGTGCAAGGGCGCTTACGTAACGAGCCACTGGTGGTCAAGATCGAAAGCGAGTGCGCGCATTGCGGCCAGCCACTCCATTTCACAGTCGATAGCGAACTGGCGTGGAGCGTGCAAGAATACGACGCAAACCCGCTCGTCTTTGAGCCCGATGTTGATTTTGAACACCTCACGGCTCCGAATATCATTGCCGACTACTGACAAAATTCTTTCTTCTTCTGGTCAGAAGAACACGCGCGAGAACATCGTCTCAATGGCTACCACATCCCAGGTGTTTATATGACGTTGGAGCAAAAAGCCTACTCCACCAGAATCGCTCAATCAGCGCTGTTCGGGTTTGCTTTGTCATTCCTTGCAGGCGACCGCCTGGGGAGGTCTGGAAGAATCTCTTGCTGGATGGAGATTCTTCGCTGCGCTCAGAATGATAGCCAGGAGAGATTCTTCGCTGCGCTCAGAATGACACGCACGATTGCTTATAAAGTGGTGCCTCTACCAGGTAAAGCTAGACAGACTATTAACGCACTACAACGATCTTTTGCATGGGAATTGCCGAAGGCGGAAAGTCCTGCCCGGTTTCAGTTTCGTCTCAGCATTTACACACGGTTAATTCATACTGGCAGCGTATGCTGTAGCTATACGTTGAACATGGTCAAATATGAGCTTTCCGTTTTTAGACATGCGAGATAGAATTGTTAGTGTAGATTCAAGAAGGCTCTTGTGGAAAAAGGATCGATGCCACACATCAAAGAAAAGGAGAGCAAGAATGGTACCTATGAAGATCGAGCCAAAGTCTGAACAAAATCTTGATGGCTACGGTGCGCCGCTTATCCCCTGGTCGCAGATACGTGATCGCCTGGATCAGGGGTTTACTCAGGAGCCGGAAAAGGGCGGACCCAACCGGCATACGTGCTGGTTGACGACGGTGCGTCCAGATGGGCGACCACACGTCATGCCGCTGGGAGCCGAGTGGGTAGATGGTGCCTTCTACTTCACTTCGGGAGCAAATACCCGCAAGGCGAAGAACCTGGCACTCAACCCTGAATGTGTCATCACCGTCGCCACTCACGATTTCGATATCGTCGTGGAAGGCAGGGCGAGCAGGGTGACTGACCCGGCGCAGGTGGCACGCATCGCAAAAATATACCAGGACGGGGGATGGCCTGCGCAAGTGAGCGACGATGGCACTTCACTTACAGCCGAATACAGTGCGCCAAGCGCAGGGCCGCCACCATACATGATCTACCAGGTCATCCCACACACCGTGTTTGCCCTTGGGGCGGCTGAGCCATATGGTGCGACGAGCTTCAGGTTCTAAGACCGTGTTTTGGAATGTGCGGCGGTAATGCTGCATGGCCAAAAGAGCAAGACCGGAGAAGTTTTTTGCTTTGTGAGACGGTAGAATGCCTTGCATGCAATGAGCTAACGCCGGACCAATACGAACACCAACACGATTGATGTGATAGAATATATGTTTCAATTCCGAGGAGGAGCTTATGAGCCAGAATGCCATGAAGCGTCTTTATCTGATGCAGGTTGGGTCCATGCCGCAATACCAGATTCCGATTGTGTGCTATCTGGTGCAAACGGGTGACGGCAAGAATATTCTGATTGACAGTGGTCTCCCGGAGATGATGCCTGAAGGAGAAACGGAGTTCGAGAATGGGCAGGACGTGATCGAGCAGTTGGCGAGCATTGGCTTACAACCGGACGATATCGATACCGTCATTTCGACGCATTATGATATCGACCATGCCGGAAGACACGCGGCATTCACGAAGGCGCACTATGTTGTGCAGCGTGTGCATCATTTGGATGCGGCGAGCAACCCACGTTTTGCTGCCAATCGACCCCAATGGGATCAGCCAATGGAGCGCATTCGGCTGGTGGACGGGGACACGGAACTGCTGCCGGGGCTCTCTCTGATTGAGACGAGCGGGCATGTGCCGGGACATCAATCGGTGCTGGTGCGGCTACCCAAAACGGGGGCGATTGTCTTGCCGATTGACGCTGTCCCCTTCGGCGAGGGCTTTACCCGTGACGAGCAGGGCGACGGGAGCAACCCGGACGCCGAAGCGATCCGCGCCAGTACGATGAAACTGCTTGATCTGGTCGAACGGGAGCATATCGGGCTTGTGATTTTCGGTCATGACAAGGAGCAGTGGGAAGGGCTGAAAAAGCTGCCGGAGTATTACGAGTGAGGATGCAAGCACCCTTTTCCCGGTGTTGCAGATACTCCCACTCCGCATCAGAAAGGTTACTGGGATAACTGGTACTCATCCTGCTAGTCTATCACATGAGCTCTCCTCTGCTCTTTCCAAAACACGGTCTAAACATGCGGAGAGTGATCCTCATACAGATTTATCAGGTCTGATTATTGCAAGCACGGCTGAGCGATAGGATGTCCCTTGCGGGCATCCAGCTTGCTTCCGCTCTGACATGTAAGATACTATACTGGTAGGTATTTGTATTCATGCCAGAATGGGAGACCAACTGTATGATCGTTCAGCCGCGTATGGCGTCCGCCGTTATGTTGTTGCGAGATGTGCCTGGCGGGCGGGGTATCGAAGTGTTTATGGTACGGCGTGTGATCCAGAGCGATTTTATGCCGAATGTGTATGTTTTCCCCGGCGGCTCCGTCTCGCAAGACGATTACGTCGCGGAACTGGCGGAAGGCGTGTCCGCGCCCGTTATCGCTTCGCCGTCCGACCCCGGCGGGTACACTGCGGCGGGTAAAGGGGTGAGGGCCGCTGCCATACGCGAGCTTTTCGAGGAGGCAGGTGTGCTGCTGGCCTATCAAGATGGTGAGATATTGCCCATTCCAGAGGGGCAGGTGACCCATTTTGATAGCTATCGCCAGGCGTTCCAGCAGCGCCAGGGTTCGCTGGAAAAGATGGCGCGCGCCGAAGGATTGATGTTAGCGACCGACCGCCTCGGCTATTTCGCGCACTGGATCACGCCGGAGGGGATGCCCAAACGTTTCGATACGCACTTCTTCGTCACCACCGCTCCGGCTGAGCAGCGGGCCGCGCATGACCGCCTTGAGACCAGCGAGGGCATCTGGATCGCGCCATCAGAGGCACTGGCGCGTTTTGAGCGCGACGAGTTCCCATTAGTCTTCGCAACCATTTACCAGTTGCGCGAACTGGCCGCCTTCGACAGCGTGAAGGCCGCGCTGGATCATTGCGTCATCCATCGTGTGCCAACGCGCATCCCCATACTTGTGCAGGAAGATGGCAAGGCGCGCGTATTCTTGCAAGAAGACTCAGGCAACACCTGGGAAGTACCCGAACATATGCGCAGGGGGTAGACATGCAAGCAGCATACACTATCATCCTGGCCCCTAATCCCTCCATCATGACGGGGCCAGGCACCAATACTATCGTGCTGGGCGGGGGTAGCGAGGGTGCCATTGTGATTGACCCGGCGCTTGATGATGCCGTTTACCTCGATACACTTATCGCGGAAGGCGAGAAATACGGCGGTATCCGGCGTATCTTCATCACGCACGGGCATCCCGATCATACCGGCGGTGCAGCGGCTTTACGCGAGCGCCTGCGCGCTCCCATCTACGCTTATAGTCGTAAAGGCGTACCGGTAGCAGATGTCGAAGTGGCCGATGGCGAGACGTTTCAAGCGGGTGAGGATATGCTGAAAGCTATCCATACGCCCGGTCATCGCTTTGACCATCACTCCTATTACCTGGAGCAGCCGCGTATCCTTTTCGCGGGCGACATGATTTCAGGCATCACCACCAACGTAATTGCGCCACCCGATGGCGATATGTTCGACTATATGAGTTCGCTGCAACGTTTGCAGGAGATAGATATTGCCGAGATCGTGCCAGGGCATGGCCCCATAATCCCAAACGCGCAGGCCAAAATCGCCGAATACATCGCGCACCGTCGCTTGCGCGAACAGCAGATTCTCCAAACGTTAGAGACCCTGCCGCGCGGCGTCACCATTCCAGAAATGGTGCCAGCCATCTACACTGATGTTGACCCGAAACTGCACGCCATCGCCGCCTGGTCGGTAGAAGCAAACCTGCTCAAACTGGAAAAAGAGGGCCTGGTGGAACGCCTGGGTGAGCATGGCTGGGCATTGGTCGAGCCAACGGCGTAACAGTGAATGTTTTTGTATCAGCCGGTTGATGAAAAGTGGACGATAAGTGAACGAAAAAAGTGTAGACAACAAAGCATTGTCCCGCTACACTTGAGATGAGAGGAGAACCTGATGCAAGAATATGAATATGTTGTCCATCCATTGCGCGTCGCGCGTGTGGAACGTGGTTTGACGCAGGACGACCTGGCACAAGAAACTGATCTCGGCGTATCCACCATCCGGCGAGCCGAACAGTGGTTCCCGCTCAACATCAAGACGCAGCGCATCCTGAGCGACTATTTCAAAAAGACACCCAGAGAACTGGGACTGCTGGGACGCGGCTGGACGCAGGGCAGCGCGCAACCAATTTCCGCATTACCAACCGCATTGAACCCATCACAACGCTTATCGCCCATAGAAGCGCCTGTGCCATTGCTGCACAAAACAGCCCCACCCACATACTATACTCCTACGCAGGCGATTGACCTGCTCAGCGCACAACCCAATATCGTCACAGACCAGCACGCGGGAGCGTGGCTCGCGCTGGGAACCAGCCACCTCGCCCAACTCTTCGAGGAAGGCTGGTCGCTCGAAAGCATCCTGGAGTCGTTGCGTGTCGTCTTACAAAGCGCGCAAGGGCTGCCAAATATGAGCCGGCGCAAGCTGCT